>JAKBBS010000094.1 GCA_021808425.1 Actinomycetes bacterium
CAGTGCCATGGTTGCTGCCGTGCCCTGAGTCGGATTCTTCAGATCGCTCTGCCAGCCCTGCAATGCACCAGCGAGGAGGTCTACGACCGCCGCTCTGTGCGCCGTAGCGTAGCTTTTGGTGGTAACTAGGACGTCAGAGAGCAAGTAGTAGTTGAGATCGGAGAACGGTACGAAAAAGAAGTCCTTACCAGGTTTCATGTTGTACTGCGTCTCCAAGATTATCGGCTGGTTTTGCGCGAAGGCCAGAAGGGCGTCTCCTTGGCCGGCGATGAGGCTGTCGACCGACGATCCTCCCGGCACGAACTTGTAGTCGGTGACACCGTTGAGTTTCATAAGCACACCCATGCTCTGCCGATTGGAGGCGGCCGCGATTATCCTCGCCCCTTTCAGTTCCGCCGGGGTGCTTACGGGCCGGCGCGCCAGGGACAGGAGCCCGTTCGGTGACACCTGGAAGTCCTGGGCGAGTATCTGTAATGGCTGCTTCTTGGCGATGGCGGAGAACAGTCGGACAGTGTTTGCTTCAAGCACGACCTGAGCGACGCCGGCCTGCAGCTGGGTTTCCGGCGCGGGCGAGTTCGGACCGCCTCCTAGGAACTTGACGTTGAGGCCCCTCTGGGAGAAGTAGCCGTCAGATCGTCCCAGGTACCATCCCGCGTATTCAACGTTCTCCAGGAACGAGAACGCGAGTGTCAGGTCGAGCGCCGCCGCCGACGTCGATGTCTTCGTGTTGTTTGAGCTGGAGCTCTTGCTGGTTCCGCAGGCCGCTAGCGCCGCCGAGCCTGCTGCTCCTGCCGCGGCGGCAAGGAAACGTCGCCGCGACAACGAAAGACCGGTCAATGAGCCGGGCACTGAATGTTTCTCTGATTCTCCTACGTTTGTTCTCACTTCTTCTCCTTGTCTCGTATGTTCGGGATCTGCTGCACCCGAAGCGCTGTGCTCTCGATTGGCAGCTGTGTTTGTGAACGGCTTCGGGTCAAGCCCATCGGTTTCTCACGGCGTCCTCCAAGCGGGATGCGATGAGGAATGCGATGAGCGCGGCGGCCACGGCTACAACTGACGCGGCCCACACGCCTACGACGTCAAGATCGTTGAGCGACGTTTCGAGCAAGAAGGCTAGGCCAGGGGTCCCCATGAGAAACTCGGCTACAAGTGCGGCCGCGATGGATGTCGCCGCGGATATTCTCACGGACGTCATGAGGGCCGTGGCTGCTGCAGGGAGGGCGAGGCGGTGGAACCGCTGCCATCGCGAGGACCCAGCCACTGCGAAGTACGCCGACGCGCCGGCCGGGAGTTGGCGAAGCCCGCTCGAAACCAGGACGTAGGTCGGGAAGAAGCAGACGACGCCGCATATGGTGACTGCACTGACCGTTCCGTAGCCAAGGACTAAGGCCAGGATCGGCACGAGGGCCACGAAGGGAAGGGAGCGGACTATCACGGCGAGCGGGGTCAGAACTCCTGCGACGAGGGGAGCGAACCACGACGCGCACGCGACGAACAGGCCGGCGGCCACGCCGGCTACGAGCCCTACGCCAGCGGTTAGGGCTGTATCGCCGAGGGGGCCTCCGTAGATGCCGGGGCTGGACACAAGTCGCCGTGCGACGGTGTAGGGGCTCGGGACGATCTGCGAGTGCAGGTGACCGGCTACCGTAGCGATCTCCCATACACCCACCAATAGCGCGACGGTCCACCAGCGAAGCGCTATCCGGCTGATGGCGTTTGTAATGCTGATCATGTGAGGCGCCGCGTTGCTGCGACTTGAAGTCCTGACGCCGCCGCGAACGCCGCCAGGCAAAGAAGCGTGGTGGCGAGGGCGGCGGCCCACATTTGGACGATCTGATAGTTCTGCGAGGAGCTCAAGATGACGATGCCAAGACCGCGAGGCGCGCCGAACCACTCGCCGAGGACCGCTCCGAGGACCGCTGCGGGAGCGGCGAGGCGCAGCGCGTCGAGTAGGCCCGGGCCTGCGGTGGGTAGCTGCAGGCGCCATAGCCTCTGCCACCGGTCCCCGCCGAGAACCTTGAACAGGTCACTGTGAGCGGCTTCCACGCCGTCTAGTGCGGCCGTCACTGTCACATAAACCGGGAAGACGGAGCCTATCGCAGCGACGGCCGCCGGGGCCGTGGACCGGCCCAATACAAGAACGAGGACCGGGGCTATCCCGATGCCGGGTATCGCGTGCAACGCGGCGCTTGCCCGGTCAAGTCCCGGGCGGGTGAAGTAGACGACTTGATGCAGGACCGCCATCCCCAGCCCGGCACACACACCGATAAGGAGGCCTTCAGCTGCCGAGACTCCAGTCGCGTGCAAAGCAGAGACTATGGGCTGGCGCCCCGATCCAGCCAGATCACTCAAGACCTTCGAAAGTGGAGGCCACGCCGGCCCGAACAACTTCCGTTGACCGCTGACTTGCCACAAGGCCAGCAGTACTGCGGTGCCGACGAGATACTGCGCCACGCGCGACATGGATCCTTTCACCGGTGTGACTCCATGAGCTTCGACTCGAGTCTCTCTTCAAGCGCCAGAAAGCCACTGTCACGCAGGGTGTCGCGGGTGCGGGGAAACGGCAGGTCGACATCAACGATCTCGTCGATCCTTCCTGGCCGTGCACTCATTACCGCTACGCGATTGCTTAAAAGGACAGCCTCGTCGACGGAGTGCGTTACTAGCACCGTCGTAACGCCTGCGCTAGCCCAGATGTCCGCGAGCTCGAAGTTCAGCCGGCGGCGGGTTATCGCGTCGAGCGAACCGAACGGCTCGTCGAGGAGCAGCACCTGCGGTGTCAGGATAAGCGATCGGGCGAGTGAGACCCGCTGGCGCATGCCCCCCGAGAGGGCTTTGGGCCGTGAGGATTCGAATCCCTCGAGTCCCGTCAAGCTAACCAGCTCCTTGATCCGCTGACGATCCACCGGCCGATGTGCAAGCTGGAATGGGAGAGCGAGGTTCTGCTCGACTGTGGCCCAGGGGAGAAGGGCGTGATCTTGAAACGCGACTCCGAGCTGATGGCGCCCCGTCATGGCTTTGGGCGGCTCCCCACCGATTTCGACGGTCCCCGAGGTCGGCTCGGCGAGACCGCACACGAGACGTAGCAGGGTGCTCTTGCCGCATCCCGATGGGCCGATGAGCGACAAGAATTCGCCGCGCGCGACGCTGACGGTGACGTCTTGCAGCGCGGCGACCTTCTGGCCTCGTCCCGCAGGGAAGACCTTGCTGACCCGTGAGATTTCGATCGGGGCACCACGGGAGTTCGATGGATTGCGACCGCCGACGAATCTACGGTCCGCATCGCGGGGCACGCCTCGTCCGTCGAAGCCGCTTCCCATCGTTTCGCTCGCCCCGCTGGCACTCATTGCGTGGCCTCGATCTGAGCGGCCAGGACAGCGTCGTCTGCTCCGGGAGTGACGAAGTCCAAAGTGACGACCCGTATCCCTCCGATCGGATAGGCAAAATCGCCGCGCGACGCGTAAACGCTCGACACGCGAGATACGGGATCGCGACCGACGTCTAACCCGAAGAACGCCGGCTGGGACGCCGTCGCGGGTATCACCGCGTCGGCAACGTGGCCTGAGCCTATGACGAGGCGGACCCGGCCGGAGCGGTCATCGGCGACGTCCAAGTCAAAGCCGACCACGAGGTCCCCCGTGCCGACCATCCTGGGCGACGAGCAGGTGGTTCGCTGTCCAAGGAGCAGGTGCTCATAGTGGAGCCTCCCGTCGAGGATGTAGAGGACGTATCCCCCGTAGGAGGTGCCGCTCGCTACTAGGACTCCTTCGTCGCGAGCGTAACGGCAGGCGAGTTCGGCCCGGAGACGGACACTGCGGTCCGTTCCAGTCGCGCCGGTAGCGAAGGGCACGTGGCTCGTACCGGGATAGACGCGCCACGACACCCGCGAATGGCGGGCCGCGCCGCGCATGCGGAGCATCGCTTTGAGGGGGCGGTCGTCGAGCGGGAAGACGTTGTTGCGGTCCGCCTCGACCGCCCACCGCCTTTTGAGATCCTCGAGGATCGCCGGGTTCTTATCGGACACGTCGTTCGCCTCAGCGAAATCGTTCGACGTGTCATAGAGACGCCAGACGTCGTCGTCGTAGGGCCGCCCGGGGACGTGGCGTGTGACCGCCTTCCAGCCGTTGCTCCAGATCGCCCGGTGGCCGACCATCTCGAAGTACTGCGTCCGGTCCCTCGAGGCGAAGTCCGGGTCGCTTCCGACGACATTGGCGAGCAGGGACACCCCGTCGAAGTCCGAATCGCGGCGCTCGCCTTCTCCGCGACGACCGCTGGTGTTTGCTGCGAACGCAGCTTCGACAATCGTCGGAGCTATGTCGGTTACGTGGGAGAAACCGGTCCGCACAGCCCCACGTTCCGAGATCCCGTTCGGCCAGCTCACTATGAGAGGCGCTCGAATACCGCCGAGATCGACGTACTGCTTGTAGAGCCGGAAAGGCGTGTTGCCGGCCATGGCCCAGCCGGTGGCGTAGTGCGACGGACCGTTCGGGCCGCCGACGGCCGCCATGTTGGCGGCTTCGTCTTGCACCGGGAGCCTGTAGCCGTTGTAGGGCGCAACGACACTGGTAGCCCCGACACGGCCGCCGTCTCCTGCCGCCCCGTTGTCGGAAAGAACAACGACGATCGTGTTGTCGAGTAGAGACATCTCATCCAGCCAATCGACCAGCCGCCCCAGCTGGACGTCCGTGTAGTCCAAGAAACCCGCGTACGCGGCCTGCAGTCGGGCTGCTAGCCGCTGCTCGACATCGCTCAAATCGCTCCATCGCGGCACTTCAGGGTCCGCTTCGGTGAGCTGGGTCCCCGCCGGGACTATTCCGAGATCCAGCTGGCGTTGTAGGCGGGCTTTGCGAGTCTCGTCCCACCCCGACGCGAACATCGCCTGGTATTTCTCTACGTATTCCGCCGGCGCCTGGAACGGTGCATGCGTCGCCCCGAATGCCAGTTCCAAGAAGAACGGCGCGCCTGGTCGAAAGCTGATGTGGTCGCGCAGGAAGCCGATCGATTGGTCGACGAGGTCCGCGCTGACATGGTAAGAGCCGTCCCCGTTGGCGTTCGTCGTCACCGGCGAGTTGTCGCGATACATTTCCGGCGCGTACTGGTCGGAAGCCCCGGTCATGAACCCGTAGAATCGGTCGAATCCGAGGGAAAGCGGCCAGCTACGATATGGGCCGGCCGGGGTGATCTCGTGCTGTGGCGCAAGATGCCACTTGCCTGCAAGATAGGTTCCGTAGCCGGCGCCACGCAGAATCCCTGGCAACGTCGGCGTTCCGTCCGCGATTCTGGCCCGCGAGTTCGGGAAGCCTGTGTCGGCGACAGCCAAGAATCGCATCCCGATCCGGTGGTGGTTCCGTCCGGTCAGAAGGCACGCCCGCGTCGGTGAGCACAGCGGCGTCACGTGGAACGAGTTGTAGCGCACACCGCCGGTCGCGAGACGGTCGACGGTGGACGTCGTTATCTCAGAACCGAAGCAGCCGAAGTCGGACCAGCCTGTGTCGTCGAAAACGACGACCACCACATTCGGGGCTCGGCCGCCTGTGGGCACCTCGGCGGGCCACCACGGCGTCGATTCGGCGACGGTGGCGGCGATCACACCCTGGAAGGCTTCGCGCTCGGTCCGCTGCTGGGATGGCATGTGAACAACGTCCTGTTCGCCTTGCATGATACGGCTCTCCTCCCCGGAATTCTCGGGGTGATTAGTGGTGAAGGTTGCGGAGGAGACGCATCGGCACTACGTCGGTCGTATAGAAGTTCTGCGAGTACACGACCGCCCGGTCCCGGTCGTCGTAACAGAGTTGGATCGCCGCGATTATCGGGGTGCCGACCGCCCGGCGCAGTGTCTCGGCGAGGTCCTCCGTAAGGGCCACGGCGCGAAGGTGCGCCTCCATCCGCAAGATGCGACATCCGGCGCTGTCAACGAGAAAGCCGAGCAAGTCGTGCTCAACGTCCTTTGTGATGGTCGGATCGATCCGCCGACCATTGACGACCAGCGGGATCCAATCCCAAAAACGCACCACGGGATGTCCGTCTGCGGCGAAAGTCCGGTCCAGGAACCAGACAGACTGGCCCTCGTCGAGGTTGAGCGCAACCGCAGCCTCCGCCGGACACGGGCACTGCTCTATCACAGCGCTGCTAATCGAAGGGTCGTAGCCAGCCCCTGCGATCACGTCACGAAGCACTGCCCTCGGGTTATGGCCTATTTCGATACCTTGCGGCTTCTGACCGCGCACGAAGGTCCCGACACCCCACTGCCGGGTGAGCAAGCCCTCGCTCCAAAGCAGCCACAATGCCTCCCGCACTGTGGTGCGGCTAACGCCGAGCCTTTTGGCAAGGTCAGTTTCGGAGGGCAGGCGGCCATCCTCGGCCATCTCCGTGGCGATCAGGGCGCGCACGTCGCCTGCCACCTCGGCCGACAGCGGACTCTTCCTTGGCACGCTCACCCTCCCTAAAGCAGCGATCATCATTGGACATCTAGACGTCCAACCTCTAACATTGAACCACGGGGACCGAAGCGTGTCAACACGTTTCCCGAAGAAGAGAGGACCGTGGCGACCAAGCGATGCCCAAGCGAGACTCAGCAACGAAACGTCCCAACGTGCTCCTGGTGCTCACAGATGATCACGCCCAATGGGCGTTGGGGTGCTACGGAAACAGCGAGGTTCGCAGCGCATCGATGGACCACCTCGCGTCGACCGGCGTGCGGATGGCCAACGCGTTCACCCCGAGCCCCGTCTGCTCCCCCGCACGCGCCTCGCTTTGGACCGGCAAGATCCCATCCCAGCACGGATTGCACGACTATCTCGGCGACGCAGTCGCAGAAGCGGCGGCCAGGCCTTGGATGAACGACCACACGACGCTCGCCGACCGCTTCCACTCGGAGGGGTACACGACTGGCCTGGTCGGCAAGTGGCATCTGGGGGACTCAGTGCATCGACCTGCGGGCTTCGACTACTGGTACGTCAAGTCGGGGCCGTTGCCCGGCGCTGAAGGCTACGAATCGCCGTGGGAGAAGGCCCCCCTCGACTCCGACTACAACCGCCACAGCATCGCCGACCACGCCGTACATTTCCTTCGCCAGCGGACTCAAACCGTTCCGTTTTTCCTGACAGTCGGCTTCTTCGCCACTCACAGTCCGTGGTTCGGGCACGCCGAGCGACTCGTGGAGTTGTACCGCAAGTGCTCCTTCGATGACATACCGTCCGATACCGCGTACCCGTTCGGCAGCATGACCTCCGAAGCGCGTTACGTCACCCGCGACAACGCCACCGAAGCCTTAGCGCAGTACTACGCTGCGGTGACTGAGATCGACGAGCAGCTCGGGCGGATACTGGACGAACTCGACAGTCAGGGCATCGCCGAGGATACCGTCGTCGTCTACACGTCGGACCACGGACTCAACGCCGGCCACCACGGCATCTGGGGCAAAGGTAACGCAACCCATCCCTACAACATGGTTGAGGAATCGATCAGAGTCCCCATGCTGATCAAGGCACCCGGGCGAACGCTCACCGGCCTGACACGAGCCGAGCCGGTGACGCACTGCGACTTACACCTCACCTTGCTGGACGTCGCCGGGATTACCCCTGGACCGGACGAGTTGGAACTCCTGCCCGGAAGGTCCTTCCTCGGGCTGTGTCGAGGCGAGGCTCTCGCCGACTGGCCGGACACCGTCTTCGGCGAGTACGGCGATCTGCGGATGGCACGCAGCGGACGGTTCAAGTTGATCATGCGCTACGGCCGCGGATCCGATCAACTGTTCGACTTGGTCGACGACCCGCGGGAAACCTCCAACGTCGCGACCATCGCGGCTTACCGACCTGTACTCGAAGGTTTGCGGGACAGGCTGACAGCCTTCTTCGATCGTTACGAGGATCCCTCCGTTTCGGGTCTACGCGTTCGAGACCTGGCAGCCCACAATACGGAGGAGGATTGGCGCTGCGAACACGAACATCCCCTCTATGAACATCCCCTGTGGCTGGAACAACTCGCTTCAAGCCGCAACCACGAAACCCCCGCAGAGCTGGATGCGTCCAGCAATAACAAGTGGGCCCGACGAGGATCGTCAAGTGACTAGGCGCAACGTGCTGCTGATCACAGTGGACCAGATGCGTCACGACGCCCTCGGGGCGACCGGTAACACTGTGGTGTCGACACCTCACCTGGACGGCCTCGCCCACGAAGGCGTCCGCTACGAGAGGGCGCACGTCTCCAACGTGACGTGCACCCCTTCCCGGTCGAGCCTCCTAACAGGCCAGCATCCCCGCACCCACGGCTCGTGGGGCATAGGGGTCCCGCTGCCCGCACGGGCTCCGTCGATCGCGGAGCATCTCGCGACGGCCGCCGGCTACCGCACCGGGCTGATCGGAAAAGCCCACTTCGAACCCACGTGGGATCCGAGCCTGAGATTCGCCGAGAACCGGATTGCAGCCCAAGGCAGCAGCGGCCCGTACCGGGGATTCGAATATGTGGCCTTCGCCGGCCATGGCGGCTCCGACGGCCATTACGGAAAGTGGCTGGCGGCCGAGCATCCAGAGTGGAGCGACGCTTACCTGAACCTAGCTGCCCGCGGATCCCACCCGACTAGAGGCTTCAGCGAGGCCACAGGCGCGCCGGACCTGGTGGAGAATCTCATCCCGACCGAGTTGCATCACACGGCGTGGGTCACCGACGAGGCGATCCGGTTCATGGACCGCCAACCCCACGGCGCTGGCCCCTGGTTCCTCTGGGTCAGCTACCCCGATCCGCATCACCCGTGGGACCCGCCAAGAGACGCGCTCAAAAGGGTCCCGTGGCGGCAACGTCCGCTTCCTGCGTTCTACCCCGGTTCGCCCGAACAGGCGGCCCAAGCGCTCAAAGGGAAGCCGGCGCACTGGACCGGGTATTGGAACGGGACCTTCAAGAACGAGTGCAGCCGCGGCGATTGGTCCGCCAGCCGGCTCACCCCCGAGCAGCTGAGAGAGATCTCCGCCGCAGTCGACGTGGAAGTAGAGCTCATAGACGACGGGGTCGGCCGTCTCCTGTCGAACCTCAAAGCCCGCGGCTGTGATGCGAACACCGACATTATCTTCACGTCAGACCACGGCGAGTTCCAGGGGGAGTTCGGCCTACTATTCAAAGGCCCGTTCCACTGCGACGCTCTTATGAAAGTCCCGCTCATCTGGCTCCCCGCTCCAACCAGCCGGACGGCGCCGAGCACGGTCATACAAACACCTGTCAGGATGATGGACATTGCAGCGACGATCTGCACGGCCGCCGAGCTCGACATCCCCGAATGGATGGAAGCCGTACCTCTCCCCCTCGAAGAGCCCGAAACGGCCCTGCCGCTGCTCACCGAATACGACAGCCCCAACTCGAACGTCGGCTTGCACCTCCGCACGATCCACCTGAACGGCTACAACTGCACCGTCTATGAAAAGACCACGATCGACAGCGGTGGCAACCGAATCGACATTCCCGGCTACACCGTAGGAGCACCGTCCCCATACCACTACCGAGGCGATGAAGGTGAGCTCTACGATCTCCGCAACGACCCGGGCGAGCTGCGAAACCTGTGGGGCTCGAGCGGGCATCGCAAGATTCGCGACGAACTCATCCACTCCCTTTACGCCGCGCGGCCGCCCCGCCGAGACGACTGGCCTAGCGTGGAGGCGCCGGTGTGAGCACCACGCCAGAACGCATCGGCCGCGGTAGAGACCCCCGGGTCATCGTGGTCGGCTCCGTCAACATCGACATGGCCGTGGAGGTTGCCGCTCTGCCCAAGCCCGGCGAAACGGTGCTCGGACGGGACTTTCGCCGCTCTCTTGGGGGCAAAGGCGCCAACCAGGCGACAGCAGCGAGCCGCCTCGGGGCGACCACCGCCATCATCGCCGCCGTCGGCGACGACGACGAAGGCCGCGAGGCAGTCGCCTTCCTGAACAAGGAAGGAATAGACACCGCCGGCGTCACCTTCACCGCCAGCACACGGACCGGGGTCGCGTTGATCTGCGTCGACAGGCACGCCCAGAATCAGATCGTCGTGGCCCAAGGAGCGAACGCTACCCTCGACGGTCCAATGGTACGCCGCTGCCTGCCCGTGGCGGCAGCCGACAGCGGCAACGTTGTCGTCCTTGCCAGCCTCGAGATACCTCTCGACGCCGTAATCGCTGCGAGCGAAGTCGCCGCCGAGCGGGGATGGACCCTGATCGTAAATCCCGCTCCCTTCCAGGCGATGCCTTATGACCTGATCCGCCGGGTCGACGTCCTCACCCCCAACGAGATCGAAGCCGCCGCGCTGATTGGCCGCGACGCATGGAGCGACGACCAGGCGTCCATCGACAAGCTCCTCGATACCGGCGCCAAAGCCGTCCTCGTCACGTTAGGCCCCGCCGGCGCTCTTGTCCTAACCGAGAAGACCCGCACTCGCATAAGCGCCCCGCCCGTAGCCGCCGTAGACGCTACCGGAGCCGGCGACGTGTTCAACGGAGCCCTCGCCGCCGAGCTCGCCTTCGCAAGCTGCCTACACGACGCCGCCCGAGTAGGAGTTACCGCCGCGAGCATCGCCACGACAGCGCATGGCGCCTCCACAGCCCCAAGGCGTGCACAGGTGCTCGACTCCCTCGGATCAGATTCCACGTCCTGCAGCGACTGTCGCCCAGTCGAATGACTTCCACCCCCGTGACGATTCGAAGGACCGCAGCGAGATCATCGTTGCCGGACGGGCCGCGCATCCCCGAGACACGGCCGCTCACCGCGCCCCCCGGATTTCATGTGATGGCCAAGCCGACAGGAGCGATCTGCAACCTGGACTGCACCTACTGCTTCTACCTGTCCAAGGAATCGCTATACCAGGGAAGCCGTTTCCGTATGAGCGTCGAATTGATGGAAACCTACGTCAAGCAGCTCATGGAATCCCAACAAACCACCGACGTCACCGTCGCCTGGCAGGGAGGCGAGCCGACACTCATAGGACTCCCCTTTTTCAAAGAAGTCGTGAAGGCCACCAAACGCCATAGGCGAGCGGGTCAGCGCGTCAACCACACTATCCAGACGAACGCCACACTCCTAACAGACGACTGGGCTTCCTTCCTAGCCGAGGAACGCTTCCTTGTCGGGGTCAGCATCGACGGGCCACCCGACCTCCACGACGCGTACCGCATCGACAAACGCGGGCGACCCACCTCGAACAGAGTCATCGCAGGACTCGACCTCCTGCGCAAACACAACGTCGAATACAACGTCCTATGTACCGTTCACTCAGCAAACGCGTCCCGCCCCATCGACGTATACCGCTACCTTCGCGACACCTGCGCTGCTACATTCATACAGCTCATACCGATCGTCGAGAGGGCCGCTGACACGACCGACCCCACCGCCGTAACCAGCCGCTCGGTGACACCGACGGGTTGGGGCCAGTTCCTCTCGGCCGTCTTCGACGAATGGCTCATGCGCGACGTCGGCACAGTATTCGTACAGTACTTCGACGCAACGCTAGCCGCGTGGATCGGCGCCCCACCAGGAATGTGCGTGTTCTCCGAAACCTGCGGAGACGCCGTCGCGCTAGAACACAACGGCGACGTCTACTCCTGCGACCATTTCGTCGACCCAGCACACCTCCTCGGCAACATACAAGACACCCACCTACTCGAACTACTCGCCTCCGAGAAACAACGCTCCTTCGGAACGTCAAAAAGAGACACGCTCCCGCAATACTGCCGGCGCTGCGACGTTCGCTTCGCGTGCCAAGGCGAGTGCCCCAAAAACCGGTTTCTCCCCTCCCCCGACGGCGAACCTGGCCTCAACTATCTCTGCGAGGGATACAAACACTTCTTCCACCACGTCGATGGGCCCATGCGGCTCATGGCGGACCTGATACGCGCGGGCCGTCCCGCTTCGGACGTCACCGCCATGATCGCTCGAGCATCCCGCAATGGACCCTGCCCCTGCGGGAGCGGCATAAATGCGAAAAGATGCCACAGCCGTGCGGGCAGCCCGGCGGCTAGCTCCTGACCTACCCCAAGGAAGCAGCCTCGACAACACGGGCTAGGCAGTGGTCCTCTACAGTGGCCGGGGCACTGATTACTTGGTTAGGGTTATTTTTAGTAGTGGGTTCGTAGGATCCGTTCCAGGAAGTTGATCCGCGTCTGGCGCATGGCGACGGAGATGGCCGAGTCGGGGACCATGCCCTCGACGCCATGAAAGCCGCCAGCCCACACGTGCAAGTCGCATACGCCGCCGGCCTGCCAGATGCGGTTGGCGTACGCCACGTCCTCGTCCCGGAAGGTCTCCACGGAGGTGCACTCTATGTAGGCCGGAGGCAGACCAGTGAGGTCCTCGGCTCGGGCGGGCGCAGCGTAGATGGACACTGCTTCGCTGCCGCGCCGTTCGCCCAGCATTGCCGTCCACCCAGCCTCGTTCGCGTGCAAGTCCCATATGCCGATCCCTTCCATCTGCTGGGCGGAGAAAGTGTCGTTGCGGTCGTCGATCATCGGCCAGATAAGAACCTGGGCGAAAATCGCGGGAGAGCCCCTGTCCCTCGCGAGAAGGACGGTCCCGGCAGCCAAACCGCCACGGTATAAAACTCCATCCACCGATGACGGCCGGTGGTACGGGAAGTGTTGAGCACCGACGGTTCGTTCGTGACGGATTAGCGGGGGTGTTCCCCAACACGGATACGGGCAAGGTCCACACTTGATTGTTGGATCCGCGGCAACGCGAGGATGT
>JAKBBS010000095.1 GCA_021808425.1 Actinomycetes bacterium
AACGCCCGTGGAGAGTTCAGCGACCACAGACTCGATCGCGGCGAGGCTGAGGTCGACGCCGCGTAGCAGTGCCAGCTCTTCGCCGGGAGTCGCGGCTCACGATTCCGCGCCCAGAGGGACTTCAACTTTCGGCGGCGGCACGGCCGGCGGGTCCGTGGAGCGAGTCCCGCTGCGACACGGCGTGCGTTGTCGGCTTGGCGTTCGTTGAACGCGTCGGCGACTGCAAGGTTGCGCACGACGAGGGCGCAGTGAGGAGCAGGGTTGTGGGGGTGAGTCCCATGAGCCGGCACCAGCCGCGTGCTATGTCGATGGTTGCGCGGTCTTTGATCCGGGCGTTGGCTCGTTCGGCGGCGGATCGCCGGGCGTAGGAGGGGCGATAGGACTTTTCCGGGTAGTCGTGGCGTTGAACAGTTTTGGCGTTGACGGCGGGCGGGACGGTGATGGTGGCCTGGGTGCAGCAGGTGGGCGGGTGGCTGAGTGGGGTGAGGACCTCGGCCCGGGTGTAGTCGAGGGTCATGGGGGGATGCAGCAGTGGGCAGCAGACCTTGCTCGCCACGGCGGGGCAGGCGACGCGGTGGTAGCCGTCTTTGTCGTTAGCGGTCACCCGTCCAAGCTTGTAGGAGGCGAACTCTTCTGCGTGCTGGTCGTGGGCGGCGGTCTCTTCGGTGCTGGCCCCTCGGGCAAGAGGGCCGATGTCGAACAGCGCGGTGGGGGTCGATGGGCAGTAGAGGTTGCCGTTTTGACGGATCGCCCCGGCATGGGTGCCTTGGGTGCCGCGGTCGGAGGGGTGCAGGTCTATTACTAAGGTGCGCAGGCTGCAGTGGCAGGGCGAAGTGAGCGGGCAGCCGATGGGCGTATCCCGAGTCGGCTATCACGTCGCCTTAGCTTAGAAGATCCCCGTTTTGTCATCTCGACCAGTACGTTGACCATGGGCGGGACCGGGTCGTGATCGCAGGAGCCCATCTGCATGCGCCGGACGAGCAAGCGGTGGCTGCGTCACGTCGGCGAGGCCGGTATACCGAAGAGCTCTACCGTCTGCTGGTATACACGATTCCCGAAACGAGATCAGCGACGACCGCCTCCGAGATCCGTGTGATGGGTACTGCTCCATAGGCGCCCTCCAGGTAGCGCCGACCGACAGCTTCACCTTTCCGGACGGCGAACGACGAAAGCTGGTTTGCCTCGACTCCCCCGGTAGCGTTGCGCTCGCACAGCCAGATCTGATCCCGACCCAAAGAACGGGATTCGTCGCTGTGGTCGAGCAACGATACGTCATGGGAGTTGGTAAGAAGCTGAGCTCCAAGCGGATTGGTCTTCTTGGATTGGAAGAGCATGATCACAGAGCGCACGAGGCTGGGATGCAAACTCGACTCGATCTCGTCTGCGAGAAGGACTGATCCCGAAAGAAGCGTATCGACGATGATACCGACCGCTCCGAGCCACGCGTGGGTACCCGCCGACTCCTCGTCGAGCGGTAGCGGCCTAACTGACCCGTGGAAGTCGTGCAACAGAGTCATTGCGAAGCTGTTGGAGAATGCGCCAGAGGCGTTGGTCTCGGCTTTCGACATCGGACTATCCCGCCAGCTGTCGGCGAGGGTAGCGAGCTCAGTCTGGCGTCGAGGCCCGACTTCTTCTGCGATGACGTCGACAATGCCGAGACCGGCGCCGGCCAGCAGATGGCGGACCAACAAGCCCGTATGTTCCTGGTGTAAAAGTCGTGATGTAAGCGCCCAGCGCTCGACGCGGTTGGACTCCTCCGCGAATCGCAGGTTGCGGACGAACCAGTTGACCACGTCTAGTGCGAGCGGGTTGCGAAGCCCCGCGAGGTAGCCCACAAGGGAAATCTGCTCCGGCACCAACGAAAGTTGCGCGGCATGGCTGCGGATGCTCGTGCCGGCCTCCAGCCCGGATGGGCTGCGCCGGTATAGGAGCACGGACCGGCGCTTTTGGCGAACGTGTACCTCTTCGTTGACGATCCGCCCCTCGCTGATCTCAATCTTAAGACTGGTACGTCCATGTGCCATAAGGAACTCGACCTCGAAGGTGCCTGATTCGATCCGAGGGTGATCAGCTGGGGGACGTTCATAGGTCGGTGGCAAGCCCCACTTGGCGGAACTGACGATGAGGCTTCGAAGTTCTCCCAGCGCCCGCAGCATTGTCGTCTTACCGCTGCCGTTCGGACCGAAAAGACACGCTACGCACAGCAAATACTCCGGCTTGGTCCCAACGCCGGTTGCCACTTGTCGAACCCACTCGGATTCCGATACCGGTGTCGCTTTAAGTGAAATCGCGGCCGGCTGACGTACGGCGTAGTAATCCGAGATTGAGAACGACACCAGCATCTCAGCTACTGTAGCGGCAAGGGCTGACTGTCAGGTCGCTGGCGCATCGGATGCCTTGCGGTGCTATGCCATCCGATGAAATCAGGGTATCTGTGCTACATTCAATACGAGGCCGGACGGGAACACGTACAAGTTGATACCACCCTGACTGCATGGCGTGAAGCTCCACTCACCGACGCCGCCGAAGGTAGCGCAGACAGCGTGCGAGTAGTAGACCGGGGAATTGTAGGTCGCGGTAACGAATGCTGCGTCTGCCGGTTGGTTCGTAAAAGTGTTCGTAGGGGGTGTCAGAGACGACGACAACCTCGTTGCGCTCAGCGTTGCGTGGTGTTCGCCAGTTGTCGGGAACCAAACGTTGAATCCTTCGCCCGCAGTCATCGTAGCCGAGTTCTCGTGGAATGCGCAGACGCTGTTCCTCAAGTTCCAAACGCCGACGAACCCGCCGGGCATTACAATCGGCCCGCGGGACTGGGCGCCTAAATAGGGGTCCGCTACCGGCGTTATCACAGCGTCCGAAGGGTAGCTTCCGAAGCAGTAGTAGTTCTGTGCCTGCGTTCTTGGGACGCTCAACGAGAATGCCTCCGAGGACGGCCGACCGGTAAGAACTCCCACATCAAATGTCAAAAGACTCGTCGGGAGTGGGTTGTGGTTGGCGTCCACGATCCACCAATGTCCTTGGCAGCCAGTTTGACAAGCTCCGAAGTAGTCGTAATACAAAGCGACAGGGTCGTTGAAAGCGGGCCCGGAAGCGGTGTTGAGTTGCGTCACCTCTGCAATCGCGCCCGGGGCGCCATTTAGATTCGGATTGTCAAGCATCGTCGCGCTGCCAGGGGGGATGGATCCCCCATTAGGATCCACCAGGGCGGAAGAGTTGATGTTGAGGCCGGAAACGCTATGGGCGAAAGAGATCGAAGTGCCGTCTTCGTAAGTCACCCCAGTAGTCGGGGGGGAAGTTCCCTCGGAAACCGGGGTTACTACTGATGATGTCGGTGCGGACGGATTCGTACTCGCAGGCGTTGGCGCGCTCGGCGTCGACTGATGACTCGTCGCTGTCGTCGCTGACTTGGTGCTCGGCAGCGTGGACGACGCAGCCGCGCTACCACGAGCCCCTGTCGTAGCGGCCGAAGAAGTCGACACCGAGTTGCGTGCTTTGACCCCCGAGCCTGTTGCCGCCACTATCGCCAGCACGGCGACCAAGACCGCAGCTGCTGCGGCCATTGCGACACCGACGCGAGGATTTGTCCTAATCGAGGTGATCACCCGGCTGAACATCGCTGTCTCCTCCCGAGCCCTGCTGGAGCGACCAGGCGTCCTCCCTCAGATTGGCCTCTCCGATCTCTCGCTACTCTACTGTGTAGTGATCTAAAGTACAAGTTTTCCGCAATATTGCTAGATATATGCTAGGAAGTGTACTTGTAGGGCCACGCGGTAGGAACGGTCGACACTGGCACCGCAGCGCTGCATGGCTCCTACGAGGGGTCGCCTGGCGCCTTGTAGGGGAGTTCTACTCCTAAGGAGGCGTAGGCGGCACGCAAATAGCTTTCCGCCCGGGGTGAGCCGATGATTCCTGGCGCCATCTTGTTCATCATGTAGGAGAAGGTGATCCGACGCTCCAAGTCCATGATTATCACCGACCCTCCCCAGCCCCCCCAGAAGCAGACCCGTCCGTCCGGAATGTAAGGGATGGTCTCGGGCTTGGCGAGCCCGAAGCCGATTCCGAAGCGAAGGGGAACTCCGAGGACGAGGTCGATTCCGTCTGCTTGCACGTCGAAGATCGAGTCGACGGCGTCGGTGGACAGGAAGCGTCGATTTTGCAGGGTGACGACCGAAAGGACTTGGGCAACGGATCGGGCGTTCGCGTGCCCGTTGGCAGCGCCAATGTCGGCAGAGCGCCACGCAGCGGTGTTAGCAGGATTCGCATCGACGAGAGGACCGCTGAAGGTTCTCACGGCTGGGCTCGTCGGGTCCATCGCGTCGAAATCGATGGGCAGTGGGGGCGGAGGAACGACAGGGGCGATGCGGTGCGTGTCCGCTGGCCGGGCACCGATCTGCAGATCCGCCCCGAGTGGGCCGGCAACTTCTTCAGCCACGAACTGTTTGAGTGTTTTGCCGGTGACTCTCCGTAGGACTTCGCCGAGGAGGTGGCCGAAGTTGAGAGCGTGATACCCCGAAGCCGTACCCGGCTCCCACCAAGGCGTTTGGGCCGCCATCCTCGACGTCGACTTCTCCCAGTCGTAGAGATCCTCGACCGTGGCCGGCTGGTCGAGGCCTGAGACACCGGACGTGTGGGACATAAGGTGGCGGACCTCGACCTGCTCCTTGCCTGCCGCCGAGAACTCCGGCCAGTATCGTGCGACGGGAGCATGGAGGTCTAACTCGCCGCGTGACGCAAGCATGAGCATTGCCATGCTGGTGACAGTCTTGGTAGTCGACCACACGTTGACGATGGTGTCTCGTTCCCACGGTGCGCTGTGCTCGGCGTCACGGAAGCCACCCCAGACGTCCACAACCGTCTCGCCGTCGATGTTCAAGGCGATCGAAGCTCCGAGTTCGTCGCCGGAGTCGATGTTCGCCCTCAAAGCGTCTCGGACCGCTGCAAATCGGCTATCGCATATGCCGTCAGTCATCTCATCTCCTCGTCTGTCCGCGTTCTTGGAGCACCGAGCGGATCAGCGTCGACGAGGCTAGTACCGAGACGATGGAACATGTCGGACGGACGCTACCGGCGACGTGTCCGCCGGAGACCGAATCGGGGGAGCTCTCGAGTCAAAACCGGCCGGTCTAAAGGCATCCGGAAGGGTATTGCTCGCAGTGGCCTTCTCTTACCGGTTGAGTTCGAGGGACCGGGCCGTCTGCTCCAAAGCCGACAGGTGGGAGCGGAGGTCGGCGTGGCCTGCCCTCATCGTGTCCACTGTGACGTGGGTGGCACCAGCTTCGCGCCATTTGTCAGCGAACCTCGAGGAGTCGGCGTCTGCGGGGATCCGGCCTTCCATACCGATGGTGGCTTGATCGCGGTCCGCCTGCTGTGCGCTGTGCGCTATGAGTCGAAGCGCTTCTTCGAGGCGCTCGCCGGGGGCCATCATCGGGAACCATCCGTCGGCGCAGCGCCCGACGCGCTCGAAAGCGGCACGAGAACTGCCCCCCATCCATATCGGGATGGGCTGTTGGACAGGCCGGGGGCAGATCCCGGCACCCCGGATACGATCGAATCGGCCATCGAAGTTGACTGTTCGCTGCCTCCAGAGCAGGCGAAGCAGGTCAACTTGCTCTTCCTCGCGACGTCCTCGTGTGGCGAAGTCCTGTCCGAGTGACTCGTATTCGACGCGGTTCCAGCCCACTCCGACACCAAGGCGGAAGCGGCCCTCGGCGAGGATGTCCACTTCGGCGGCCTGCTTTGCTAACAATGCCGTTTGGCGTTGTGGCGAGATGACAATACCAGTGACAAGTTCGATGCTGGTTAGTGCGGCGAGGAAGCCGAACATGACGAAAGGCTCGTGGAACGGTGTATCGACGTCATAGGGTCCTTCCCAGCCTTGGTGCGCTATCGGGTCGACTCCGAGGACGTGGTCGTAGACGAGTATGTGGCGGTATCCCATCTGCTCGACTTCGCTGGCGTACGCTCGAAGGGTCGCGGGGTCGGGTGCCAGTTCGGTCTGGGGGTAGATCACACCAATCTGCATGTCCCTGTCTAGCGCTCCTGGAGGCGCAATGCACGTTTGTCATCTCGGGTGAGCGCCGGAACGCGGTGCCTTCAGGCGAGGGTGTCTGGGAGCGTCAGGGCACGACGACGACTTTGCCGACCGTCGCCGCCTCGACGGCTTCATGCGCTGCGACTATTTCGTCAAGGGTGTAGCGGTGAATGGGCAGCTCGGAGAGCGCCCTTTCGCTAACGGCGATGCCGATGTCGGAAGCCGCAGCGAGCAGGGCCGGCCGGGGAACCCCGTAGAGCAACACGAACCGCAGACTTACGTTCGCTGTCATGCAGCGCCGGATCGGCAGGGTCGGGTCTGTCCCCGTAGCGGCGTAGGTCACGACGGTCGTCGAGGGACCTGCCAAGGCGAGGTCAAGGTCAACGTTGGCGGGAAGATTGACTTCGACGATGCGATCCATGACGGGGGAGAAGTCCTTGAGCTCGTCGAGGGCATCCCGGCGCCGGTAGTCGACGACGAGGTCAGCTCCTGCTGCCTTGGCGAGTCCGGCCTTCTCGTCGTTGCTGACGGTGGTGGCAACCCGAGCTCCAGCACGCTTCGCAAGTTCGATTGCGTAGTGGCCGACCGCTCCTGCGCCCCCGGCGACCAAGACGGCGGCTCCGTCGAGAGGACCGTCCGCGAACAGACATCTGTGCGCTGTCATCGCGGGGATGCCGAGACACGCACCGAGGGCATCAGATCCCGTGTCGTCGAGGTGAGTCGCCTGCTCGGCGGGCTGTACACACCATTGGGCGGCAGTTCCGAAACGGTCAACAGCCGCCATCCACATCCAGACCCGCTCACCGACGCGCTTCACGTCTACGCCGTCGCCGACCGCCTCGATGGTTCCTGATCCGTCCTGGTGAGGTATCTGAAAGCCGTTGATCGGTCTAGGGGTGATTCCACTCCGAGTTTTCACATCGGTGGGGTTCAAGCCCGAAATCGCAACCCGCACTAGCACCTCACCTGCGCGGGGTTCCGGTTTGGCTATCTCGTCTACCTGCAGGACTTCGGAGGCGGGGCCTGTGCGGTCGTAGAAGGCTGCACGCATGACATCACCTTGTCCCTTTCGAGCGTCTTCCCTGGAGGTCCCTGATCGGCTCTGAACGCATATGCTACTGAGGGGAAAGATTGGTGGCCAACCCTAGGGCTGCGACGCTCTGAGAGTCGGTTATCTCCCCCTGGGCGACTAGCTCCCAGGCCCGGTCGGCAGGCACGAAGCGAACCTCTTCGATGCCTTCCGCAGCTCTCTCGTCGCTACCAACATTGCTTAGACCGTGAGCTACGAAGACGTGATTCTCCTCGCGGAGCAGGCCGTTGGCCGGGTAGAGAAGGCCGAGAAAGCCCCATTCGGAGGCTGCAAGGCCGGTCTCTTCCGCCAGTTCTCGCCGGGCGGCGTCAAGCGGTGTCTCGCCGGGTTCACAGCTCCCGGCCGGCACTTCGAGCGACCAGCGCTCGACGGTGTATCTGTAAAGTCTGACCATGGCGATGCGGTCCATGTCGTCGAATGCGACCACAAATGACGCGGGTGAGCTCTCGACGGTGAAATAGTCCCCGGGGGTGCCGTCGGGCCGTACGACTTCGTCGCGTCGCACCGAGTACCAGGAGTTGGTGTGCACCACCGAGGAGCTGAGTCGGACCCAAGGTCCCCGTCGCTCGGCCACGACGTCGACTCTATCCCGTCGCCACGGGAGGTCGTATGGTTGGATAGGTAGTGAAATCGAGGAGGCAACCTGTGGACGACGACAATAGCGATGGTGGTGGTTGGCACTCCCCATTACGCCGCATTCCTTCTGGGGATCTGTCCGCGGAGACAGGCCAGTCGGCGGGTATGGTCCGTCGTGAGGCCGTGTCGGCTCGAACTGTTGGTTCGAAGCGGGTGTGGATGGGCGAGAGCACGGTCGCCGCGCGGACAGCGTCGCAGAACCACCACCACGGTGACTCCGAGACGGGGATCTACGTCGTTTCGGGGCACCCTGTCTTCGTGTTCGCCGACGGTGGCCAGGAGGTGCGGCTCACGCCTGAACCGGGCGACTACATCTTCGTGCCGCCCTTCACCGCGCACCGCGAAGAGAACCCTTCGACAGAACCAGCGGTGGTGGTCCTGGCTAGGAGCAGCCAGGAGGCTATCGTCGTCAACCTCGAGGGCCCGCTCCTCTGAAAGGGCGTGGTTGCCGCATCCGTCTGATCCGTCTGGAATCGTCTAGATCTTGATGAGTTCCAGTCGGAATGACGTGGTAGCGCGGATTGCTGCCTTGTGTCGCAAGGCGGAGTCGACCGACTCGCCGCACGAGGCTCAAGCTTTGATGGCGGGCGCCCAGCACCTCGCCACGCTTGCCGCTATCAACTTGGAGGTGGCCAGAAGCTACCGGCCTGCTCACGAACGGCCCAGGGTGCTTGTCGTCGAAGCGGTGGACATCGGTCCCGCCCGCAAGGTCGGCCTGCGTACCTACGTGCGTCTCTTTCTGGCGGTCGCCCGGCCAAACGACGTGAGGGTCACCGTAGCCGCAGATAACACCAGGGTGTTCGCCCACGGGTACGAAACCGACATAGCCGTGCTTCGCTGCCTGTACCCGTCGACGTTGGTGCAGATGGTGACCGCCTCCGATTCCTACCTGCGTGCCGGGACGTGGCGTGCCGGGACCTACACCGACCGGTCAGGACTTCGTCGCGCCGTGGGCGCGCGCCAAGCGCGCATCTCTTTCCAGGAGAGCTATGCCGAGACTATCGAACGGAGACTTTTCGAAGCGAGAGCAGCGACGGTCAAAAAGGCCGATGCCCAAGTGCCGGATGCTGCTTCGCTGGCCGGAAGTTCAGAGGGGCAGGAATTGGATGCGAGCAGTAGCGAGGTGACAAACGGCCGTGCGCAGCTCGCCCTAGTCGATAAGGCCGCTGAGGTCGAGCGATTCTTCCGTTCCAAGGTTTCCACTCGCTCTCAATGGCGCGAGGCCACGTCATTGTCAAATGCGGCGGTGCATGCTGGGCGGATTGCAGCAAACGGCGCAGTGCTGTCCTCTCCCAAGGCACTGCACGGGTCACGAGGCGCACTCGGTGCCGGCTGATCCCGAGCGCTTGAGGGTGTACGCAGCCGAGTCAGCCCTGCGCGACCTCATCGGCCAAGCCAACAGTCCAGTTACGGGTCCTGTGGCTGTGTCGGTCGGGGCATCCAAAGTGGTCTTGCCGTTAGAGGTTCGCTTCGGTGATATCGCCTCCGTCCAGCGCTACTGCGACCAGGTTCTCAACCTCGACGGTTTAGCGATGCGATGGCCTGTGCGGCCGGTAGCGGTTCGCGAGCGGAAGGGGACTTCCAAGGCCCATTGGGAGACCTCCGACGTGATCGCGATACCCGACGCCGCCTGGGCGATGAGAGAGACCGTGGTTCTGCACGAACTGGCACATCACCTCACGCCGGAGGCGGTAAACCACGGGAGAGACTTCCAGGACGCCCTCTTGGACCTGTATTGCGAGGCAATGGCACCGGAGGTCGCGTTAATGGCCCGCTGGCTTCTCTACTCGTAGGACCGGCAAGGCGGCCGACTCGCAGTCCGTCGCGAAGCAATAGGGTAACGTTCGGCGGCAGCTGTGATCTATAGACGTTCCGACTCCGACGTCGTCGGAGTCGGAGATCTCCCTACTTGAGAATGTTGACGGCTCTAGCTATGACGAACGCAACTGTGAGAAGCGCCATGGCCGACTGGAGGAGCATGAGCATCTTCGCCCACAGCGACAGGGGCATCGTGTCGGTAGGGCTGAATGCTGCCGCGTTCGTGAACGAGACGTAGAGGTAGTCCAAGAAGGTGGGAGTCCAGTTGGGAGGAGCAAGGGAGGGTTGTGTCATCTGGGGGAAGAGAAAGTCGGGATAAGGTTGTTTTCCCTGCGCTCTCGAGACGGGACCGCCCCTGTCCCACTCCCAGTACCAAAGAGCGAAGACCAATATGTTCGTGAGGTAGATGCTCGCGCCGCGCGACAGCAGGAGGGACGCATTGTTGCCTGCAGCTCCGTCTACGAGGCTTTTGATCAACATTGCTGTCGACCAGGCGTTGGCCAGGGATATAAGGGCGATGAGGCCTACGCTGCCACCTCGAAGAAACGTCGACGCCCGGTTGATCCGCCGCGGGTTAGCGACAACGAGGCCCACCAGTAGCAGTCCCTCAAGAGTCGGGAGCAGGAACGAAGGATGGAACGCAAGGTTCGTCGGCAAGACAACCTGAAGCACAATTGCCAGAGCAGTTGCGATGGCAACCGGGAAGCGGTGCTCGCCTTTCGTTCCCTTCGGTTCCAGCGTCACCCGGCCAGGTCGGCTGTATCAGGTGACCTTGGTCGGAGGGTGCGCCCGTCATAGGAGTCGACGTGCACGAAAGTGTCGACATCGAGGCGGGTGAGTTTGCTGGGGAACGGGACCGCCGGCCAGCCGATGGCGATCGTGGCGGCAGTGATCACCCCGTCGGGAATCTGCAGGAGCTCCTTGACCTTAGGCTCGACCGCGCAAAGCAACGTGGTCAACGTGCTTCCAAGGCCCTCGTTTCGACATGCGAGCAGGAAGTTCTGCACGGTCGGGTATACAGATCCGCCGCCCACGATGCTGAGGCGACCCAGATCCCTGTCGGTG
The DNA here is from genome assembly GCA_021808425.1 of Actinomycetes bacterium. Next base: position 10,641 of record JAKBBS010000095.1, read on the forward strand.
GCAAGCAGTCCGTTGACTTCGGCGCATACGACGACCAGTGCTGGGACCTCGTCGTAGCGCTGCGCGAAATTGTCGGCTGCCTTGACGGACTTGGGTAGGTCGTCGGCGGCAATGTTTCCCCCTGTGCGCCTTTCCAGGTAAACCTTCCACTGGTCCAGGTACCACGATTTGAGCTGGCGCTTCTTGGCGGCGTCGCGAACTACGACGAACCGTACCGGCTGGCGGTTGCCGCCTTGAGGGCCGAATCGAGCAGCTTCGAAAGCCCGGTAGAGCACCTCGTCGGGGACGTCGCGGTCAAGGTAGTAGCGGCATGTGCCTTGTGTTCGCATAGCTTCGATGAGGTCCATCTCTCCTCCGGCATGTAGTTTTCGTTGACCCGTTGATCGTTCGCTATGCAGCGGTATCCTGCGACGCCACTGCTCGGCCTGCTGCCATTGTGCCCTTAGATGGCCGTAGCCCGCAGCCCCGGCACGACGATCAGCGAGATAGCTGCGTACTGCGCTGCGTAGGCCAGGACCGTTAGAGCATGAAATACCTCGTGAAAGCCGAAGACCCGCGGCCACGGGTCGGGGCGCTGCATGCCATAGACAAGTCCTCCAAGCGAGTAGAGAACGCCGCCGGCCATGATCAGCGTGAACGGCCAAGCGCCCGCACCGTTGAGCAGCTGCGGTACCACGAGGACTATCACCCACCCGACAAGCGCGTAGAGAGGGGTATAGAGCCACCTGGGAGCGTTGATCCACAGCAACCGAAAAGTCACCCCTGCGGCTGCCGCGGACCACACCGATACAAGCACGGCTAGCCGGGCGGCTCCGTGCAAAGCTAGAACGGCGACGGGCGTGTAGGTGCCGGCTATCAGCAGATAGATGTTGGCGTGGTCCAGCCTGCGTAGCTGCGCACGGCGCTCCGGTGGCCATGTGCCCCGGTGATAGAGGGCAGAGACCCCGAAGAGGACAGCCGACGCGAGTGTGTACACGGTTGCGGCAAGCCGTCCGGAGGTCGTGGGCGCTTCGAGCACCAGGAACAGCCCGCCGCCGACCACAAATGGGAAGGCAGCTTCGTGGATCCACCCGCGAAGCTTCGGACGCCGATCTGCCGGGTCTGAGGGTAAACCCGGTGAACCCGCAGCAGATGATCCGCTCTTCTCCGGCGACCCGTCGGAAATCCAACCTGTCGGTGGCACGGGTGACGTTGGAGCCATAGTCTCAATCTTCGCGCCTTCTACCGGTAGGTGTGGGACGCCAAAAGTCCTCATTTGCGCTGTTAGTCGAACATGTGTTTGGCAGCTACGATGGTGTGGTGGTCGACCTTCAGGCTCGTTTGGAAGGATGGGATCACAGCGAACGCGAAATCAGGCGAGATCCGCTCGCTCTATTCCATCCGGCGGTAGCCCAATGGTTCAGGCGCCGCTTCCCCGACGGGCCGACCGACCCTCAGATCGAAGGATGGCCGCTGATATCGGCGGGGTGGGACACCTTGATAGCCGCTCCGACAGGCTCGGGCAAGACACTGGCCGGATTCCTGGTTGCTATCGACGCTCTTTACCGGGCGCACCAGGCCGGGGAGGACGTCTCGCAAGGGACTAGGACCCTCTACGTGTCCCCGCTTAAGGCGCTGGCAGTCGACATCGCCGATAACCTGCAACGTCCGCTGGCCGAGATAGCCGAAGTAGCGATCGAGATGGGGCTGGCGGCTGCGCCTATCCGGGTGGCGGTGCGCACGGGAGATACGACGGCATCGGAGCGCACGTCTATGGTCCGACGGCCGCCCTCGATCGTCGTCACGACTCCGGAGTCGCTCTACCTGATGCTCACCAGCGCCAACGGCAGGGTAGCTCTCGGTGGTGTCAACACGGTGATCGTCGACGAGATCCACGCTGTGGCGCGCGACAAGCGGGGTGCGCACCTGGCTCTGAGTCTGGAACGACTCGAGGCGCTTTGTGACCGACGCCCGGTCCGGATCGGCCTTTCGGCGACGCAGCGGCCGGTCGAGTTGGT
>JAKBBS010000096.1 GCA_021808425.1 Actinomycetes bacterium
TGCTATCGGAGACGTGTGTCCCCACCTTCGGCAGCGAACCCTCGAACGGCGCACCGCCAAAAGCGAGAACCCCGCCGTCAGCACCCACAAGCCAATACCCACCACCAGGAGCCGCAGCAATACCCGTAATCGGCGCCGCCGGACTGAGGCGTAGCCCGGGGAGCGAACCCTCGAACGGCGCACCGCCAAAAGCGAAAACCCCGCCGTCAGCACCCACAAGCCAATACCCACCACCAGCAGCCGCAGCAATACCCGTAATCGGCGCCGACACGTTGATGGCGTTGCTCACCTCGTAGGCAGGCGTCGAGGCTGCGTTGACCGTATAAACGCTGCCGTTCGCCGCCGCCAACCAATAGCCGCCGCCGGGTGCCGCAGCGATACCGACTATCGGGGCCGGGGGGTGTACCCCGTATTCGGGAAGCGAACCGTCGAAGGGGGCGCCGCCCACAGCGAACACGCCGCCGTCGGCGCCGACAAACCAGTGTCCGCCTCTCGGGGCTTCGGCGACGCCGACGATGGGGGCGGCAAGTCCGACCCCCGGTCCGACGATCGAAGCTGAGGTTGCTGCGCCATTGAAGGTGGTGATTGTCCCGTCCGCGCCGGCTACCAGGTAGCTACTAGGCGAAACGACCGGCGGCGGGGAAGTAGTAGTGGGGACGGTGGTCGGGGGGACTGTGGTCGGTCCGGCCGATGGGGGCGCGTAGACGCCTTGTACTGCGCCTGCGTCGCAGGCCCCGGAACTCGCGATGCCACGCTGGTCCGTGGTCGGGCAAAGCGTAAACGAGGTGCCGTTCGCCTGCGTGAAAGCCGGTGTCCCGGTCGCAGGGACAGCGGAGGTCGCCGGGTTGCCGGCAGTCGGCTCGACGGTCTGGGTTTGGCCGCCGAAGTTTCCGAGGGCGGTGAGATCAGCCGCCAGTGGCGATGCAACATCGCTGGCGGCCGGTGTTGCGGCGAAGCACGACCCGTCGGTTCCGACGTTGTACCCGCTGTCCGATAACGTGGCATTCGAACCGATGTAACAGCCCGTATTGGCAAAAAGGTCGGCGCCCAGGCTGAGGGTAGCGGCACCCGATGGTTGTTCATCTACTGCTATCGCTCCCCCTGTCGTCGCCGTGTCCGAGACAAAGGTCGACGCGACTACGCTCAGCGATGGGCTATTGACGGTTCCGAGATAGATCGCCCCACCTTCAGAAGCGCTGTCGGCGACGAACGTCGAGTCCGACACACTCGTACTGAAGCTAAAAAATGGTCCGCTTAGGTCGGTCACGCTGATAGCGCCGCCGGCCAGCCCGCCGTCGTTGCCGTTAAAAGTGGAACCAGTGACATTGAGCGACGAAGCCGACGTCGCGAAGATTGCGCCACCCGCAGTGACGGCAGTGTTTTTTGCAAAGGTCGACCCGCTGACGGTGGTGGGGCCGTTGGCTATCAGGCCTCCCGCAGCGACGAAACAGTAGCCGTCCGATCCGCCCAGCGTGCCCGTCCCGACGCAGTCGGTCCCGGTGGGAGCATCGCTGTTGGCCGAGATCGTTGCGTCGCTGAGCGCGAGGTTGGCATTCCGACCGGTAATGCGGTAGGCCAAACCGTCCGCGCCGTTGATAATGCCGCCTGCGGCATTGACGAAGCGTCCATCGCAGGTGTTGGCCGAGACGGTAACGCCAGTTATTGTCATGCTTCCGTCGTTCGCGATTCCCCCCGCGCAGGTGTCCGAGTCCTTCGATGTGTTCGACGTAACCGATCCGCCGGACATGGTAAGGGTTGCACCGGCGCTGTTGTAAATCCCTCCCGCGCCGACCACGTCGCCAACGGCGGTGTTCCCGGTGACGGAGACGTTCGCGAGGCTCAAAGTAGCCAAGTTGTCAATTCCTCCGGCCCCGCGTGACTCGCCGACTCCGGTTCCGCCGGTTACCGTCAGGTCAGCCAGGGAGACGGCGCCGGAGTCAACCACGACTGCGGGAGCCGAGGCTGTGCCTTCGAGGATAGTTTGACCCTGGCCGACGCCTTGAAGGCTCACAGATCCATTGATGACGAGCGTGCCGACGTATGTGCCGGCGGGGATCATGATTGTCGACGAGGTCGTCAGCTGCCCCGCATGTAGTGCCCCCGCAAGACTGCAGGGCTGCGTGACGCTGCAGGATCCACCCGGAGCACCACCCTGCGCAACGACGTGCAGGACCTTCACCCCCGTGGTCGAAACGGTACCGGCGGAAGCGAGCAGCCCGGCCGCGGCGAGTGCCGCAGCTGCCGCAGCGCCCCAGCTTCTGGAGCGGCGGTGCCGCTTTGCGACTGCGCCGGAGTCGATGCGGGTCGCTTCGGAATTTTCGTAACCCGTCAACCGCATTGTCGTACCATGACTTCCATCTGGGCGGACGCCTTCAGGGCATCCCTGTGGACAATGGTCTCGCCCCAAAGAGGCGTGCCGATGGCCTCCGCTACATCAGTCTGGCGGGCCGACATCGCCGGATTTCCCGCTCTCGCCATGGCAACAACCTGCCTGGCCTTGAAGCCTGCATCGGATGAGCACAGCGAGGCAGCTCGGCCATAGGCGTGCGCCGCTCCCTCATAGTCACCGAGCTGGAACTTGCAAAACCCCAGTGAGTCCCACGGCATCTCGGCGAGAAGGTGCAGGTCGTATGCTGGGTCAGCGGGCTCCGACGGCTGGGACGCAACCTCGATGAGCTCCTCGAGGACTCCGACGGCTTGTGCGTATTGCTTCGCTGCCATCAAAGACCTCGCTTCGGTCCATGCGACTACGAGGTTACGGGGAAACGCAGCCCTCGCTTCGTCGACGAGACCTTTGACATCCTCGCCGCGTCGCTGGCGAACACGGATCAGATCGACGTAGGACAGGCTCGCCAAAGGGTCCGCTGCGGGAAGCTGCCGAGCGTATTCGACTGTATTGACGAGAACCTGTTCGGCTTCCTCGCGCTGGCCAAGACCGTCGAGCACCCGAAAAAGGTGATGTCGGGCGAAAAGGTTCGACGGGTCGGTCGCGATCTGACGGCGGAGTAGCGGCAGGTTGCGGCGGTGCTTCTCGGTCTGATCGCCTTCGTAGCCGACGTGGACGAGTCGAAGTTCTGCGAGTGCAACCACCTTCGAGTCCTCGTCGGCGACCCGGTGGATCGCCGGTACCACCCGCTCGTGAATGACGCCGTCAAAGCGGATCCGTGGGTCGTTGCGCCAAAGGCGGTACTCCCTATACGCGCTCGCCGAGGACAGCGGTGACAGCCACAGCCGGTAAGCAACGACGTTCGAGTCATCGAGGAGACCCGTCAGGTCCACTCGGTCGACGTCGACAAGGCGCTCGTCAGCGTCGATATAGAGCACCCAGTCAGTGTCCACGTGGTCGAGCGACACGTTGCGGGCCTCGGCGAAATCGTCGTTCCAGGGGTGGCGAACTACCTTTGCGCCGAACGCGTCCGCTATCTCGACTGTGTCGTCAACCGAGCCCGTGTCGACGACCACTACCTCGTCGACCACACTCCGAAGGGACTCGAGACACGTACCCAGGTGCGATCCCTCGTCACGGACGATCATCGCCGCACTGACAGTGGGGCGTCTCACAGTAGGGCCGGATGCGTCGTACGACCCGAACGGAAGGGCGCTTGGAACCGAAATACCGACGGCTTGGAGAGGCGCACGAAGGCGCCAAGAAAGAGGCGAGGGGCCATCAGTCAGGTTGCGGTGTTCTGGTTGCCCTGGAACTGATTGGGGTAGTACTGATTAGCGAATACCTGGTTCGGGAAGAACGCTTCGGGTACTCCTTGGTTGGAATACGAGAAGAACGAACCGGGCGTCATCTGGTTGCCGAAAAGCAGATCGGGATCGGCGCTCCCCGCGTCGTCTCCGGTGGACGTCGCGAATGCCGCATCGAGCCCGAAGGACGCTACGACGGGCACAGCGAAGCCGATCAGAGCCATCCGCCTGAGGAAGGTGCGCCGTGACAGACCGTGTTCGTCTGGAGCGTTACCGGGGGGTCCGTTGTCGACTTCCAAGGTTTCCTCCGCTCAGCGCAGTTTCACTTAACCTGCGCGATGTTAGTATAGGCGCACTGGGGAGGCAACAGGGCGACCAGGTCGTCGTAATCGGAGGGCCACGCGCCGGCCTTCTTACGTTTGACTCCCTGGCCCGGGGGCAACTTCGGTGGCGATGACGTCCGCGACGAGCCCCTCGCGTGCCATGGCGTCGATGCAGCCCCGGGTCAGGCTCACCGGCACCTCTGCGAGATCGAAGACGTCTGCTAGCTCCGATGCTATGGCGCTCGAATTCCTGGTCCCATCACACAGCTCGAGGATCGCGGCGGCGGCCGCATTAAGACTGTGGACCCGACCCCGGCTTGGCTGGTAGACGACCACTCCGTCCTCAGTCTCGGTTATCTCCAACTCCGCATTTCTTAACCACCGGCTAGGAGATGTCACACGGGCCGTCCCTTCGACTGTCTTAATTGGAACTCTGTCTTACCGGGAAGCCCGGCCCGACCCGGCTACCCAACAGGCGCTCATAGTATGCGCGACGTCCGCCGGGGTGCGACAGCCATCCCCTTCATATGCTTGGCTACGGCCGCTCGAAACGCGATTCCCACATTTCGCTGGCTGAAGCGTTCCCGAATGTCCACCGCTGTGGCGGCCACCGCGTCGCAGGCGTCGCCACGGTATCGGTAGATTTCACGAAGGATGGCAGCGGCGTGGTCGACGTCCGGCTCAGCCCAGCGCTGCTCAGGATGGACGCTCAGACCTTCTCGTGGATCGTGCTCTGGAACCAGATCGAAGTCCACCAGGAACGGGTAGTCCCCCAAGTAGTCGAGGTGGCCACCCCATCCCGTCGTGACCACGGGTTTGCCGGCTGCCGCGGCGTCGAACGCACCTACGCCCCAGCCTTCGCCTCGACAAAGCGACACGAAGCAGTCGCCGCGGCGATGCAACGCCGCAATCTGGCGCTCGGGAACATTTGTGACTACGAGCTTGATTTCTGCCGGCGCCTTGTGCCGGCCGACGATCCTCGCTAGAGCCAGTGCCGCGCTCCCCGGCCCGATCGGAGCGGACCGGGGCACAAACGAGCCGTAGCCGGCGGCGCGGGACGTCTTGACGACCAGCACGACGGGATCGTCGCCGCTGAAAGCCCGTAGGTAGGCTTCGACCGTGGCATCGATCCCCTTACGGGTGGTCCAATCCGCAATGGTGTAGTAGACGAACCTTTCGTCATCGATCCCCCAACCCGGGTCGAGGGCGGCCGGCTCCGCAACGGACAAGGCGTGTGGGACGACTTCGACCGGGGTGTCGGTTCCCGAAGCGATCAAGGCCTGCGCAGAGAACTTTGACGGCACGACCAGCAGGTCGGGGACGTCAAGGCATTCGCGCCAGTGCGCCGGAGGATTCTCCGTCTCCCACGCCGTATGGCCGACCATGAAGGCCGCACCGCAGTGTGCCCGCACCAGCGGGTAGTACTCCGGGACATGGTGGACTACGACGACGTCGTCCGGTCGGCGCTCCGTGTCGACGGGAGTGTAGGCCCGAGGAACCGCGTAGCCGAGGCGCCACCGCGGGCTTGGGATCATCGGCGCCCAGGCCACTTCGAGGCCGGTGCTCTCGAGTCCCTGCATCGCCCTGCGTGCAGCGGTCCCGTAGCCGGAGTCCTCGTCGGGAGACAGGTAAAGCCACGGCCGGTCCGTCCCACGATCGATCGCAGTGCGCTTAGTCGCGCTGCGCTTCGGTATGTAGGGCCGAGCCAGCGCAGCAAGCGTCGTGGACGCGCGGCGCAAGGTGGACGGGCTGCACCAGTCCGCGTGCACCGGCGTGAAATCTCGGCGCCGGCGATCCCACCACAGGTGAGCCCACAAGTGGACACTGACCGTCGTTTCAGGTAAAGGCCTGTCGTCGAGCAGGAGGCCGTACAAGCCGGCCGCGTCTGCGGGAAACGGGAAGAAGGTGGCCTCGGATTCGACGTGCACGTGTGCAGGCATGTCGACGCTCAGGCGGTGGGCGAGCGTGCCACTGTGGCCGCTCCAGGTGCCGTCAAGCGCCGAGGCCATCTTGGCTCGCCACTCGACTGCAAAGGACGAGCTTGGCTCGGCCATCATGAGTGCATTGCAAAGTGATGGGCTGACCTCGCCTGTGAGCTGGCTGGTCACAGGGCCCTCCCTCCCTATAACGAACTGCTTGGAGTAGAGCCCATTGGGCGGGCGTCGCACGAAGATCGTGTCGATGTCTGCGTAGACGCCGCCGTATGCCGCCAGAGCGTCCAACCTTATGAAGTCGGCGTGGTGGGCGTAAAGGTAGCTTTCGGGCACGAGTCCCGAGCTGTAGTCGGCACCGGTGACTTCCGGGACCATCATTACAGGGAGCGGTGTCACATGGGAGGCGATGCGGTCCCACCAAGGCCCCCAAGGCTCGTAGCAGTAATGGAAGTAGATGGCGTCGGGTTCGAGAACCCGACGTGCTGATTCGACCGCGACGTAGTGGAGGAAGTGCATCGGTTCGTCCTGCTCGCGCAGGCCGAAGACGAAATGGGCGATGTTTGGTATCACCATCCGGGTCTCCCGGTGGTTTCCGCTTTCGCGAACAGTTCAGCTACCTGTGAAGCAGCCACTTGGGGTGTGTGAAGTTCCGACACGAAATTGAACGCATTCGACGAGATTTCCTCGGCCAGCCCAGGGTCATCCAGAACGTTGGCCGCAAGCCGACCGAGTTCCGCAGGGTCGCTGCCGATCAAAACGTGCTCGCCGTGTCGAACGTCAAGACCGGCGGCCCCTGCCTCTGTCGTCACCACAGGAACGCCGGCAGCGAACGCCTCGAGCAGCTTGATCCTCGTTCCTCCTGCGACGGCGATCGGTGCCACCACCACGCCAGCTCGCCGGTAGGGAATTCCGACGTCCTCCACGAAGCCTGTGAGGGTAACCCCTTCGTATTCTTTCAGGGCCCCGAGGGGCCCGGCGGGGTTATATGCTCCCACAACGGTAGCGGACACCTGCCGTGCGGTCCTTCGACGCAGAGCCGGGAGGACCTCGAAGACGAGCCGGACGACGGCATCCACGTTCGGCTCGTAGGTGAGGTTTCCCACGAAGAGGACCGTCGGTTGACCGCCACGATGGGGTGGTCGAAGTGCTGGTACGGCCACCGTGTTGGCGACAGTGATTACTTCGACTCCGTGACGACGTGAGATCGTCTCCGCTTCAGGCGTCGAAGCGGCGGAAAATGCTGACATACGCGGTGCTATGTGTTTGAACATCTCGTGGACGCGCAGCGCGCCGTCGGCGTCTCCGGAACTTCTGAGGAAGGCTTCGTCGTCGTCGTCCAAGTCCAGGGCGACCCACTTCGATCCGATTGCGTCGCCGAGCGCGATCGCTACCGACGCAAGGTAGCTCCGGATGGCGAGCACGGGGGTGCCCGCAAGCGGGGACAGCAGGGCGGCCAGTACTGCCCCGGCTCTAGGAGCAACCTCGTAAACACTTTCGGATCTCGGAACGTCCATGACCCTGACGTCCAGCCCGGCGATCGTCCCGAGCGCGGGCATGCGGCCGGCGGTCGGAATTACGGAAACAGTCGTATCGAAAAACGAGGCGGCGGCCTGACAGATGCTCCCGACACGCATGGCGAGCCCGTTGCCGGTTGTTCGAGGTTCGATCGGAGCGACGATTATCAAAGGTCGGGACCGGTCGACTTCTGGCCGCTGCTCCGAATGAGTAACAGGCACAACCCGAACTTTACCCGGGGGCTTGTCGGCGCCGCAGAGCCCGAGAGGCCGAACCTCGAACCTCGGACCTCTGAACCTTTATTGACTCAATAATACAACTCACTCTAGAATAAGGCTTCGAGGAGATGCGAGTCGGTGAAGACACGGGATGAGTACATAGCGGTCCTGCGCTCGGCAGGCCTTCGGGTGACCGCTGCCAGGCTCGGCGTGCTCGAAGCGCTCGATCGACGCCCGCATTCCGACACCGAAACGATCATCGCAGAGGTGCGCGGGAGCGTCGGGTCGGTTTCGCCGCAGGCTGTCTACAACGTCCTCGCGGCTCTCTGTGCTTCGGGCATCGCAAGGCGGATCGAGCCCGCGGGCAGTCTTGCGCTCTACGAGCTTCGCGTTGCAGACAACCACCATCACGTCGTCTGCCGGCGCTGCGGCGCAGTCGGCGACGTCGATTGTGCTGTCGGCGAGCGGCCTTGCCTGACGCCCTCCGACGCTCAGGGCTACATCCTCGACGAAGCAGAAGTCACCTACTGGGGCATCTGCCCCGCCTGTCAGAGCAACACCTGAAGAAAGTAATCGGCCCGACCGAACGACCATGCGAAAGGAACTATGACATGCCGGATGCCAGCAACGAAACAAAATGTCCCGTGCTTCACACCTCGACCGGTAGCCGCCCGAACAGCCAGTGGTGGCCCGAGCAGGTCGACCTCGACCGCCTGCATCGCAACTCCCCGAAGGCGAACCCGATGGGCGAAGGCTTCGCCTACGCCGCCGAGTTCTCCACTCTCGACCTAGACGAGGTCATGCGCGACATCGTCGAGGTGATGACCGACTCGCAGGAGTGGTGGCCGGCGGACTTCGGCCACTACGGACCACTTTTTATCCGGATGGCCTGGCACAGCGCTGGAACCTACCGGGTAGCCGACGGCCGAGGAGGCGGAGGAAGGGGCTACCAGCGCTTCGCCCCGCTCAACAGCTGGCCTGACAACGCCAACCTCGACAAGGCCCGGCGCCTCCTCTGGCCCGTGAAGGCCAAGTACGGGCGCAGGCTCTCCTGGGGGGACCTGATCATCCTCGCCGGCAACTGTGCCCTCGAGTCGATGGGCTTCGAAACGTTCGGGTTCGGCGGAGGGCGGGCGGACGTCTGGGAAGCAGACGAGGACACATACTGGGGCCCGGAGCAAACGTGGCTCGGCGACGAACGCTACAGCGGGGAGCGGCAGCTCGAGAACCCGCTCGGGGCGGTGCAGATGGGCCTGATATACGTCAACCCGGAGGGACCCAACGGAACTCCGGATCCGCTGGCAGCGGCCGTTGATATCCGTGAAACGTTTGCGAGGATGGCGATGGACGACACGGAAACCGTCGCCCTCATCGCAGGAGGCCATACCTTCGGCAAGTTCCACGGGGCAGTGCCAGCCGACTACATAGGGCGCGAGCCGGAGGGCGCACCCTTGGAACAACAGGGGCTCGGCTGGAAGAACACCTACGGCACCGGCAGCGGTGTTGACACCTACACCAGTGGCCTCGAAGGCACCTGGACGGTCAACCCGATTCGCTGGGACAACGGGTTCTTCGACAACCTGTTCCGCTACGAATGGGAGCTGACGACGAGTCCCGCCGGGGCTAAGCAGTGGACACCGAAGGATCCCGGCGCGCAGGGAACGGTCCCCGATGCGCACGACCCGACCAAACGCCACGCGCCTACTATGCTGACAACAGATCTCGCCTTGAAGGTCGATCCGCGCTACAGGGTGATATCGGAGCGCTTTCATGCCCATCCCGACGAGTTCGCCGAGGCGTTTGCGAAAGCCTGGTTCAAGCTCACTCATCGCGACATGGGCCCGCGATCACGCTACCTCGGGCCGCTCGTGCCAACCGAGCCGCAGATTTGGCAGGATCCTCTGCCCGAAGTCGACCACGAGCTGATTTCTGACGCGGACGCGCAAGCGTTAGGAGCGCAGATCATCGCCTCGGGACTTTCACCTGAAGCGCTGATAGCTGCGGCGTGGGCGTCGGCGTCGACGTTTAGGGCCACCGACATGCGCGGCGGCGCGAACGGGGCACGGGTGAGGCTCGAACCGCAGAGGGACTGGGAGGTCAACAACCCGTCTGAGCTCGCAGGCACCCTCGGTGGCCTGGAGTCGATCCGCAGCGAGTTCAACGCATCACGGAGCGACGGCGTACGTGTCTCACTTGCGGACCTCATAGTCCTCGGGGGCTGCGTGGCGATCGAACAGGCCGCGGCAGGGGGCGGGCAGCCGGTCAAGGTACCTTTTACCCCTGGAAGGACCGATGCGACCGCCGAGATGACCGACGTGGACTCGTTCGCTTTCCTGGAGCCTCGCGCGGACGGCTTTCGGAACTACTTGAGGGCCGACGAGAAGGTCCCTGCGGAGCACCTTCTCGTCGAGCGAGCGGACCTGCTCGGCCTGACCGCGCCTGAAATGACCGTGCTGGTCGGGGCGATGCGCTGCCTCGGAGTCAACTTCGGGGGAACCCGCCACGGGGTGTTCACCGACAGGCCTGGAGCGTTGAGCAACGACTTCTTCGTGAACTTGCTCGACATGGATACCGAGTGGTCTGTGTCGCCCGACGAGGAGCACGTCTTCGTAGGCCGTAAGCGAGCCACGGGCGATCGGCGCTGGACCGCCACGGCTGTCGACCTCGTCTTCGGGTCGAACTCGCAGCTTCGGGCCATTTCCGAGGTGTACGCTTCGCACGACGGGGCTGCGAAATTCGTCGCGGACTTCGTCGCAGCGTGGGTGAAGGTGATGACGGCCGGCCGTTAAAGGTGTCCACCGGCAGGCTGGCCGAGGTGGTTTCTCTTGTCGAGCGCCTGCGAGTTGGAAGGGACCGGGACCTACTTAGTGCCGTGGTAGACCACTTAGAAGACGAACGCGTTCTTGCGCATCGGAGGGTCCGTCGATCCCTCGAACAACTGCGCCGTGGGCAGGTCGAAGCTATGTCGGTCGAGGACCTCTGAGCGGTTTTCGCCTGGCGCAGACCCCACACGCTCGCCGGGCCATCGCCGGGCTACGAGGAGCGGTGCGCGACTCCCTCAAACAAGCACTGCAAGCGCTGGAGCAATCCGGCTGCAAAGCAGCGGGCTACCGGCCCCGTACGAAGCCGCAATGTTGTGACGCCACCAGCACGCCGCCCTTGGCCACCGGGCTGGTCGACGAGCCGACCAACGCTTACCGGGCCCTCATCAGGAACAGGTGACGTCAGCGCCTGCTTCAAAGGGCTCGCGCCACCTAGCATCGGGGAACATGGTCGAAAGACAGTTGCCGAGGCCAGCAGACATCTCAGACCTCGTGAAGTTCAAGAGGCCGCAATTCGACGCGACCAGGCGCAGGCTGGAAGCGGCGCTGACCATCGAGGACTTGCGGAAGCTCGCAAAGAAGCGGACGCCGCGAGCTCCTTTCGACTACGCCGACGGGGCAGCAGAAGAGGAGATCTCGCTGCAGCGGGCCCGCCAGGCTTTCCGTGACATCGAGCTCCATCCCCGGATACTGCGTGGGGCCCCCGACAAGGTCGACACGTCGTGTGAGATCTTCGGGGGCCCGTCCGCGTGGCCGTTCGCCATAGCTCCCATTGGATTCACGCGACTTATGCGAAGCGAGGGCGAAAGTGCCGGAGCCGGCGCGGCAGGCGCCGCGGGGATCCCGTTTAGCCTCTCGACGCTCGGCACGACTTCGATCGAGGACGTAAGGGCGGCGAACCCATCCGGGCGCAACTGGTTCCAGCTGTATGTCATGCGTAAACGCGAGATCTCCTACGAGCTGGTGGAGCGCGCAGCGGCCATCGGTTTCGACACGCTGTTGTTCACGGTGGACACTCCCGTCGCCGGCGCGAGGCTACGCGACAAACGCAACGGCTTCTCGATCCCGCCGCAGCTGACGGCCGCGACATTGTTCGACACCGCACGAAAGCCGTCTTGGTGGTGGGACTTCCTCACCACCCCCAAGCTCGAGTTCGCATCGTTGCGCTCCACGGGCGGGACGGTCGGCGAGCTTCTCGACTCGGCGATGGACCCGACGATCAACGCGGAAGACCTCACGGTGATCCGCCAGATGTGGCCAGGCAAGCTCGTCGTAAAGGGCGTGCAGCGGGTCGACGACGCCAGGAAACTCGCCGATCTTGGCGTGGACGGGATCGTCCTGTCCAACCACGGCGGACGCCAACTCGACCGGGCACCGATCCCCTTCCATCTCCTCCCGCAAGTCGTACGGGAGGTAGGCTCCGACGTCGACATTGCGATAGACACCGGCATCATGTCCGGCGCCGACATAGTCGCGTCGATCGCGATGGGTGCCAAGTTCACCCTCATCGGCCGGGCCTACCTCTACGGTTTGATGGCGGGCGGGCGCCCCGGGGCGGACCGCAGCATCGAGATCCTGAGCGGTCAGATCGTGCGCACGATGAAGCTCCTCGGAGCGACGTCAATCCGCGAACTCGAACCCTCGCACGTCACCCAGCTCCGCCGCCTCGGGAGGCAGTAGGCGACCTGCGCCCGCCGCAGTCAGCGTCACCACCACATGCGTGCCTACGCCCACGACGCTCGAGAGCTCCAGCGTCGCGCCCATCGCCTCGCTCAAACGGCGGGCGAGCACCAAACCGAGTCCCGCACCGCCCTCGCGGCCTGCCTCGGCGCCCAGCCGATCGAACGGTACGAAAACTCTCGCCATGAGCTCCTCGGGGATCCCAGCGCCCTGGTCCACAACGTGGATCCGCCCGACTCCGTCATCTCCTTGCGTATATACGCGGATACGGGTGCCTGGCGCCGAGAAGCGAACAGCGTTGGAAAGCAGGTTGATGATTACCTGTCGAAGCCGGCGCCGGTCAGCTCTGACGGAGAATGGCAGACATGC
>JAKBBS010000097.1 GCA_021808425.1 Actinomycetes bacterium
CACGAGCCCCGAGACCCCGTCGCGAGGTGGTGTAGATTAGACGGTCCCGGGGCTATAGCTCAGTCGGTTAGAGCGCGTCACTGATAATGACGAGGTCGTAAGTTCGATTCTTACTAGCCCCACCAAGGGGAAGTCACGAAAGTCGGCTTCCCAGTTCACGAAAGTCGCCGTTGGAGACTTGAATCCGTCTCCCTGACGCTCTGACTCACCATCGCACCTTCGCTGCGCCCGTTCTCCGCGCTCACCGCGCGCGGGTCCAACGACGAGGCCCCCGCACGGGCGTGCGGGGGCCGGGACAATCCACTGCGGGGGTCAGGTGCGGATCAGGTTTGCAGCACGACGCGCTGCGCGCGCGACGCCACGACGTCCTCGACCAGTCGGCGATACGTCAGCGTGCGCTGCTGTGGCGGCCGACCGGGCCGCCGGCGAGGCGAAGTCTTCTCGCGCGTCACTGCGCGATCGAAGGCCCGCGCCAAGCGCCGGTTGGTACTCGCCACGGCGAAGGCCACGAGCAAGCCCGTCTTCACGATGCCCATGACCCGGATTCGTCCTCGCACGACCCCGCCACCGGCCTCGTCCTTGAGGTTCCCGAAGAACGGCTCGACCGACGTCGATCGGCGCGAGTACGACTTGTACCACTCGCGCGAGCCGTAGATGTGGCGCTGCAGGAGCGGTAGTTCCTCCGCGTTGAAGGTCGGGTAGGCCTTCACGCAGACGCTGTCCTCTCCCGGATTCCGGGGCGCCGTCATCACGAGCAGCGACCCGGGACGCAGTCCCTTGCGTGCCGGCTGCAGAGGGCAGTCGAGCTTGCCGGCCGCGCCCGGGCATTGGAACACCCGGGCCAGGTTCGCGCGCGGTGCCCCGTGGGGAACCAGCGCGTACGCCGAGCGTCGGGCGATCGCCTCCTGGTAGTCGCGCAGCTTCGCGGGGTCCGGCTTGTACACCCCGTCCTCACCGCCCACGGGCGGCACGATGTGGAGCAGGTTCTGCGGGATCGACGGGGAGTAGGGCCGGCCTTCGATGATGACCGCCCCGCGCACCGTCCCCGCGGGCCCGAGTTGCGACTGCGTCAGTCCGAAGATCGGCTCTCCGCCCAGGGCTCGAATGGGCAGCAGGAAGTCCTGACCGTCATGCGAGGCCGTGTAGCCGCGGTCGATGAGCACGTCGCCGAGGCGGCCGAGGCGCTGAGCGACCTCGCCCACGCAGGCGAGCCCCATGGCCTTGTCCTGGACCGTCGAGGGACGAAAGCGCGCCGCGACCACGGCGCGCGGCACCAGGGGTCCGTCCTCGTCGCGGGTCGAGACCGCCGCGGTGAGACAGTACCCGAAGTGCGGGTCCTTGCCGGCGTCGTTGCGTGACCCTCGCCAACCCGCGTCCCGGTCCGTCACCACCCGCAAGCGCTGGTAGATGGCGCGGCCCTCTTCGTCGCGCGCGACGCGAGGCTGGCCCTCGTCATCGACCTCCCACACCAGCTCGCGCACGATCGAGCTCGTTCCCCAGGTCGGTACGTCGCTCCCATCGACCGAGATCGACGCGATCTCCCGAGCTTGGCTGTGGGCGCCCGCGGTGGCGAGGGCGTTGAAGATCCGATCGAAGTCCGCGTAGCCCGCCTCGATCTTGCCCTCGTCGGAGTCGCCCTCGCGCGCGAAGCTCTCTCGCAGCACCTCATCGACGCGCGTGGCCAGGTAGCAGACCTGGCGATAGGTCACCGGCTCTCCGCGACGCGCCAGGCCTAGACGAGCACGTGTCGAAGGAGTCAAGGGACGCAGGAGGTCGGGGATTCCCGCGAGGAAGAATGACCCGGCGAAGGCGCCGAGCTGGAGGGCGACGAAGAGCGTTCGCACCGAGAGCTGACGGGGCCGTCCCCGCCGCGCCTCCGAGGCCGCGAGCCTCTCTTCGAGCCACTCCGCGCAGGGGCGACCCTCGATCGTGGCCCCGTCGATCAGGCGCTCGGCTTCGGGCAGGTGCACGCCCAGCCAGTCCGCGTTCACTGCTCCTTCTTCTCCAGTGGGCAGGTGGACTGGCGCGGCAGATACCTCGCGTAGCGCAACAGCGAGTGCCAGCTCTCGTGCCCGGTCGCCGCCATCACCTCGTGGATCGAGACCGGGCTGGTGAGCAACGTGACGATGTAGGTCGCCCTCAGGCGATCAACTGAGAGTCGTGGCACGCCCCGTCGATAGTCCAGCCACTGGTGCGCCTTCACGGTGGAGAACTTGGGCTGCGCGCTTCCCAGCAGCCGACCCCTTCGCCGCTGGGCCGCGAGGCTCTCGAGCTCCGCCTCGAACTCCGGCAAGACCCTGGCGCACCGGCCCAATGCCCTCACGAACACGCCATCTTCGTGCCGGTGCACGTCCCTCGCGCACACGTCGCGCACGCTCCGACGCACCAGACCCGCTCCGGCGCCCAGTACCACGATCGCCGTGATGTTGAGTTGGCGCAGCTTCGTGGGCTGACTTCGTGCCGCCAGCATCAGCGCGTCGATCTCTGCTGCGCTGTAGGGCGGCTTCGGCACTCGCCGACCGATCTGAGCCTGGACGGGTGAATCAAGCGCCACGGTGCCGTGAGCCTGGGCCAAGCGCCAGAGCAGCGGCTCCTCGTCTCGGGCGCCGGCTGGTTGGCTACGTAAGAAGCCTTTAACCGTGCGCGGTGCGAGCACGTTCTCGACTGTCAGCTCGCCCCCGATCCGCAGGACGAACACCGTGAGTTTCGTCATGGCTCGCAGGTAGGGACGGATCTGCTCACCCTTCAGGTGCGCGAAGGGCTCCACCGCGGCTCGCACCAGGTCGCCGATGGCGGCCCACTCGGCCGGCTCCACCAGGCCGTACCTGCCGATCGCGGGGTTGTAGAACTCGACGGTCTCCCGCGACGTCCAGGGTGTTGGGTGTGGCATGGGGCCACCGTGCCGGGAGGCCCCGAGTGCCGCAATCGGCGCAAACTGCGCCGATTCTGCTACGTTATTCCTGATGGCGAGACGCTTCCTCCCGGCCACGGTCCTCGAGCGCCACCGAGACTTCGGGCGCACCTTCAACGCCACGATCGACTTCGACGAGCCCTACCCCGACGGCGTCGTCGCCGCGGCTCTCTACCAACACCTCGTGGCCTGCGCGGTGCGCGAGCACTTGGACGCCCAGGCCGACCCCCGTCAGGCCCGGGCGGACTTGGCCCGGCGGCTGAGGGTGAGCCCCGGCTGGCTGGTGCGCAAGCTCCACGGCCAGGCGGCGGCGTCCCTCGAGGAGATGGCCGAGTGGCTATTGGAGCTTGACCTGCCGGCACCGTCTCTCGAGGTGGCCCTCGACGCCGCGCGCCGGGCCAGCCCCTTCGACCGCGACATCGAGGTCGTCGACGCCGAGGACCTGAGCCCAGAGGAGCTTGATCTCGCCCGCGCCGAGCAGCTCGAGCTGCTCGCGCGACTCAAGGCCGAGGTCGGAGAGTAGGGGTCTCCACGTCAATCGAGCGCGCGTCCCAGCGAGCAGGCAGACTCGGTACCAATGTCCTGGGTTGATGCGCTCATCGGTGCCGGCTCCGCGTTGGCCGGAGGGGGCTTCGCGTACCTCGGCACCTCCCGCGATCGCCGCCAACGCGCCGAGGACGCCCGCGAAGACCGCAACTACGCCAGTCGACGCGAGGCCTGCCTGTTCCTCGAGCGTCAACGCGCGCGACAACTCGAGGTTGATGCCCAGCTGTACAAGCTCAAGCGCTTCGGCGGGTCCATGGACAACCCCGATCACTCGGACCTCCAGAGCAGCGAGATCGATGCGTTGGTGTCGCTCTTCCTGCCGGATCGAATCGTGGACCTGCTCATCGATCTCAACAAGCGGCACGAGGAGTTCATCAAGAGCGCCAACGCCATCGACTACGCCCGACACGGTGATGATCGAGTCAAAGCGGTCAAGGCCATGGACACGCCCTTCGACCGCCTCAAGGCCGGCTCGAACGCGCTTCGCCAGGCACTGCGTGAGGAAGCGCAGTCGAGGTAGCGGATCTTCGCGCTGACCCGATCTTCGGACCAGCGAGCCCCAACTCTGCGTGACTGAGCAATGCTCGAGTCGGTCTGGAGACCTGAATCTCACCGCGCCGCACTCCGCGGGCCGGAGGTCTGGGCCGACACTGCAGGAAGAGCCCGCGCGGGCGCTCTGCCATCTGGGAGAATCTTGGAATGTTGAAGAACCACCTGAGAGAGACGCCAATGAAGGAGTGGACTCCTCGTGGCTAACGACAATCTCTCCAGCGCCAAGAACGCTAAGAACGACGAGTTCTACACTCAGTATTCCGACATCGAGAAGGAGATGAACGCCTACCTCGAGTTCGACCCCGATGTCTTTCGGGACAAGACGGTGCTCTTGCCCTGCGACGACCCCGAGTGGAGCAACTTCACGAAGTACTTCGCACAGAACTTCGAGAAGCTCGGTCTGAAGAAGCTGATCAGCACGAGCTATGCGCCAACGGCGGCAGCGCATGGGACGCAGCCGACCCTCTTCGAGAGTCAGAGTCCTCAGTTCGATGCCGACAAGACCGCGTCCAACGGCAAGATCTTCACGCTCCAGCGAGACGCGACAGGCGATGACCGCATCGATGTTGATGACCTGGAGTGGGCGTACCTCGAAGGTGACGGCGACTTTCGCAGCAACGAGATTTGTCGCCTCCGCGACGAGGCTGACATGATCATCACCAACCCGCCTTTCTCGCTCTTCCGAGAGTTCCTGGCGTGGATCATCGAAGCAGGAAAGCAGCTCGTCATTATCGGGAGCATCAACGCCATCACCTACAAGGAAGTGTTTCCTCTCATCATGGCGGACGAGATCTGGCTCGGGAACGGATTCCAAGCGGGCAATGCGTACTTCCGCCCACTGACCGAGCGAGACTACGCAGCCGGCGTTTACGACGAGAAGGCGAACCTGGTTAAGTTCCGCAATGTCGTCTGGTTCACCAACCTCGACCACGGGCGTCGCCACCAGCCCCTCGCCCTGATGACCCAAGCCGACAACAGGAAGTTCTCCAAGCACAAGGAGATCAAAGGCGTCGGCTACATGAAATACGACAACTTCGACGCAATCGAGGTGCCGTTCATCGACGCTATCCCGAGCGACTATGCCGGGGTGATGGGTGTGCCCAAGTCGTTCATGACTCAGTACAACCCCAAGCAGTTCAAGATCGTCGGTACGTCACAAGGTTGGTTCGGTGCGGCATCGAAGACTTACCCCAAGCAGATCCAGGTCAGCAAGGAGGGCAAGCGGAGCACGGTGACGAAGCTCAACGATGCTCCCGCTATCAAGGTCGGCGCGCCGCCTGTTGACAAGACCTACTACATCGTAGATGGCGACTGTTTTGAGGCGGTCTTCGCCCGCATCTTGATCAAGCACAGGAGACCGAAGCATGAAGACTAAGCGCACCACCTACTCCGTCGAGCAGGTCTGTAAAGGCTTCGTCTACAACGAGCTCGAAGGCAAGGGTCTGTTTGGGCTGGCTGGCAAACTCGTGATCCAGCCCGAGTACCAGCGCAACTACATCTACGCCGACGGCAAGCGTGACGTTGCTGTCATCGACTCGCTCTTGAAGGGATACCCGCTCGGCCTCTTCTACTTCAACCGGCCGGACACTGGGAACCTCGAAGTCCTCGACGGCCAGCAGCGCATCACCAGCTTTGGTCGCTTCGTCACCGACAAGTTCGCGATCATCGACGCTAACGGCATGCAGCAGTACTTCTCCGGGCTGTCAAAGGACCAGCAGGAGAAGATCTTGAAGTCCGAGATCCTGGTGTACGAGTGCAGCGGCACCGAGTCCGAGATCAAACAATGGTTCCGAACCATCAACATCGCCGGGGTGCCGCTCAACGACCAGGAGCTACTCAACGCCATCTTCTCGGGACCCTTCGTCACCGCTGGCAAGGCCGAGTTCTCCAACAGCCAGAACGCCAACGTCCAGAAGTGGAGCGCCTACGTCAAGGGTCCCGCCAATCGGCAGAAGTTCTGGGAGTGCGCGCTCGACTGGGTGAGCAAGGGGAACATCGACGACTACATGAGCCGCCATCGCAACGACACCACGATCGACGAAGTCAAGACCTACTTCAACACCGTCATCGAGTGGGTTGGAAGCCACTTCACGTCGGTGGAGAGCGAGATGTGTGGCCTCGAGTGGGGGCGGCTCTACGAGCAGTACCACAACGACCCCTACGACCCTGCCGTGGTCGATGGGGAAGTGAAGAAGCTCTACGCCGACCCCTACGTCAAGAGCCGCAAGGGCATCTTCGAGTACATCTTGGGTGGTTCGACGGACACCAAGCTCCTCGACGTTCGAGTCTTCGACGCGGCAACCAGTCGCTCGACCTACGAGAAGCAGACAACGGCGGCGAAGAAGGTCGGCGAGTCCAACTGCCCCCTGTGTGCTCTCGGCCACGACGCCAACAAGACCAAGATCTGGTCCTTTGCAGACATGGACGCGGACCACGTCTCAGCGTGGAGCAAGGGTGGAGCCACGATCGCCTCGAACTGTCAGATGCTCTGCAAGACCCACAACCGGTCCAAGGGCAACCGCTAGAAGCTGTGGTGATGTGACCGGCGTGCCCAACTTCGTGAAGGACCCGGACTATCGACTCCGGTGGCCGAATCACATCTTCGCAGCGGAACTTCAGCGACTCATCGGCCGCGCAGGAGCGACTGGCCTCACCCCCGAGTGGCGTGAGGAGGTGGAACAGCTCCTCAAACAGGCCTTTGCATCGGCCGTGCCGACCGAGGAGTTCCATCGTCTAGGGGAGTACGAGCAACTTTGGGGTGGGGAGCCGTTTTGACCAGAGAGGTGGACTGGCTTCAGCGTCTCGCTTCGGCGGCGATGGACCTGCCCATGGACACGGGTCCGCGCCCGTACTGGTCGCAGCGTCGTAGCCGATCGCAGGCTCCGGCAAGCACCGATCTTCCGGCCACCGTACGACGTGTCCGAGTGGAAGTTGATCGGCTAACCCGCGACCACTGGTTCGCGCAGACGCTCGGATTCGACTGCGTAGATGGGGCGGGTCAGGTGGACACGACGCTGGAGGAAGAGCTCGACCGACGCCTGGGAAAGCCGCAGTTAATCAGTGTCGACGAAGACCTCTGGACTGAAGATGACCTGTGCGACTTTGTCGAGGTGCTGCACGACCTTGCTTCCCGGCCTACGAGGGCTTGGTACCACAGCTATGCAGACTGCGGCGTGCACCCCAGCGCGTTCGACCGAGCATCTGGACAAGGGCTCTACAGATGGAGAATCAACCAGCTACTGGACCAGTCGTCGCTCGGCCTGCGCCTAGCCGACACGGGAGACGATGCGGGACGAATGGTTCGCACGCTGCCACCGATGGTGGAAGAACTCGTTGATGAGATGGGCGATGTCACGGCCACGAATGACCCCCACGTGCCACACGCGATTGCTCTGTACCGAGTCCGCGGAGCGACGCGAGAGGACAAGAAGGCGGCAGTCGTCGAACTCGGCCTCTTCCTCGAGCAACACCGAGAGGTCCTGACCAACAGCGTGACGAAGGCGACCGCTGATCCTTTCTTCGAGTTGCTCAATAAGTTCGCCCTCCGCCACCGAAACGCCAACCAGGTCGATGGCTACCCGGACGAAGTGCTCGACTGGGCGTTCCACTGGGCACTCGCCACTGTCCGCCTGGTTCAGGTGCTCATCTCCGCGGCCACCTCAGACACCACCGCGTAGTCGCAGGAACGCAACCGCGGGTCTGGGTACTAATACGGAGACGGGCTGTCGGCAGTGCGCCGAGTCTCGAACCGCAGACCGCCGGAAGCACTTTCCGGGACCAGCCCTTAGAAGACACCTGTTGGGGGTATCCATCTCGAAGGAGTAGTTCTGGTCAGAGGGGTCACGACGGCGAGTATTCGAGACGCTCGTTCGGCCAGGCGACCAGGTACTTCGCAGTGCGGTCACTCCGCTGAAATGGATACCCCAACAGAGCAGCATGATCCGATGAACGGCAATCCCGTAGGCCGTCCCAGGTTCAATCCTCTAGTGGCAGCGCGCAGCAGAGCCAGCGCTTCGGATCAGGGACGGACTCTCACCAACGTCCGACGGGCGAGGTCGATCTGTTCGGGCGTTGGCTCGTCAAAGGCCGCCCGGGTGGTTGGGTCGGCCTTCCAGGTTGCCACCATCGCCCGGTAGTCGGGCTCGGAGCCGTGGCTGTTGAGGCGGTCGCCCGCGTACTCGATCGAACTGTAGCGATGAGCGGGCTCAACTAGGAAGACTGCAAAGCCGTACGCCCCCTCTGGCCCAACCCTGGCGTTGCCGTCGAACCCGGGGAAGAGAGCCTCTCGAGGTACCGAGCCATCAGCCTCGCGAAGCACATGTTGGCACCAGGCGTACATCTCGAGGGTGTCGTATACGTAGTCCTTCACTTCCTTGGGAAGTTCATCAGCGATGTAGTCCATCATCGGGTAGAAGCCGCTGTAGCCGCTCGTAAGAGCCTCGATGCCCTCCCGGAAGTCGTTGTCGGGGTTGAGCTCCTGGCGCAGTTCCAGCAACTGGATAAGCAGTAGGCGCTCGGACTTGCTGAGCGACATCGCACGCCTCCGTCTCGATACGGGTGTCCACGCCCTGTGGCTCCCACACTTGAAGGTACCGCTACCGGGCCCCGTTGCTCGGATCCCCTTCGGAGTCCTCTTGCCGTTCATCACTCGGACGCCAACCATGTAGCACCTACGACGCCGATTGCTCCCGCTGAAACCACTCGAGGGTCGTAGGGTCGAGCTGTCGTTCGAACGCATGCCAGAGCTTCACCACCGCATCGTGCGCGGCCTGCCACGACCTCTGCACCTCAGACCACGATGCCGCATCGGCTCGCGCCGTCGTGATGTGGTTCAAGCGCTTGTTGAGACCCTCCCAGGCCGACGTGAGGACGCTCTCGTACTGGCCGACACCCCACTCGCTCAGGTAGTCGGTGGCCACGACGTCGTCCTCCCATTGCCCCGGCGACCTGAAGAACTCGATGAGGTTGCGCAGGTGGAGCAGGTAGCACTCGATCAGCGCATTGCGCTCCGGCGATGGGCCCGGGCCCACTAGCCCCTCCACCTTCTCGTTGAGCTGCTGCGCCGCCCAGTTCCACATGCGCCACTCGTAGAGCACGTGGCCCGCCAGTTCTTCGAGCGCCCTCGGCCCGTGGGGTCCGTGAGTCGCCCCGGGCACCCTCTTCTTGCGCCGGGCCGTGGACGATCCGGTCTCAGCCACCTCGTACCCCGCGCGGTCCTCGGGTCCGACGTCAGAGGAGCCCCGCCGATTCGGCATCACTCGCCCTGCAGCCCCGGCAGCGCGCCCGCCTCCCGGAGCGCCGCCTTGATCTCCTCGATCGCTCCCTCGAGGTACGTCGACGACCAGAGGTGCGTGGTGGTCAAGACCGCGACGCTGCTCTGGGCCCCGAACCGTTCAGGGAAGAGCACCAAGCGGCCCTCCAGTAGCCGCATCAAGGCCGTCCGCGCCAAGGTCTCGGGGGCTCCGTAGCCCGGCACCCACATGGTGTCGTGGGCCGAGACCTGGTCGTTGAAGAGCTCGCGCATCTGCAGAACCACGTCCATCAGGCCCTCGAGACGACGAAGGAGCGCGTCACCCTCTGCGATCCGCGCCGCCCTCTCTGACGCGACCGCGGACCGGACCGCGGCCGAGGCGGACTGCTCTGAGGACTTGGCGGACCTCTCGCCCTGGTCGAGCGTCCTGACGCCGATCACGACGACGGCCACCAGGGCCGCCAGCGAGACGAGGAACGACGCCAGGTTCATGACGCCCAGTAGAGCACCCGAGTGTCACAGTTCGGAGTCCGTGGCCGTCCTTGACGACCACGTGGACTCTCCTCCAGGCGCGCCAGAGCGGCCACGCGATTCACTAACGCGGTCACCCCGCCGACCGCTGGAGCGCCGCGACGGCCGTGGTCTGGGACCTCGAGCTCGCCTCAGGTGACGGGATCTTCGACGGGATTGATGGGCTTCGGCGACTCTAGGCGACGCCCCGCCCAAGCGCTCTGTACCTCCTGCCCCACCGCTGAGAAAGATTCTCACCTAAACCCAAAATCGCCAATAAAATGAGAACTGCCAGTCATAGGTGCTGTGATTACAGGGAATGTGTGCCTCTCATCGTTACTCGCGCACGGTAGTATAATGAGAACTATGAGAACCACAGTGGCGCTCGCCGACAACATCGAGGATCCGTGGCGCACGGGTATCGAGAACGTCCCGACGGTCAGCCTCCTGCTCCGAGCGCCGGCCTCGGCCCTGCTCGGCGCGGGCGTCGTACAGTCCCTCGAAGTCCGACGCATCACGGGGCGCGAGGCCCAGCACCTCGACGAGTTGGCTGATCCGACGGCGAGTGCGCTGCTGCTCGTCGTGGAGGCCGTCCTCGACGACGCGAGCGCCATGGGGCTCCAGGACCGCGGCATTGCCTACGCCGACGCGGCCGGACGGGCCTGGGTGCCTGGTGCTCCACGCTCGGCGCCCGCTCAGCCGAAGCGGCGGCGAATGCGCACTTCCTCGATACGCGCCGCCCAGCTGATCGCCGATCACCCGGACACGAGGTGGACGGAGACCCTGCTGGCCAAGCAGGCCCAGGTCTCCAGTGGGACGGCGCACAACCTCGTGCGTGACCTTCTGTCGCTCAATCTCGTCCAGCGCGCCGGAGAGGGCAAAGCGGGGGTGTGCTCACGCGACACGCGGGGGCTGCGGCGCTGGCTCGTCGCTCAGGCACGCCGCGAGCAGCCACTCATGGTGTCGTGCTACATCCCGGGCGTCGAGGACCTGGCTGTCGAGATTGACGGCGTCCCGCTCATCCGCAGCGGGGCCGAGGGCGCCCGACTACTGGGGGTGCCGGTGGTGTCCTCGATCCAGCGCGTGCTGATCCGGGTCCCGATCTCCTCGGGCCTGGAGGACCTTCCGGCCCGTCTCGGGGGGCTACGAACCGCGGCGGGTGCCAACGTCGTCCTCGTGGAGGACCGGGACCGCTTCGCCGCGAACGACGCACGCCTGGTGCACGGCGTGTGGGTCGCCCCGCCGAGTCGCATCGCGATCGATCTCACCTTGGAGCCGCGCGGCGACGCGGCGAGCTCGGTCTTCCTCGACCTGTGGGGCGAGGGAGTCCTATGACGCGCGACGAGCGTCACCCGGTCGATCCCATGGTGGAGGAGGCTGCCAGTCTCCTGTATCTGCTCGGGGGCATGGGTGCGAAGCACCTCGTACTCATCGGGGGCCTGGTGCCACCCCTTCTCGTGAAGGAGCCCCGAGAGGCCCACGTCGGCACGTCGGATCTCGACATCTGCCTGTCGGTGGCGATCTCCCAAGGGGCGACCGCGGAGTACTACGAGTCCATCGAGGAGCTCATAGCTCCGTACTTCGAGCCGACAGTCGGAACCAGTTTCCGGTGGCGCAAGATGGCCGGAGCACCGGGGCTGCCGATCCTGGTCGACTTCCTCGCGCCGCGCGGTGAGTCCGCACCACAGGCCGACGGTACCCACTCCCTGAGCGACGACACCGCGGCCCGCAACGCCGGGACCCGCCTGCGCCCGTTCGTACTGGAGACCCAGGACCTGCTCGAGCTCGATGCGGTGGAGCGCGAGGTCGACATCGAGTTGCTCTACAAGCCCACTCCGACCCGGGCCATCGTGCGCTTTCGCCACTCGGGTCCCCTAGGGCTCCTCGTGGCGAAGGCCTTCGCGCTCAACGGACGCGATGACGACAAGGACGGGTACGACGTCGCCTGGTTCTGCCTCAACCTCGACCGTGGCCCGGAGGAGGCCGCGCGCCAGATCGCGGAGCGCCCGGCGTTCAACCACCCGCTGGTGCCCGAAGCACTGGCGCTTTTGAAGCGAGCATTCCAGGGACCCGAGTACCAGGGACCGACCGGGTACGCCAACGTACTCGCGCGCACTCACGGCGAGGATCCCGATCTGCACGTGCAAGAACGCTTCGACGCGTTCCAGGCGACTCAGCGAGTGATCGAAGGGCTCATCGAGCGCATCGACTGGAACAAGCAGGCGAATGGCGGGCGCTCCTAGCGGGCTGCGGCCAGCGAGGCTGACTCACTGTTTGCCAACTGGCGTGACGGACTGGATTCTCCCAATCTCCTGATCACGGCCCCGGCTGTTAGAAGACGAGCGACTTCTTGTTAGAAACCCGCGCCGGGCCTCTCCAGAGCCCAAACGCCCCAAGGCCCCCGACTTTCGTGAACTCCTCACCAAGAGGCTGTATTGCAACACCTGAGCCTTGACATTGGGCTTTCAGGTGATGGTTGACACAACAACAGCTGATCCTTGACACTGGTTGCCTGTTGACCGACACACAGAACAAAGCGTCACCAGG
>JAKBBS010000098.1 GCA_021808425.1 Actinomycetes bacterium
GCGCACCTCGAAGGGAAGCTGCGGCGCCTGGCCGCCCGAGCCGCCGACACCCGATGCGAACGGGCCCAGGTCGAGCCGGCGGAGGACCTCGGCGAAGTTCGGGCCGGGCGAATCCGTAGGATCGAACATAGGGAGCGTCACGCAGCCACCGTCATCCCACGGGGCGCCAGCCCGCCGAACGCCAACCCGTCGACGGGAGCGGTCACTGGCCGCCTTTTTGCACGTAGCTGCGCACGAACTCCTCGGCGTTCTCCTCCAGCACCTCGTCGATTTCGTCGAGAAGGTCGTCGAGCTCCGCTTTGAGCTCGTCGCCTTTCTTCGCAGAACTCGAGCTGACTTCCTCGACCGAGGTGTCGTCGCTTCGAGAGGACGATGACTTTCTTATCTGTTCTCGTTCAGCCATTACATTCAGCCTCTTCTTGTACGGGGCGACATCTTGAAAATTTCCATCAGCCTACGAGCCGAGATGCTCGATCAGTTCGGCCGGGCTAGACACGCTAGCTAGCAGACTCTCCACGTGTGCGCGGGTTCCTCGCAGCGGTTCGAGCATGGGTACCCTACACAAAGGCTCCCGTCCAAGGTCGAACACGATCGAGTCCCAGTTGGCGGCCGCTATCGACGACGCCCAGCGTTGCAGGCATTTACCTCGAAAATATGCCCGGGTCGTCTCGGGAGGTTCGTCCACCGAAGATCGAACCTCCTCGGCGCTGAACAGCGTCTCCATCCCGAGCCGGGAAAAAAGCGAGCGCGCCGGGTCGACGTCGTGGTACTGCAGGTCCATCGCGCGAAGCTTGTGGTCACCCCAGCCGAGGCCGTGGCGCTCCCGGTAGCCCTCGATCAGGCGGAACTTGGCGACCCAGTCGAGTTGGCGTGCGAGGCTCATCGGGTCGCTTTCGAGACCTTCGAGGATGTCCTCCCATCGACTCAGGATGTCCTGGCCGACGCGGTCGCCGCCCACCGAAGCCAGCCCGAAGCTCTCCGAGTACTTTTTTGCAAGCTCCAGATGCTCCCATTGGATGTCGAGAGCTGTCATCGATCGACCGTCTTGGAGCTCGAGCGGCGTCGACAGCGAAGTGTCGTAGGACACCTCGCGCACCGCGCCCACCGGCGACCGCAGCGTGAAGTCCTTACCGCAGCGGGCGAACCAGTCGTCCTCGATCATCGCGAGCACCAAAGCGGTCGATCCGACTTTGAGGAAGGACGCCACCTCCGACATGTTCGCGTCGCCGACGATCACGTGGAGACGCCGGTACTTGCGCGAGTCGCAGTGCGGCTCGTCCCTCGTGTTGATGATCGGACGCTTCAACGTCGTCTCGAGTCCGACGACCTCCTCGAAGAAGTCCGCCCTCTGCGTGATCTGAAAGTCGATCACCCGGTCACCGGGGACGAACGTCTCGCAGCCGACCTTTCCGGCGCCGCTATAGATCTGACGGGTGACGAAGTGCGGAATGACACCGGCGACGATGCGAGAGAAGGCGACGCTGCGGTCCATCAGGTAGTTCTCGTGGTTCCCGTAGGAGTTGCCTTTACCGTCGGAATTGTTCTTCAAAACCACGACGCTCTGGCCAGGCGGCAGGAACTTCGATGCGAAGCGGATCGAATCCGCGAGGATCATCTCGCCGGCACGGTCGTAGCGGACCAGGTCGTAGACGTCGGCGCATTCCGGTGTCGAATACTCCGGGTGGGCGTGGTCGACGTAGTAGCGGGCGCCGTTGGTGAGGACCGCGTTTACGAGATGAGTCTCGACCTCGGGGGGCATGGACCCTTCACGGGCGAAGCCTCTGGCGTCGCGGCCGGGGCTTTCGTCCTCGAAGTCCCAGCCGACGCGCCGGTTTCGCTCCGACACGTAGGCGTTGATCAACGCAGACGAGGCAGCCACCGGGTTCGCGTCCGCGCTCCCCCGGATAATGATCCCGTATTCGGTCTCCATGCCGAGGACCTTGGTGATCGCCACGGTAGTGACCTTAGCGACTCAGGAGACTTTCCTGGCACTTATCGACGGGACTGTTCAAGCGCACTGCGCCGCCTGCAGCTACGGCGCCGCCTGCAGCTACGGCGCCGCCTACAGGTACTGCCCGGTCGCCACCCTCTCGATAGCCCGGCCCCCGGTGGTCTCGTCGTCTTCGGACTTGATGGTCCGGATGTAGACGATCCTCTCGCCTTTCTTGCCGGAGATCTTCGCCCAGTCGTCGGGGTTGGTGGTGTTCGGAAGGTCCTCGTACTCCTTGTTCTCCTGGCGTATCGAGTCGAGCAGATCCTGGGTGCGGATACCAGGGGTACCCGCTGCGATAACCCTCTTGATGGCGAGCTTCTTCGCGCGACGCACGATGTTCTCGATCATCGCGCCCGACGAGAAGTCCTTGTAGTACATGACCTCCTTGTCGCCGTTCTGGTATGTGACCTCCAAGAACTGGTTGGCGTCGTCATCGCGGTACATCTCGGTGACGGTCCGCTCGATCATCACCGAGACAGCTTTCTCACGGTCGCCGCCGCCGAGCTCGGTGACCTCGGACTCGTCGAGAGGCAGGTCGGAGGTCAGGTAGCGAGCGAAGATCTGTTGAGCCGCGTCGAAGTTCGGTCGCTCGATCTTGATCTTGACGTCGAGACGTCCCGGCCGGAGTATCGCCGGGTCGATCAGGTCCTCCCGGTTGGACGCGCCGATAACGATGACATTGCGAAGCGCCTCGACGCCGTCTATCTCCGCTAGAAGCTGCGGGACGATGGTTGACTCCATGTCCGAGCTGATGCCGGTTCCGCGGGTGCGAAACAGCGAGTCCATCTCGTCGAAGAAGACGATGACAGGCACACCCTCCTCGCTTTTCTCCCTGGCACGCTGGAAGACGAGCCTGATCTGGCGTTCGGTCTCCCCTACGTATTTGTTGAGCAGCTCGGGGCCCTTTATATTCAAAAAGTAGCTTCTCGCGCTGCGGTCGCCTGTGGCCTCGGAAACCTTCTTCGCGAGCGAGTTGGCCACCGCCTTGGCGATCAGGGTCTTCCCGCAACCCGGCGGGCCGTACAGGAGGATCCCTTTCGGCGCCGGCAGCTTGTGCGCCACGAAAAGGTCCCGGTGCAGGAACGGCAGCTCGACAGCGTCGGTGATCGCCTCGATCTGGTGGTCCAAGCCGCCGACGTCGGCGTAGGAGATGTCGGGCACCTCCTCTAAGACGAGCTCCTCGACTTCGGGCCTGGGGAGCTTCTCGAGTAGAAGGCCGGTCCTCGAGTCCATGAGAAGCGCGTCACCGGCGCGAAGGCGGGTCCCGCGAAGTGATTCGGCCACCTCGACGACGCGTTCGTCGTCGGCGCGCCCCACTATGACGGCCCGTCCGTCATCTAGGAGGTTCTTCAGAGTAACGACCTCTCCGGCCTTCTCCGACGACCGTGCCAGCACCACGTTGAGTGACTCGTTGAGCACGACTTCGGCGCCCCGGGTGAGCTCGGCGTTGTCCTCGGCGAGGCGCGGGTGCAGCGCAACCCGCATCTTGCGCCCCCCGGAGAACACGTCCACCGTGCCGTCGTCGTTTCGGCCCAACAACGTCCCGTAGGCCGAGGGTGGTTGGGTGAGCTTGTCGACCTCCTCGCGAAGCGCGGCGATGTGCTCGCGGGCCTCCCTCAAGGTGAAGGTGAGGCGCTCGTTTTGCGAGATTGCCTGCTGGAGTTGGCCTTTGGTCTCGAGGAGCTTCTCTTCGAGGGTCCTGACCCGGGTCGGCGACTCGGTCATCCGCCGGCGTAAGACCACCACCTCGTCTTCGAGGGTCCGGGCGTGCTCGCGAAGCTCGTCCAGCTCGCCGTTAGCGTCGAAGCGGCCCGCCTGCCCCGACGCTCTGCCCGGGTTGTCGTTGTCGAAAATGTCGCTCATTTCGCACCTCGCTCGTTGTCGCCTTCCGAACCTACCTCTACGGAGCCCAACATCGTTGGCTTTGCCGGGGCGCTCCACCCCGTGCGTGCGTCATCGGTTGGCCAGCCAGTACAGTGGAGTGGAGTGGGCGTCTCCAAGCGCGCCCGGCACCCGAGTCCGAGAATGCGAGGCTACACACCGCGATGAAGGTTTGGATCGACCAGGATCTCTGCACGGGCGACGGTCTCTGCGAGGAGATAGCGCCCGCGGTGTTCACGCTTCTCGATGACGGGCTCTCTTATGTCAAAGAGGGCGACAAGGTCTTCGACAACCCGGGTGGCCACGACGGACTTGCGATCGTGCCCGACGGCATGGAGGACGCCACCCGAGAGGCGGCCGAGGAGTGCCCGGGGGAATGCATCTTCATCGAAGAATAGGGGTGGTTAGGGCGGCACGGCCTCGACCTGACGTCAGCCTCCGGTGATGCAAGCGCCCGTCGAGGCGTTGGCAGAACGGGGCTCGGCCAGGAAAGTCCTCACCTCGGAGGAGTTCAAAGCGTACGAGGTTCCCGCCTGCTGCGCCGAGATCGCAAAGGCAACCCCGACAACCGTGCCCGCCGGATTCACCACCGCACCGCCGGAGTCGCCCCTGGCGAGATCCGAGGCCATCACGAGGATGCTGCGCTTGGTGTTGTGCACGCCGTAGATGTTCGGCCCGACCGCCTCCTGAACCGCCGCCACACGCGCCGGGGTCACAGCCAGAGCCGCCTGCCCGTTCGGATGGCCGAATACAGCGCCAGCTCCGCCGACCGTGGGATTGCCGAGCGGCAGCGGGGGCGCCCCGAAGCCTGGCACTGACAGCAGAGCCAGGTCGATCGACGGATCGTATGAGACCACTTGGGCGGGAAGTACCTGCCCGCTCGGTGCGATGACCGTAGTTGCGCCCGGCTTCTCCCCGGCCACCACGTGGGCGTTCGTGATCACCAGGTTCGAGGCGACCACGAAACCGCTACCGTCGTATATCGACTGGCAGGCTTGGCCTTGCACCTTCACCGTCGACGCGCTGACGGAGGCCACCAGTGCTGCGTTGAGCGGGTCGGTAACCGGCGGGGAGCCGACCGGGACCGCCGGGCCGAGGGCGGCGAAGACCTCGGGGTTTCCGTTGCCGATGATGCGACGGAGCACGTCGAGCGCCGGTGGGGGTGTCGGAAGGTCTCGTGAGATAGCCCTCGCGACGACGGAGTTGCCGACAGCGCGCGCGATCGCACCGGGGGCCGCTGCGAGCGTCGGCACGAGTAGCCATAGCACCGTGAGCACGCCGGCTGCGCCGACCACACCGCCGACCAGTCGGTCCACGAAGCGAAGAGGCCCGATTGGGAGCACGTGGTGGAGCCGCCCCCCGGCGATCATGCCGAGGGCTTGGCCCACTATCCCACCACCCACGAGTATTGCGACGGCGACGATGACGAGCGTCGACGGCGTGGAGGTCTGCATGTGACGGAACACCGTCGGTAGAAGCCTTGCGGCAAAATAGATGCCCGCCGCGAGTCCGACCCAGGAGACAACCCTTCCGAGGAAGCCGATCCGGTACCCGCCGAGGGCAGCCAGCAGCGTGACGGCCAGCACCACCAGGTCGAACACGTCCCCCGAGTTGAGCTTCATGTCTGTTGTTCGGCAGCGGTGGTCGGGACCTGCACGGCGACTTTTCGCAGGAGCCTTGCCGACGTGAGAAATCCGGTGTGCGCGACCATCCGGTGGTCGGGTCTCACCGATTGACCTTCGACGTGCCAGGTGCGCTGCAGCACTTCTACAGTTTCCGCCAACCCGAAGCCGCTAGCAGCGAGAGTTTCCCGAAGCGTGGCGACTTGGCCGATGGTCGGAAGGTACGACAAAAGAATCCCACCCGAATCGAGGGCTGACTCGGCGGGGCCGACCATTCGCCACGGCTCGGGCAAGTCCAGGATCATCCGGTCGAAACCAGTCCCGTCGATCCCGTCGTAGGCGTCGCGTATCTCAACCTTGTAGCGCTCGAGCGCCGACTCTCCTAAGTATTCGATGACGTTCTTCGAGGCACGGGAAGCAAAGTCGGGTCGTATCTCATACCCGGTCACCTCCGCACCGGCGCGCAGCAGAGCCATGGACATGGCGCCGGAACCCACCCCCGACTCGAAGACCCGAGCCCCCGGGAAGATGTCGGCGATCATGAGGATCGGGCCGAGATCCTTCGGGTAGATGACTTGCGCTCCACGTGGCATCCCGAGAACCACGTCTGAGAGCGTCGGGCGGACGGCGATGTAGCGGGCGCCTCGCGACGATCGGACCTCGCAACCCTCCGGCGATCCGATCATGTCGTCGTGGGGCACCGGGCCGGAGTGGGTGTGAAACTCGCCGCCGACGCAGAGGCGCACGAGGTAGCGGCGGCCCTTGTTGTCGTAGAGCAGCACCCGCTCGCCTGGGGAGAATGGTGAGATCATCGCTTGGCTGTCGCTTTTTCCACCAACTTGCAGAACGCGCAGACCTCCGAGACGGTAGGACTAGCGCACGTCGGGCAAGGGTGCAGCGCCTCCCTCTCCGCGGCGGACACGCCTGCCACCAGCGGCGATCCACGTTCGAGGAAGCCGAACAGGAACGACGCCTTCGAGCCCGGCGAGGACTCCTCGAGGTCGTCGAGGACCCCCTTGTAGGCGAGGTGGCGGTTACCGACCGACATCGGGCACTCCTCCACGATGTAGTCGATGCCTTCGAGGACGCAGTACGCGGCAGTCTCCCGCTCGGCGAGGCGAACTAGCGGCTTGACTTTTCGAACGAAACCGCCGCCTGCTTCTAGAACCGGATGTTGGCGACCGAGATAGGCGAGGTCCCAGCGGAGAACGTTGCCGAGGAGCACGGCAGCCTCGTCGTCGAGGTTGTGACCGGTCGCGAGGACGTCGTAGCCACCGCGCAGCGCCTCGGAGTTGAAAAGGTGGCGTTTGGACAGCCCGCACGCAGAGCACGGAGCCCGGCGCGCCGCTTTGGACCCTGTGGCGATGTCGAACCCGTAGGTTGCCGGTAGGTCGACCTCTACGAGCGTCGCTTCACGCGCCTTCGCGAACGACCGGGCGTATTGCGCAGACTCCGAACTGTAATCACCGATCCCCAGGCCGATGTAGAGCCCGTCGACGCGGTAACCGAGCTTCACCAGGATGTCCCATAGAGCCAGGGAGTCCTTACCACCCGAGACGGCGACCAGCACCCGTTCGTTTTCAGAGAACATCTTGTAGGCGTCGACGGCCTTTTTTACCTGGTCGCGGCAGTGCTTGACAAAGCAAGGGTGGCAGAACCCGGCGTTGTGGCGTCGGACTTCGATGACCGCCGGGTCCCGGCAAACCCGGCACTTCACGACGATCCGCCGGATATCACGGGCCGGAGCTCGACTGTCGCAGAGTCTTCGACGGTAGCGTCGGCCGTGACGAGGGTGCCGTCGACTATGACGAGAACCGCCTCCCTTTTGACTTCTGTCGTTGCCAACAGCGAGGTTACGGATAGCGGTCCGCGAAGCTCGATCTCTCGGCGAGGGTTCCGCATGATCACTTTCACGTGACCACCTTCATAGCGGCGATCCCGGGCGGCTCAACTTTCGGGCTCGTGGAAGATCTGCAAAGTCTCGCCGGGGGCGAGCTTCTGCGAGAATACGACTTCCTCGCTGCGCTTGAGCGCTCGCCTCGCGAGCCATGCGACGGCCGCCACCGCTCCGACAGCAGTCCATCCACGGCTGCCCCCGGTGACGCCGCGGCGCCAACCTTGGCGGATTCCAGCCCGAAGTAGCCGCTCCAAGCGGCTCACGGGCGAGTCACGGGCGACACAGGCGAGTCACAGGCGGCGGATCTGGACCCAGGTCGCCTTGCGGCGGCCGCGGCGCTTCCCGAGCCAGAATGCGAGCACCAAAGCTACAACCGCTCCGGCGCTGGCGACGGGTACCAGCTTGCTTCGCGCCGCCTCCACCTTGGTGTCGGCGTCACCCCTGATCTGTTCTAGTTTCGCTCTTATGTCGGAAATCTCGACGCGCCTGGAAGTATCGCCGGACCCGGATTTGTTCGGGCTCATCTGACGCCTTTGGAGATTCGGGTGGCGGCGAACGCGGCGCCACCGGCCGCCAGAACGAGGGCGACACCGTAGGGAACCCACGATAGATTCCCGCCGAGGTGGCTTCCGAGCTCGCCTTGCAGCAGCCGCACGACGGTAAGAGCCGCCAGGACTCCACCCACGGCGAGCAGGAGGGCTCCTGCCACGCCCCACGCGACGAAGCGCGTGAGGCTTCGAAGCGGCGTGATGGTCTCCTGCTTCGCGTACGCGACGACAAGGTTCACCAGCTCGCTCAGGTGCTCACCCGCACCCTCGGTACCCGTGGAGGCCCCTTCGGCTTTCTTGCCAGCTAGTCCAGGAACCTTCACAGGTCCATATCCTTACCGGTTGGTGTGCCCCTACGCAAACATCGTCTGTTCGCAGGTCGCAGGGAGCGGTCAACTCAGGAACACGAAAAGTGGATCCGACCCATGACCGAGCAACGGAACCCCCCAGCCACCGCCCTGCAGCGAGATTCACGTGACGGCCGTGTTCCTAAAAGC
This sequence comes from Actinomycetes bacterium, assembly GCA_021808425.1. Next base: position 8,439 of record JAKBBS010000098.1, read on the forward strand.
TTAGTGAGCGAACGTATGTTCGGCTATAGTGGGGGAGGTCCGGTGCAGGCCAAGCGGGGAGTCCGGATCTGTCGGGGGGAGAACGGCTGGGGCAGGATCGTCATCACGTTGAGTGATTTGGAGGTCGAGGAATTCGCGTCGGCACTCCGGGCCTTCATCGATCTGCGTTATCGTCCAGGCCGGCCTGTGGATGAGTCTCCCGGTGGAGACTTTGCGGACGGCTCTGCGGACGGCTCTGCGGGTGGAGACCCTGTGGACGAGTCTACGCGTAGAGACTGCCAGCCGCCCGTGGGCCTGTACAGGACCGTGACGGGACGTCGCCGACGCGAGCGTCATCGTGTAGCCATCTGGAATTGCCGGCGGGCGACTTTGCGTTCAACCATCGGGTCAGTCATCTGTCACCATGGCTCGGCCTGAAAGACTGCTACGACTAGTGCGCAGACCGTTTGGTCCTTGCAAGTGATCCCGGCGAGCTTGGCATGGGAAGTTCCGAAAATTTCGTCTCGCCCCGCAACGAGGGAGTCCAGGCTTGCAGAGATATCAGCTCGGACCGCCGCCTCGCTGCGACCGTGGTGTTCGACGAACAGTCCTTTGCCGGTAGCGGCCTGTTGCACCCACCCGAGCCCTGCCCAGGCTTGCGCTTCGCGTTCGTCGGCGCGCTCCACGGCCATCACAACGTACAGCCTGTCGCCCCATTCTCCCTTGACGACCAGCGGGTCCGATCGACAAATGACGAGCCACGGAACCCCGATCCAGCGAGCTACGGCGACGATACCCGCCACGATCGCACCTTCCGCTCCAAGGAGCGCAAAGAAGGACACGTAGAATACCCAGACGCCTGTCGTAGCTTTGACTTTACGAGTCGCGACCTTGTTGGCCCCTTCCACCAGCACCTTTCTTGTTCCGGCGTGTGACACTGGGACCACGCCCTGCGACCATCAGAGCGAAAGCGCATTGGGTAGCGGCGCGCGATAGTGGGGAGGGGCACGCGCGCCGATCGCCGAGGGATGCGCGTTCAGGGTGCCTTGATCGCACGCGAATGGCTCATGGGGGTTTTGGGGCTGCAGCAGAATGCGGAGACGATGTGTGACTGCGGGGGGATAACGGACCGGGTCGCTGTGCTTCGAGCGGGCCTGTGTTTGGTCCTTCGAGGTCGAGGCGGACTCGTCGCACGTGGCGTTGGCTTTGACAGACCTTGATGTTCGCCGTCACCGGCGGAGCCGGGGAGATTTAGCCGAGTATTTCGAGCGTGCGGGACAGCGGGGGTTGGTGGTCGGCTGGCTCTATCTGCTCGTTGTAGCGGTAGTTGTGGTCCTGGGTGTGTCAGGGGTATTGGCTCGAGGAAGGGTGGCTCACAGCTTCGCCTTCCATCCAGGGCTGCAGGACGCATTGAACAAGATCGACAACATATTGGCTGTCGCAGGGGCGGTGTTGGTCCTCGCGACTTTGGTTGTGGTGGGACTGGTCAAGGTAGCTGGTAGTCGCCGCCCAAGAATCGCTCAGATAGATTCGTGGTCCAGTCGGGAGTTCACGGATCTCGGAAAGCGGAGACGTTCCGCGTTGCGGGGTGTGCTGGTGACGGTCTTCGCCGGTGGAATTCCGGTGGTCGCTTCTGCGGGAGTGTGCCTGGCGGTGTTGACAACCGCTATCGGAACGGAAGTCAGTTCCGGGCCTAATCGGCCGATCGTGGCGGCATTGGACCGTCTAGCCCCAGGAAGCGAGATGGTGGTGGGCTACTCGTACGCGATGCCGATGGTCGAAGACGCGGTGTCGCTCCCGTTGGTATCGAGGATCGAGGCAGTGGCGTCCGGGCGGGGCGTGACATCGCATGTCCTGCGTCTCGATCTCGGATCCCTGCGTAGAGGCCGGCAGCAGTTCGACATCCTAGGCGTTGGAGTCTCGGAGCCGGCCGGGTCGCCCCTGGCATGGTCGCCATCCGAGGGATGCGGTTCTGTTCCGGTTGGAGTCGACCGGGCGGCAGGGATCGCTGCGGGCACGGCGGTGCTTATCGACGGGAGCCCGGCCCGGGTGGTGGCTGTGATGTCGGGCTTGTCGGCCACAAACCGTATCGGGGTGGTGATGGACCAGGCGGCGATGGCATCATGTTTGGGACAGGACCCGTCGGCGCCGGTGCAGGCGGTAGTGCTCGACACGACCGCCGTCGCTGCTGGGTCGATTCTGGCAGCAGCGCAACCGGGCGGCGAGCCTGCCGTGGTCGTGAGCCGGGCACGGTATCTCGCCAACAGCGAGAAGTTCTGGACATCCAACGTGAAGCCGATAACCAACATCCTGGCGTTGGTGTCAGGTCTGGTCGCGTTGATAGCGATGGCCGGTGCGGTCAACGGGCGGCTCCTTCGCAACAGGAGGGAGTACGCGTCGAAGATTGCAGCAGGGGTAAGCGTCGGCATCTTACGCTCGACGGAGTTGCTGCGCGCCGCCAAGGACGGCCTTGTCGCTTCGATCATCGGCACGACACTCGCGTTGGTAGTCGTCCCGCTGACCAACATGACCGAGCCGGGTTTTGACGCCGGCGTGTCGGAGAAAGACGTACTCGTGGGTTGCGCCGTCGGCCTCATCGGCTGCCTGGGAGGGGCTTTGCTTCGCACCGCCCGCCTCGATCGCAGCGTGGACGTCGCTGAAAGCACGAGGATATGAGCCGCCGCGCCAAGGCACCTTCGTCGCCAGCAGATGTGCCGCGAGGAGCAGCGTCATTCCGCGGCCCGGTAGCGGAGTTGGCCAAGGTCCGCAAGACCGTCAACGGCACGACGATCCTAAACGACGTGTCGTTGGGTGTTCATGCAGGTGAGGTCGTGCTGATACGAGGCGCGAGCGGGTCGGGTAAGTCGTCGGCCTTGCGGCTGCTCGCCGGGATCGACACGCCAGATTCGGGCACGGTGCGCCTTCTTGGCGAAGACCTTTCCGAGACCGCCCCGCGCGCCCGGGCGAGGCTGATACGTGACCGTGTGGGCATAGGCTTCCAAGATCCGCTTTTAGATAACGCCCTGCCGGTCATAGAGAACCTCTACGGGCTCGCCCGGGTAAACGGTCATTTCAGCGAACACCGCCGGGCAGACCGGGAACGTCTCGCGTGGCTTGCCGAGACGCTACGGGTCAGCCACAAGCTTCACGGACTGACAGCCGTGCTGTCAGGTGGGGAGAAACTGCGCCTTGCTTTGGGACGTGCTTTGATGGCGCGCCCGGAAGTACTGCTTTTGGATGAGCCGACCCACATGGTGGACTCCCCCGGCAAGAAGGCCCTCTACGAATCGCTTACTCAGATCGTCGCCTCCGAGTCGGTCACCGTAATTATCGTCAGCCATGACGACGAAGCCCGCGATTTCGCGCAGCGCGAGATCGTCTTCGATCAGGGCAGAGCATCATCGTCTTAGCGGCGCCCTTGCGCCCTTGCGCCCTTGCGCTCCTGCGAATCAGCAAATCGCCGTGGTCTGTGCTGGTTGTTGCGCGTTATAGGTGGGTTGTTCGCGCATCTTGACCCGTTGGCCAGCCTATGTGTGGTGTTATGTCCGTTGTGTCTTGTCGTGTCGCCCTTGGCGAAGCTTAGAGTTAGGAGCTGCGCTTGTCTTTTAACGATGCAGATGTCAATAGTATGGATGTTGTCAGTGTCGACAGTTTCGGCTCTGGTTGCTATCCGCTGGGCGAGATCGTAACTTCGCGCCTAGTCGACTATCGCGAGGTAGGCGGGGATCCGCAGTTGGCTCCGGGGTCGGTGAGTATTGTCGAGGTGGCGG
>JAKBBS010000099.1 GCA_021808425.1 Actinomycetes bacterium
CAGCGCGTTCGGACCTCGACAACTGGAATCGTTCGAGCGCCATCTCGACATTCGCGAGGGCGGTCATCCACGGCATAAGTGCATATTGTTGAAGTACAACCGCCCGGTCGGGTCCTGGCTTTATAATTTTACGGTCCCCGATTCGAACACAGCCGCTTGTCAGCTCAACGAACCCTGCGACTGCGTTCAGGAGGGTCGTCTTCCCACAGCCGGTTGGTCCCAGCAGTGCCGTGAAGGAGCCGGCTTCAAACGTTACGTCTGTAGCGGCGAGGGCGACGGTGAGCTCTCCGGAACGCTTCGAACGATACGTGACGGATGCCTGCTCCAGGAAGATCGCCTCACTCCTGAGCGCTTCGCCTACCGCGCTGTTGTGAGAGGCGACGGTCATTTCGTTTGATGCCGTGGCGCTGTCCGCAGTGCTCGTCACGTGGAGCTCCAGTGCACGAGGCGGTTTCCAACTGTGGCGATTAGGAAGTCCGCGGCAACACCTAGTATGCCGAGCTCAATGAGCCCGACAAAGATCCGGCCGGTTTGCAGGAACTGCGAATCGACTTGAAGTCGGTAGGCGATCCCGTTCTGTGCGCCACCTAGTTCGGCTGCGACAAGGGCCAAGAAGGCGACGCTGCTTCCGTAGCGCAATGCCGAGACAATCGATGGACCGGTTGCAGGGAGCACAATTTTGCCGAGGATCTTGATCGGACGAAGACCATAGCCGCGGGCTACCCGCACGTACACTGGCGGGATCCTGGCAACACCATCGTGGACGTAAAGCCACACCGCTAAGATAACCGCGTAGGCGACGATAAAGTACTTGCCTTTCTGGCCGATACCAAACCATGCGGTCGAAAGTGGAACGACCGCAATTGCGGGAATTGGTCTCAAGAAGGTGATGATCGGCCCCAGCACTGCACTACAAGCCTTGGAGTACCCGGTCGCAAATCCGATTGCGATGCCGACTGTCGCACCAATAGCGAAGCCGACCGCCACCCTGCCTAGGCTCGCACGCAAGTCACTACCGACCACTCCAGTACGCCATAGCGATCTTGCCGCCTGCCACGTCTCGAGCGGGGTTGGGAAGAGAGCTTTGCTTATGATCCCGCTGCGAGCAACAACTTCCCACGCGACAAGGCAGAAGACCACGACGGCCATTCGAGTCGCTGCCGTGCGAACTACTCGTCCGGCCACGCTTGGCCGCAACAAACGGACAGAGGCGGAGACGGTACGTCCGGCAGTTTCCCCCGTTTGGGGAGTCTCTTCCGCAACCGGCCGGAAGCGTCGAGTTGCTAGGGTCGCCACGCGGAGCCGCCCCCAAGAGGACCAACCCGGGTGTCGCCCTGGATGCACGCGATACCCATGACTCCAACGCTACAACTCTATATCGACCTTGTCTATATTCTTGCGGTTACGAATCCGTTAACTGGAGATCGGCCATACTGACACGGTGCCGAGCAGAAGTCCTGTCCCTGAAGCTCAATCAGTAGGGCGCGAGATACGTGCCGTGCGCCGGGCAGTATCGCTCACCATGGTCGAACTGGCGACCCAAGCCGGCGTTTCGCAACCGTTCCTCAGCCAGATCGAGCGCGGGCTCGCTACGCCCAGCCTCACGACGATATTCGCCTTGGCAGAGGCTCTGGGCGTCCAACCCGGTCAGTTGCTTCGACCGCCCCGCCGTGCGGGGCACGTGCTTCACGAGACTGCCCCGCAGATCATGAAGGCCCATGAACGTGCTTCAGATACAGTGCTGGTGCATTCCCCCGGTGCCAGACCGTCTCATTTGGAAGCATACGAACATGAGTTCATGCCTGGCGAGACGCCTCGCGAATGGTTCCATCACCAAGGCGAGGACTTTGTCTATGTCCTCGAAGGTGCGGTTGAGCTGCAGCTACGCGGCGAGGAGCCGGTACTTCTCGAACTAGGTCGCAGCGCCGTTTATCCGGGCGAGATTCCCCACCGTTGCGTCGTGTCAGGAGATGTCAAAGCCCGCACGCTGGTCGTCGTCTCTGCGCACCCACCTACTGTTAGCGCATAGCCCCCGCCGCCACGAGCCCCGGCAGCGTCCTTAGGCGGCGCAAAAAGCTTTGGCTGCCTCCTCGACGTTCGACGCCACGGGGACCATCCGGTCAACTCCGGTCGTACGTAACAGCCGCACGAGCAAGTCCCGCCCGCAGGCAACAGAAACGGCACCACCGAAGTGCCGGGTCCGTCGGATGACACCGATCAGTGCACCGAGCCCCGCCGAGTCGATGAATGGCACGCTCGATAGGTCGACGAGCAAGTCAGTCGGCGATGAAAACTCGGAAATGGCCTCTCGGAACCGGGCGACCGTGAACGCGTCGAGCACGCCGACGACACGAACGAGGGTGTAGCCCTCGTCTGTCACAGAGACGTAGACGCTTAGGGTGTCTGGTGGGACCGTCTTCAACAAGGTCATAGTGATCATAATGGTGCACTCCGTACGCGCTTGGACCGCGAACAGGTCGCGATCTGGTGGCAATATCTGGCGGGGAGGAAGCCGGGCGCCCCGAGACGTTACTCCGCGACCGCTCCAGGTGGTGGCCGAGATGCCAGAATGGGGATGTGGCAAGTCGGATATTGCTGATCGAGGACGACGACCGGATCCGCGAAACGACCCGCCTAGTGCTCGAAGACGAAGGTTACGACGTAGAGGAGGCAAGCTCCGCCGAGGATGGCCTTGCGCTCTTCGAGCGTCACCCTTCGGCGTGTGTGATAGTCGACCTCATGCTTCCCAAGATGGATGGTTTCGAATGCTGTCGTGCGCTCAGACAGCGCAGCGACGTGCCGATCGTCGTGGTGAGCGCCAAGAACGACACTCACGACGTCGTCGCCGGCTTGGAAGCAGGTGCCGACGACTATGTCAGAAAGCCGTTTCACGCCAAGGAGCTGACCGCAAGGGTTCGGGCACTGCTGCGACGGGCGGCCGGCGGCGGGCAGCCCACATCTGTCATCCGTCTCGGCGACGTCGAGATCACACCGGACGAGGGCGTGGTACGCAGACGCGACGAGCCGGTTTCGCTGACCAAGACGGAGTTCAGGCTGCTCTGTGAGATGGCGACCCATCCAGGTCAGGTATTCAGCCGCGAGACACTGCTCGACAACGTGTGGGGATACGCCTTCGCCGGAGACGGCAAGCTCGTCGACACTCACATTCACCGGCTGCGAATGAAGCTCGAAGACGATCCCGCGTCGCCCCGACACGTCATCACGGTGCGCGGGCTCGGCTACAAGGTCTCGCCCTGAGAACTACCGTCGGAGCCAAACGGCGCCCTAGGGGGCTGCGTTTCCGGGTGATGACCGCGTTCGCGGTCGGTGGTCTAGTGGTATCGGCGACACTTTCGACATTCACATACCTGTGGGCGCGGACCTACCTCGTCGACCAGCGGCAAACTTCTGCCGTGCACCAAGCCGACGCTAACGCCCAACTCATGCGGACCCTTCTTGAGCCGCATTCCCCTGACGTAGCACGACTTCTCAACTCGTTGCAGACACCGTCGACCGCCCAGTCGGTCGTCTGGCACGCAGGCCGCTGGTATGGCACGTCGGCGCTAGCAGGCCCCGACGCCCTGCCCGCGGAACTGCGCAACGCCGTCATATCGAAAGATCGCCCTGCCCGCCAGCGCTACCAGCGTAGCGGTGCCCAGGTCCTCGCCGTAGGGATCCCTTTGTCCGCGACCGACTCCTACTTTGAGATCTTCTCTCTAACCAACCTAGACAGCACCCTTGGCGCGCTCGGCGAATCACTGATCGCAGCGAGCGTGCTCGGCTTCCTGATAAGCCTCGCCATAGGTGCGTGGGCCACGCGTCGTGTACTGCGCCCGGTGCGCGAGATCGGTGCTGCGGCCGCCGCCATATCCGGGGGGCGACTCGATGCCCGCCTCGACGCGGGCGGAGACCAGGAGCTCGCGGAGCTCGCCACGGGATTCAATTCGATGGTTGATACCTTGCAGCGCCGTATCGAGCGGGACGCTCGTTTCGCATCGGACGTCAGCCATGAGCTGCGTTCTCCTCTCACGACGCTGCACTCCGCTGTTACCGTGATGCAGCGTCGCCGACACCAGCTCGACGCCAAGGCAGCCAGGGCCTTGGATCTCCTCGGCGACGAGGTAAACCGATTCGATCACCTTGTGGAGGACTTGCTTGAGATCAGCCGCTACGACGCCGGCGTCGTAGCGGTGGACCTCGAGCCAGTCGACGTGGTCGCCCTGACCAAAGGCCTGCTTGCAGAGGCAGATCAGGATGTGGAGGTAAATGCGACGGGTGCTGACGCCACCATTGTTATCGACCGCCGCCGCCTCGCCCAAGCCTTACGAAACGTTATCCGTAATGCCGTAATCCACGCTGGGGGGCTGACCGCCGCCGCGGTGTGCGTTGGAGAGCAATGGACGGAGATCTCCTTGGAGGACGGCGGTCCTGGAATCAGCGACGATGAGCGTGACGCTATCTTCGAGCGTTTCGCCCGAGGCCGGGCAGCGGGACGCAGGTCGTCTGGGAGCGGAGTGGGACTCGGGCTTGCGTTAGTGGCTGAGCATCTTCGTTTGCAAGGAGGGTCTATCCGCGTCAATGCCGTCAATCCGAGTGGAAGCCGTTTCGTCCTCGTAATCCCTACCCGCAGGCCGCCTTCGTGAGACCGCAACGGCGACTTGCTATGTTGCTCAGCCTTGCTTTGACGGCCGGGGCATGCGGTATCTCAAATCAAAGCTCGCCCGTGGTGATCAACCACGCCAGCCTTCCCCCCGTGAGCTCAAGCACTTCGATCAAGCGGAGCCCGACCTCTGTTCCCGTTACTTTGTACTTTGTTAATGCAAACAACCTTCTGATTCCTGTGACCCATTCAAGCTCCTACGGGGGACTGACCACCAGCGTGCAGGCGCTTCTCGCCGGCCCAAACACCCAGGAAACCGAGGCCGGAACGACCAGCGCTATTCCTGCCGGCACCAAGCTTCTGAGCATCGGCTTCCAGGGAACGGTCATCGAACTGGACTTCAGCAGCTCACTTGCCTCAGTGTCGGGCAAGGAGCAGGTTCTTGCGTTTGCACAGATCGTCGCCACGACAACAGTCTCACCCGGAGTCACGGCTGCCCAGATAGCCATCAAAGGCCAAAGCGTGAACGCCCCGCTTCCTGACGGAACACTTGCCGAGGGCCCGGTCAACAAGGCCGACTACGCGGCGCTGATAGCTCCGAGCACCGCTACGGGAAGCAGGGTTACGAAGTAGGCGGCGACGAGCCGGCGCTGAGGCTTCGGCCGAGCACGCGCAACGCTTCGTCGTGCAACAGCCCATTGGTAGAGATCGCGCTGCCGCCATCCGGCCCCCGCCTGCCCGCAAGGTTCGTAAACCTGCCGCCCGCCTCCAAGACGATCACTTCCAAGGCGGCAAGATCCCAAAGCGACGCAATAGGGTCGATCCCGATGTCGAGCACGCCCTCGGCGACGAGCATATGCGACCAGAAGTCTCCGAAACTCCGGTCGGCGTAGCAGCGCTGCGCAAGGGCCACATAGCCGTCCGGGCCACCCCAGTCATCCCAGGATGAAAGTGCCGAGCCAGAGAGGTGGGCGTCGCTGAGGCTAACGACCGACGACACGCGTATCGCCGAGGGAGCACCGCCTGCCATGTCGGTGACGAACGCTCCGAACCCACGCGCAGCCCACCAACGACGTCCGAGTGCAGGCGCCGACACGACGCCGACCGATACCGCTTCCTCAACTTCCAATGCGATTAGCGTCGCCCACACCGGGATCCTGCGGACAAAGTTCTTCGTTCCGTCGATCGGGTCGACGATCCAGCGTCGCGGGCCGCTTCCGGTGTCCCCGTACTCCTCCCCGACGACCCGATCCCCCGGGCTGTCGACCGCGAGAATCGATCGCAGCTCGGCCTCGACCGCCCGGTCAGCTTCGCTCACAGGGGTCCGATCGGCTTTGGTCTCCACGAGAAGGTCGGCCGAGCGAAACGCGCGCCGTGTGATCTCGTCAGCTGCGTCCGCCATACGCAGCGCCAAGTCAAGGTCGGAGTGCGCGGAACCCGGCGTTTGCTGGCTCACGCAAGCGCTACCAGTTCGATGAGGTCGTCGCTCCAGCGATCCTCCACTCCTTCGGGCATCGTTATGACCTTGCCCGGCGCCAGCTCCGAGACGAACGCGGCGTCGTGGCTGACAACGATCATCGCGCCCGGCCACGCCGACAACGCCGAGCCGATTGCGTCACGCGACGGCGGATCGAGGTTGTTGGTAGGTTCGTCGAGGAGCAGCAGGTTGTGGCGGCCCGCTACGAGCTGCGCTAGAGCCAGCTTCGTCTTCTCCCCTCCCGACAGCGTGCCCGCATCCTGAAACGCGACGTCTCCGACCAGACCGAACATGCCGAGGAGGGCTCTAAGCTCGGGCTCCGGTGCGTCAGACGCCTCCCGCATGTGAGCGAGGACTCCTTTGCCCGCGCGGATACCTTCGTGTTCCTGCGCGTAATAGCCTGCGACCGCCCCGAGACCGAGACGCCAAGAGCCGTTCTTCGGGTCGCTGCGACCGGCGAGGATCCGCAGGAGGCTGGTTTTTCCGGCCCCGTTCAAACCCATCACAAGGACGCGCTCGCCTCGTTCGAGGGCGAATGTGACGTCGTCGAAGATCATCGGACCGCCGTAGGACTGGCCGAGACCTTCTGCTTCCAAGACCACCCTCCCAGCTCGCGGAGGATCAGGAAAGCGGACCTTGTACTTGCGTTCGCCCCGGCCGACGCCGGTCACGGCCCCAGACGCGAGGCGCTCGGCACGCCGATCCAACGAACGGGCAACGCGCGCCCGCTTCGCCGTCTGGTGCCTCATCGAGTCCGCCAGGTCGGATAGCCGTTTGATCTCGCTGTGCTGGCGGTCGGCAAGGCGGCGTCGGCGTTCCTCGTCCGCAGCACGCGATTTGCGGTACTGCGAGTAGGTCCCTTTGTATTCGACCATCTCTCCGTCATCGAGATGCAGAACACGGGTGATCGCCTCGTCGAGCAGGTCGAGGTCGTGGCTGACAACTAGCAGAGCCCCCCTGAAGTCACGCAGGAAGCCCATCAGCCAGGTCTTGGCATCTCCGTCGAGATGGTTCGTGGGCTCGTCGAGCATGAGCACGTCTGTTCCGCCGAAGAGGATGCGGGCAAGCTCTACTCGACGGCGCTCGCCACCGGAGAGCACGCCCAGCGGACCGTCGAGGCGGTCCGAATCAAGCCCGAGCCCGGCTACGAGCTGGCGGACCTCCGACTCGGCCGCGTAGCCGTCGAGGCCGGCGAATCTTTCCTCGGCCTTCGAGAAACGGCCGATGTTGGCGTCGCTCGGCTCGGCCTCCATGGCCCGTCGGGCGCCCTCCATACGCCTGGCCGCCTCGTCTAGTCCTCTGCCCGACAGAACGTGCTCCATCGCGGTCAGGTCGGTCAGCTGACTCAGCGCCCTCGGGTCCTGGGTGAGAAACCCGAGCCTGCCTCGTATCGTCGAGCGACCGCCGGCGGGGGGCGCGTCACCGGCGATCACCCTGAGCAAGCTGGTCTTTCCGGCACCGTTTCGCCCGACGAGTCCGACCTTGTCCCCGGCACGCACAAGAAAGGAGGCTCCCGACAGGGTCGCACGTCCTCCTACCTCGACCGTCAGGTCTTTTACCTCCAACACTCCGACCATGATGGCCCAAGCCGGGCGTACTTCGGTACCGGCAGCGTCGGAAAGGGGCGCCTCGACTCAAATCGAGGTGGTTTCCGGTCCCCCCTGTGTCGCGTGCGCCTCCGCCTCGGCCATGCGTGCCAGCTCACGGACTGGTAGTCCCAACCGCGCCGCAGCGAGCGCAGCGTCCTCGTACTCTGCCTTCATGCGGTGCGGGCCGACCTTGACCCGCACGGCGAAGCCTCGAACGTCGACTGTGACAAAGGTCCTGGTGGACGGCCAGCGATGCCAAGTCGACGCTCGCACACCGAGAGTGCCGGTTTCACGCGAAAGGGCCGCTCTCAAGGCGTCGACCTTGGATGGATCGCACAACACCGTCACGACATGAGCCGGCCGGCCCTTCTTGCCGACAACCGACGTTGTCCAGGTATCGAGAGCACCTCGCCCTAGAAGGGCGGCTGCTGTCGCGGCCAGGACTTCGCCTGTCACATCGTCGACGGTCGCCTCCAGCACGATCAAAGGCTGCGATCCTTGAAGGACTGAACTGCCTCCGACCGCCGCCTGCCCGACGACAACCTGCGCTGCGTTGGGGAGCCCGTCGATGTCCTTGCTCCCCGCCCCGAAGCCGGTTGAGCTGACAGCCATATGAGGCATTGGTCCCCATCTCCCAGACAGGCTGGTGAGCAACGCTGCCCCGGTGGGCGTCGTCAACTCCATCTGTATAGCCGTCCCGTAGGTTGGCGCCCCGGCATAGGCGAAGAGCTCGACCACCGCTGGGGCCGGCACGGGTAGCAGCCCGTGGGCAGTGGAGACCATGCCGGATCCTTGGGCGACCGGCGCGGCGCACACCTCGTCGACGCCGAGAACCTCCAACGCGACGCAGGTTCCTACGATGTCGATGATCGCGTCGAGGGAACCGACCTCGTGGAAGTGGACTTCGTCGAGGGGTACGCCGTGGCGGCGAGCCTCTACCCGTCCAAGGCGCTCGAAGGCGGCAAGGGAGCGCTCCCGGGCCCGGGTCGGAAGATTTGCCTCCGCCAGGATCGAGACGATCGTGGCGTAGGTGCGCTCGGCGGGATCGTCGTCGACGAGCACCTCCACGTGGGTGCATGCCACACCGGCGCGAAGGACCCTCCGGGCTTGGATTCTCCAGCCCCGCAGCGCGAGTCCCGCGAGGATGCGCTCGACTTCGCCGAGGTCCGCCCCAGCGTCTACGAGGGCACCCAACGCCATGTTGCCGGCGATTCCGGCGAAGCAGTTCCACCACGCGACCGTCGTCGGTGCAGTGGTGGCGACGGGCTCGGTGGTAAAGGTGCCGGCGGTCAACGCAACAGCCGCCAGATAGCAAACGCTGCCCCGAACCCGTTGTCGACTCCGACCACGGTTACCCCTGCAGCGCACGATGAGAGCATGGCCAGTAGGGCTGTCACACCTTCTAGGGACGAGCCGTAGCCGACGCTGGTCGGCACCGCAATGACCGGGCAGGCCACAAGGCCGCCGACCACCGAGGAGAGCGCCCCCTCCATGCCTGCCACGACGACGACCGCCGGGGCCCTCTGAAGCTCGGGCACTCTATCCAAGAGCCTGTGCAGGCCGGCGACGCCCAGGTCCGCCATCCGGCGCGTAGGGACGCCCATGGCTTGAAGGGTCGCGACGCACTCGTCCGCGACGGGCAGGTCGGCTGTGCCGGCTGTCACTACCGGGACTGGGTCGAGGTCCGCCCGCGGCGGCGTCGGCCGCCACACGACGGTGCTTCCGTGGACCTCTGAGCCAGCAAACCGGGATGTCACAGCCTCGATCTGCTGATGCGATGCGCGACTGAGCAGAACCGGCCCGTCACCGCTTGTGAGCAACTCGCCGACGATACCCGTGCAGTGCTCCGGGCTCTTCCCCGGGCCGTAAACAGCCTCGGGTACGCCTTGTCGCAGCTCACGATGGGTGTCAATCGTGGCGTAGCCCATCTCCGTGTAGGGCAGCGAGCGCAGGTGCCGGACGACCTCGTCCGCGTCGATCTCTCCGCCTGTCAGGCGGTCCAGGAGTTTACGAATTGCGGCGACGTCCATATCCCCTATCCTGCCCGGCAATGACAGGCATTGTCTCCTCAGACGCAACGGTCGGGTTCCTCGGGCCAAGCGGGACGTTCACCGAGGAAGCACTTCGAAGCGAGCCCGGGCTCGCGTCGGCCCGCTTGGTAGCCATGCCCTCCTTCTTTCACGTCTTTGAGTCGGTTTCGTCGGGCGAGGTGGACTACGGGTTCGTCGCCATCGAGAACTCCATCGAGGGGTCGGTGTCCATCACCACCGACCAGCTCGTTTTCGACCGCGACCTGATCATCGTCGGCGAGACGGTGCTACCGGTGACTCAGAACTTGCTGGCACCTCCAGGTGTCGGCCTCGATGCGATACGCCGAGTTGTCTCTTTCCCTCACGCGACGGCGCAGTGCAGGACGTGGCTGGCGGAGCACCTACCAGACGTCGAAGAGGTCGCGGCGACCTCGACTGCCGAGGCCGTCCGATTGGTCGCTGTTGGAGGACCACAGAGCGAACCTGCGAGAGAGTCGGATGTAGGCGCAGATCCCCCAGCTCGCGGAGAACGACGTTCCGCTGCAGCCATCGGAACGGCGCTCGCCGGATCCATCTACGGCCTTGACGTACTCGCCAGGGGCATCGAGGACAACCCTGACAACATGACGCGCTTCGTGCTCGTCGCCCGCTCCGGCACTCCCATCCCGGCGCCGAGCGGCCACGACAAGACCAGCGTCGTCTGCTTCCAGTCGTCGGATCATCCGGGGTCTTTGCACGGGATACTCGGCCAGTTCTCGGCGAGGGACCTGAACCTGGTCAAGCTCGAGTCGAGGCCGACAAAGCAGGGCCTCGGCGAGTACTGCTTTCTGATCGACTTCGAGGGCCACGTCGGCGACGAGATCGTCGCCGACTGCCTTCGGGACCTGCACGCAAGTCTGCGCTCCCTCAAGTTTCTGGGTTCCTACCCTGCTGCGGGCTACCGCGGGGACGGCATTCGCCGTGCAGCACGTGAGGCGTGGCAGGAGGCGGACCGCTGGATCGATGCAATACGCTCTCTAATCGTCTCCGATACCGCGCCGGCCGAACCACAAGAGGGGAACCTTTGACTTACGAACCAGACTTGTCCACCGCTGTACCCTCCTCGCCGCCGTTCGACCTGGCGGTGACAGACAGGCTCCTTTCGACCACAAGGTCGGTACGCAAGCGCCTCGACCTCGACCGACCGGTGCCCGCCGAGACGCTGCTCGAGTGCCTGCGCCTCGCGGTGCAAGCCCCGACGGGCAGCAACTCGCAGGGCTGGAGGTGGATCGTGGTGACCGACGCCGACAAGCGCCGGGAGCTTGCCCGCCTCTACCGCGAGGGAGGCGAAGGTTACCTGAGGGCATCGGCTTCTCAGGCGATGGATCCGCAAACCAAGCGCGTCTACGAGAGCGCTATCCACCTGACCGAAACCCTCGAGAAGGTTCCGGTGCATGTGGTGCCGTGCATCGAAGGTCGTGCGGAGAGCACTCTCAACGCCATGTCGGCTTCGATCTACGGGTCGATCCTGCCCGCAGTGTGGAGCTTCATGCTCGCCCTGCGTTCACGCGGGCTTGGCTCTGCGTGGACGACGCTTCACCTCGTCAAAGAGCGCGAGGCTGCCGAAGTGCTCGGTATCCCGTACGACTCCGTCACCCAGGTAGCCCTACTTCCCGTCGGATACACCATCGGCACCGACTTCAAACCGGCGTCGCGGCCCCCGGTGGAGTCCGTCACCTACTGGAACTCATGGGGTGCGAGCGGGGACAGCTGACCGGGCGCCTGGTGCCTCGCCCTCCGCCGCTCCGCCCTCCGCCGCCGTGGGCACCGCCAACGAAACCGTTTTGTACTATACGTCTGATTCAGACCCACCGTTTCTAGCACTTGTCATGATATCTCTAAAACGATTGATACTTTATACCGGCTATAGATGTATAAAGTATCAATCGTTGTTTTCGATGACTGCCGGACGATGACTCAGCGTGGGCACGTCGGTAAAGTTGTGAAATGGACGACCCTCGCATCGGAGACAGCCCCACCGAGGACCTTCGATTGCCGAGCGACGACAACCACCCACGATTGCAATCCACGGGTAGGGACGCGCCATTCGCCTCTGGAAGCGCAGCCGAGAGAGAAGTGGGCGGCGACCCCGCCTGTTGGGCCCGATTACTGTGTCCCGAATGCGGCTCAGTGTCTGAGGGCGGCTATCACCGTCGGGGTTGCTCTCTGCATCGGGGCGCCCAGCTCGACCGCCTGCGCGAGAACTAGCGACTACCGGTAGCGGGTGGCGGCTAGCCCTTCAGGAACGGGACGGTCGACATTCCTTGAAGCTGCCTACGACGTCGCGAGTTCCTCGTGTTTCGGGCCGAGCGCCGCCATCTCAGCGGCGACCCGACCAGCCTTCCAACCTTCCGCATTGCTAGCTGCCGGGCCCGCCATCGTGCGCACCGAAGGGAAC
>JAKBBS010000100.1 GCA_021808425.1 Actinomycetes bacterium
GGCCGGTGGGGGTTGGTGCTGCTGCGACGATGTTGTTGATGTGGATGTTGTCGCCTGGGACGGATCCTTGGTAGGTGGCGTCTCCGAAGGCGAACACTCCGCCGTCTGATCCGAAGAGCCAGTATCCGTGGCCGGTGGGGGTTGGTGCTGCTGCGACGATGTTGTTGATGTGGATGTTGTCGCCTGGGACGGATCCTTGGTAGGTGGCGTCTCCGAAGGCGAACACTCCGCCGTCTGATCCGAAGAGCCAGTATCCCGATGCTGCAGCCGGAGGGATCTGCGTCGAGGTGACCGAAGCGTTGTTCGTGTTGCATAGGACGCCGGGTGCGAACAGGGCGGCGCCGGGGGTACCGAGGCCGGTGGCCATGTCGTAGCCGGTGCTCGCAGGGTAGGTCCCGCTGTTCGTTCCCGTGTAGTCGTTATTGCCGCTGGTCACGTCGAACAAGTAGCTCGGGTGGGCGTAGAGAGTCGGGTTTATCATGCCGGCTGCATGCGCCGGCGTAGTCGCCCCGCAAGCTTCGTCGGAGAGCGCGGTGAGAGCCGCCCAAAGAGGTGCGGCCCCGCTGGTCCCGCCCTCGGCCGTCCAACTGCCTGCTACGAAGACGCTGTAACCATCCCTTGGGTTCGCGACCGCTGAGACGTCAGGAACTTCCCGGCAGTACGTCCCGGGGGCGGCCCCGCACGCTGCGCTGCTCGAGTTCGCGCTGATTACTCCTGGGCCGCTCTGCCACGAAGGCTTTGCCCAAAGGGTAGATACACCTCCGCCTCCCGCCCCCGCTCCGGTGGGGGCGCCGTTGTTCCAGACTGTTTCGGCGCTGCGGGCGCCGGTAGCGTTGAGTTGGAGCGTCGTTCCACCGACTGACGTGACGTAGGGGTCGCTGCCCGGGTCGTCCACCGCTAAAGCGGTGGGCGTTCCAGGGCCGCTGTAGCAGTCCTCGGACCCCGAGTCGCCCGACGCCGCGAACATGCTCTGTCCTTGCGCTGCCATTTGCATGAAGATGCCTTCCTCGGCGAGCGCAGATGGCGCCCCGAGGTACGGTTCGCAGATCCCCCAGCTCGTCGAAACAACCTCGGCCGTGTCGTTGTTGGCGATCTGGGCGTAACTGTCGAGAGGTCCGTTTCCGCCGTTGTTGGGTGACTCGTATACCGAGATGGTCGCCTTCGGCGCAAGCTCGATGGCATTGTCGATGTCAAGTATCGACTCACCGCTGCCGGGTCCTGTCCCCGCCCCGCCGTCCACGGTGATCTTGTTGACCGTGGTGTTGATCCCATAGCAGGACTCGAAGTTCGCAACATCGGAGTTGGCGTAGGGCTCGAGCTCATACAGAGCTATCGTCTCGCCTTGGCCGAGGAGGCCGTTGGAATAGGCACCGGCGTTGAAACCGTAGACGGAAGCTAGCTGCCCAGCGGTGTAGCCGCCGGCGTTGGCAGCGGCGCTACACGCGGTCGGACCTTGGGAGTTATTCGGCAGCGAGGCGCTGAGCAGCGTTGCGGTCTTGGTAGCGGCGGTCTTGGTCGTTGCGGTAGCTGCCTGAAGGAGTTGCGGGACGGGGCGATACACGTCTGAAAGCCCGACTACAGCTGTGATCGACGACGCCACGGGCGAGGGCAGCAAAGGCGGAGACGTGTTGGAGTAAGCAACGCGGCCGCTGGCCAGCTCGAAGTTGTGGATGCTGACCCCGAGAGCACGCTCGGCTGTTCCGACAGTCGTGGACACGGGGATGATCATGTCGTCGGGGTTGACTGCCCCCGGCTGAAGGCCGATCGAGCGGAGCTGTTCATTGACAGCAGCGATCGTCGACGCCGACGCGCCGAAGTCGGCACCAAAAGTCCCCGGAGTAAGGAAATGGTGATAGAGGAGCGAGGAAGGGTTGCTGAGGTCAGCCAGGAAGCTCCGCAGAGCTTGGGGGTCCCTGGGGGCGATACTGACGTCAAGCTGCAACGGTGCCGATGTGGGCTGTAGACCTATGTCGTGAGCTTGCCTTGGTAATACGACGGCGTGACCGACCGGCACCGGTTTCGAAGTGCCGATCGGTACTTGGCCTGAAGCCGCTCCGCTTTGCGCCTGAGCGACGGACGTCGGCTCCGTGGCGGCTGCAAAAGTGACGATCGCCATGACTGTGGTGATCGTCGTGACCCGCCTGACTATCTGCCTCATACCTTAAATGCCCACAGCCTCTTTTGAATTCGACACCGAATCACAACAGTGTCACACAACCGCCGGGCGGACCAGTCGGGTGGGCGTTAGGCGCGGACCACCTCGACGGTTACCCTGAACTCGACTTCGCTGTGAAGTTTGACTGGCACCTCGTGGGTTCCAAGTGCTTTGATCGGCTCGTCGAGGTGGATGCGTCGGCGGTCGAGGGTCACCTTGGCCTGCTCGGCTACCGCCTCCGCAACGTCTGCGGAGGTGATCGAGCCGAACAGCTTCGCGTGTTCCCCGGAGCCGGCCCGGGCCGGAATCCTGATGACCATCGGAACCAAGCGACGGGCGATCTGCTCCCCGGCTTCGCGGTCCTTCGCGTCCTTGAGGTCGCGCGCTTTTCGCATGGCGTTGGCCTGGGCTGCTCCTCCTGGGGTCGCCAAGATGGCGTGGCCCTTGGGGAGGAGGAAGTTCCTGGCGTAGCCGTCCGCCACGTCGACGATATCGCCGCGCTTTCCAACGGTAGCCAGGTCGGATCTTAGGACGATTCGCATCTACTCTTCCTGCTCGTTGTAGGTGGTTGAGCCCGCTTCGTCTGCGACGAGCCCCTCGGGTACTTCTGAGGACCGCTGCGCATGCGTGGCGTCACTTCTTGATTGCGAGCCGCTCGGCGCGCGACCTGGTGCCTGTTCGCTCACGGTGCGTTGGGAGTGTGGCAGAAGCGCCAGCTCGCGCGCGGTCTTGACTGCCATCTGAACGTCGCGCTGGTGCTGGGTGCAGTTCCCCGTGATCCGACTCGGGCGAATCTTGCCCCGGTCACTGACGAAGCGCTTGAGGACACCAAGGTCTTTGTAGTCGACCCATGTGACGGAGTCCCTGCAGAAGACGCAGACTTTCTTCTTCGCGTTCGGTCGGGTGTCCCTCGGTGTCCGCTTCGAAGCGCGGTCGCGGTCTCGGTCGTTGTTGCGTGCCATCGACTAGAAAGGTTCTTCGTCGTAGAAGGCTTCGCCGCCGGGTGCCTCGTTCGGTAGGGCCCTTGTAGCACCGTAGGAAGGAGCAGGGCCTCCGTCAGGGGCGCGTCGCTCGTTCTTGGACACGGAGACTGTTGCGTAGCGAAGGCTTGGCGCAACCTCGTCGGCGGTGATCTCGATCTTGGAGCGCCGCTCCTTGTCAGGGGTCTCCCAGCTGCGCTGGTCGAGGCGACCGCTCACCAGGACGCGAGTACCTTTCGTGAGGGACTGAGCGGCGTTCTCGGCGAGCTGAGCCCAGCAAACGACGTCAAAGAACGATGTCGCTTCCTCCCACTCGCTTGTCTGGCGGTTCTGCCAGCGGCGGTTGACCGCGACACCGAAGGTGGCCGTGGCCTGGCCGGAAGGGGTGAACCTCAGTTCGGGGTCCCTGGTCAGGTTGCCCACGATGCTTACGTTGTTTCCGTTGGACATGTCTATCTGGCTCCGTTCTCGTTGGTCGCCGTAGGATCGCCTTCGGGACCCGAGGAGCGTGCGGAGCTAACCGTCACCGCCTTCTCGGGCAGTCGGATCACCTTGTGGCGGATGACCTCATCGGCGAGTCCGAGCATCCGGTCGACCTCCTTGACAGCACCCGGCTCCGCTCTGGTGTCGACCAGTGCGTAGAAGCCTTCGCTGCGGTGGCGGACCTCATAGGCAAAACGTCGCTTACCCCAGCGGTCCACTTTGGCGACGGTTGCGCCGTTCGTGGTTAGAAGCTGAGTAGTCCGATCGATGACCTGCCGGATAGCGTCCTCGTCGAGGCCAGCTTCGAGAATGATCATAATTTCGTAGTGCCGAGTCAACGGCTCACCACCTCTCCCTATGGACCCGGCCGTTTCGGGCGCGGGGCCCCGGAAGGTCCGGGGCAGGGTCTCATTTTTCAAAGACACATGATCATACTCGAAACTGACAATCACAAACCCCTGGAAGGCTCAAAACAAGCCCTTGCGGGTCTGAAACCAGTATGGATCAGGGGTGTGACAACGAAACGGGTCGGGTGTCGAAGGAATGGCTCCCGAGCGCCTCGCGGATATCGGTCGTCGAAGCGAGGTGGTAGCTCTCCGAGTCGGAGGGGAACGAACCTGACCGGACATCTTGGGCCCACGAGCGCAATGCCTGCACTGCATCACGTTGAAGCGACGCGTACCGCCGCACGAACTTCGCAGGTCGCGCGTCGTCCATCCCGAGCAGGTCGTGGTAGACGAGCACCTGACCGTCGCAGTGGGGACCTGCTCCGATACCGATCGTCGGAATACCTACGGAGTCGGTGAGCATCTGGCCGACGACGTCGGGAACCGCTTCGAGCACGATAGCGAAGCAGCCGGCCGCCTCTAGGGCCCTTGCGTCGTCCAAGAGGCGCCGGACACCGTCGAGGTCCTTGCCTTGCACCCGGAACCCGCCGAGGGCGTTGACTGATTGGGGCGTGAGCCCCAAGTGTCCCATGACGGGTATCTCGGCGTCGAGAATGGCTTCGATCACGGGCACGCGTTTGCGACCGCCCTCGACTTTGACGGCCTGGGCACCAGCCCTCACCAAGCGGGCCGCGTTGCGGACGGCGTCTGGCGTTCCGGTGTGGTAGCTCATCCACGGCAGGTCTGCAACGACCATTGGCCTCGGCTTGGCTCTCGCCACCGCCGCTGTGTGATGGACCATGTCGTCGACTGTCACATGGAGGGTGTCGTCGTAGCCGAGCACGACCATCGCCAGCGAGTCCCCCACCAATATAAGATCCACGGCTGCTTCGTCGGCGACGCGCGACCCGGGGGCGTCGTATGCGGTGACCATCACGATAGGTAGGCCGCTTCCCTTACGCCCCCGGATCCTCGGTGCAGTTGGACCATTGGGATCAGGGCTGGAGGCGCTCTCGAGCGTCTGCTCCGAAGACCTGGTAGCCACCGGGTAGAGACGCGACATTTGAGCCTCGGCTTGGTGAGAAACTTGACTGCTCAAAGCAGACCCTCCTCTAGCTTTGTCTGTCCAGCGCCTTGACGGGCTGCCGGCAGAGTTTGTGCTCCTAGTCTAAGCGCAATCTACGACCGACTGCGAGCGGCTAAGGCAAACGCGAATGCTGGCTTCGCGAAGCGGGTTGCACGGTGAAGCTGCGAGCGAGATGGTTCCAAGAACAATTCGGGCAGACCTCGACCACGTAGCAGACCATGTCCCGACTGTTGCGGGCAAGTTTGTTCATCTCCTGGTCCGAGGTGACGCACACCCCCGAAGGGGCCAGCCTCGTACCGAATACGTAAGAGACCAGCCTGATCTTCGCCTGCTCGCAGATCGGGCAGTCCTCGCGCGACTCAAGTCCCACGTTTATGGCGGCGCGCATCAACTCGGGATGGGCGTCGCAGACGTCCAAGCGAGACAGCCTTCCCCGGCGGAACTCCCTGACGACAGCGTTTCGGGCGAGCCGGTAATCGACCTTTCCGGAGACGTGGCTCCCTGATTCACGTCCGCGTAGAGCCCCCGGCGGCAAGCTGACCACGGCGGCAGGATACCAACATAAAGCTGTCCCGGGAGCGGCCGGGGGGTGCCGTTGATGAGAGGACCACCAAACACTAGGCCCCGATATATCTGTTCGATACATCGGCGTGCTATATTGACGTCGTGCTCGAACTAGCGATACTTGGTCTGCTGAAGGAGCAGGACCTGCACGGCTACGAGCTGAAAAGGCGCCTTGTCGACCAGCTGGGACTCGTTAGCGGAACGTCGTTCGGCTCGTTATACCCGGCGCTGGCCCGTCTGGAGGCGGCGAAAGCCGTCAAATCCGTAGAGTCACGGGCGGGCACTCCGGGAACGGTCCCCCACACCGGATCCCTCGGAGGGGAGATAGCCGCCTTTCGTGCCCGCAAATCCTCGGGTGCCGAAGGGAGCCGCCGCCGGAAGGTCTATGGGATAACCCCGCTCGGCGAGGAGCTTTTCGCTGAGCTGCTGGTCGCTGGCAACGGTTCGAGTGAGGACGGACGCCTGTTCAATCTCAAGCTCGCCCTCGCTCGCTATCTACCCGCCGATGCCCGCATCGGTCTCCTCGAGAGGCGGCGGCAGCACCTCGCGGAGAAAGTAGCGAGGTTGCGGTCCCGGCTCGATTCCGTCAGAGACCGCTACGCCTTCAGCCTCATCGAGCACGACCGGGAGTCGGCGCAGAGCGATCTCGACTGGATAGACCGCATGATCATCTCCGAGCGGGCCGGACGACCTCCGGGCGTCGCTTCGGAATCCGCTGCGGAGCTCGTCTCGTCGGACGCTCCGGCTATAGCGATTCTTCGTCGTCCGACCAACGCATTCACCAAATTCCCCGAGCAGAAGGAACACGAGCAATGAGCAATAAGATTCGTCTTGCGATCGCCGGTGTCGGCAACTGTGCCAGCTCGCTGGTACAAGGCATCGAGTACTACCGCAACGCCGACCCGGCCGATAGCGTGCCCGGTTTGATGCACGTGACGTTGGGTGGCTACCACGTCTCGGACGTCGAAGTCGTAGCAGCCTTCGACGTGGACGCCGACAAAGTCGGCGTGGACCTCGGCAAAGCCGTCTTCGCCGGGCAGAACAACACGATCCGATTCGCGTCGGTAGGCGAGCTCGGGGTCACCGTCCAGCGAGGCCCGACCCTCGACGGTCTCGGTAAGTACTACCGCCAGACAGTGGAGGAATCCCCTGCCGAAGCCGTCGACGTCGTCGCAGCTTTGACGCAAGCCAAGGCGGACGTCCTCGTGTCCTACCTCCCGGTCGGAAGCGAGCAGGCACAGAAGTTCTACGCGCAGGCTTGCCTCGACGCGAAGGTAGCGTTCGTGAACGCCATTCCCGTCTTCATTGCCAGTGACCCGGAGTGGGCTCAGAAGTTCACCGACGCTGGTGTCGCGATCGTAGGCGACGACATCAAGAGCCAGGTCGGAGCGACAATCGTTCACCGTATCCTTGCGAGGCTCTTCGAGGACAGGGGCCTCGTGTTGGATCGCACCTACCAGCTCAACGTGGGTGGCAACATGGACTTCAAGAACATGCTTGAGCGCGAGAGGCTCGAATCGAAGAAGATCTCCAAGACGCAGTCGGTTACGAGCCAGATAGACAACGGCATCGCCGCGGACGACGTCCACATCGGACCATCCGACCACGTCCCCTGGCTCGAGGACCGCAAATGGGCGTACATCCGCCTCGAGGGCCGCAACTTCGGCGACGTGCCGCTCAACGTGGAGATGAAACTCGAGGTTTGGGACTCGCCGAACTCGGCCGGCGTCATCATCGACGCAGTTCGATGCGCCAAATTAGCCAAGGACCGTGGTATCGGAGGACCGCTCCTCGGCCCTTCCGCCTACTTCATGAAGTCGCCGCCGGTGCAGTACCACGACGACGAGGCTCACCGCATGGTCGAGGCGTTCGCATCCGGAGCTGAGTGACGAACGAAACGGCGTCTGCCTGGGATAGGTTCTCGGAGGAGTACCAGCGCCGCTCGGCGCTGCCGACAAATTCGGCCCACTACGGGCCGGACATCCCGACCGAGTCGACTTTCAGGCTCCTCGGCGACCTCAAGGGCAAGCGCGTGCTCGAGCTCGGGTGTGGCGGCGCTCAGTGCTCCGTCGCTTTCGCCAAGGCGGGGGCCACTGCTATCGGCGTAGACACGTCTCCTGCCCAGTTGGCCTTTGCTAAGAAACTGTGTTACGCCTCCGAGGTCAAAGTCGAGCTCCGTCACGCAGACATGGCGGAGCTTGCTTTCCTTCGTGCGGACTCGGTCGACGTCGCGTTCTCGGCGTACGCCTTCCAGTACGTGGAGGATCTCAGCCGGGTGTTCCGTCAGGTGCACCGTGTTCTCAAAATCGGCTCGCCGCTCGTGTTCAGCCTCCCCCACCCCTCGTGGTGGATGATCGCCGAGGACCAGCCAGACCCGGCGATCGGCCACTCGTATTTCGAGCGCCAGCCAGGCAGCGTCGTATGGGAGGGCGTGAATTTTACCGTCTACCGGCACAGCTTCTCTGACCTCTACGGGGCGTTGACGAGGGCGAGCTATCGGGTGGATGTCATTCTCGAGCCCGCGCCTGTCAGCTCGTCGCCTCGGAGCTGGATGTGGAACGACGCTATGGAGCTCGTTCCTCGCACGCTGATAGTTCGTGCCAGAAAAGAGGGCAACTAGCCCGCAAACTACCCGGCTCCGCTTCGAGATCCCCACCATGAGTCGAGGCGTCTGCCAGCTTCCTGAGGACCTAGCGGTCCCTCTTCGAGGCGCAGCTCCAGGAGGTATTCCAGCGCCGCCCCGACATCGCGCCCTGGCGGAATGCCCAGTCTCGCCATGATTTCGACACCGTCGAGGTCCGCGCGGATGGAGTCGAGCTGCTCCTTGGCCTCGAGGTCGGATATTCGAGCTTCGAGTTCATCCATGCGCCGCGACAAGGCCTTCGCCTTGGCGACGTTGCGTGTCGTGCAGTCGCTTCGGGTGAGCTCGTTGAGGCGGGACAGTAGCGGGCCCGCATCGCGCACGTAGCGACGTACGGCGCTGTCGGTCCAGCCCATCTGGTAGGTGTGGAAGCGCAGATGAAGCTCGACCAGCCGGCTCACGTCGTCAATATCGTCCGACGAGTAGTGCAGGGCCCTCATCCGATCGCGGGTCATTCGCGCCCCGACCATCTCGTGGTGGTGGAACGACACCGCCCCGCCCGGGCCGAAAGAGCGGGTCTTCGGCTTCCCGACGTCGTGGAACAGGGCGGCGAGGCGAAGGAGGCGGTCGGGTGACGTCTTCTCTACTACAGCGATGGTGTGCGCCAGGACATCCTTGTGACGGTGGATGGGATCGACCTCCAACGACAGCGCAGGCAGCTCGGGAAGAAACTCCGCTGCTAGAGCTGTCTCGACGAGGAACCAGAGCCCTGCCGCCGGGCTTTGGACAACCATCAGCTTGTCCAGTTCGTCGCGGATTCGTTCCTCCGAGACGATCGATAGTCGCGGACCTACCGATTTCACAGCGTCTGTAAGCGCGACGTCGGGCACAAGCCCGTAGCCAGCGATGAACCGGGCAGCTCTCAACATCCGAAGCGGGTCGTCACTGAAGGACGTCTCGGGAGCTAGCGGTGTGCGGAGGCGGCTGCCTGCAAGGTCGACGGCACCGTCGAACGGGTCGATCAGGCGCAGATCCGGAAGTGAAAGGGCCATCGAGTTGACGGTGAAGTCCCGGCGCGCGAGGTCAGCTTCGATCGCCTCCGAGAAGACAACCCGGGGATGGCGGCTGTCGGGCTCGTAGCTGTCGCCGCGGTGGGTGGTTATCTCGAAGTACTTCTTGTCTTTGCGGGCCCCGATAGTCCCGAAACGTTTACCTTGGGTCCACACGGCGTCCGCCCACCCGGCAAGGATCTTCTCCGTGTCGTCAGGAGCGGAGTCGGTCGTGAAATCGAGATCCGAATCCTGCGAAAGACGGCCGAGCATCGCGTCACGGACGACGCCTCCCACCAGGTAGAGCCGGTAGCCGCTCGCCGAGAACAGGGCGGAGAGCTCCGCTGTCTCTTCGATGAGCGGGCGGAAGCGTTCGGGGACCACGTCGTCCAAGGATACCGGTCAGGGCCGGGCCGCCTGTGCGGGACACTGGCGACGCGCGCTTCTTACGGAGGGGTGAGAAGACCGGCGGACTGCAAGGCGACGCGGAAGTCGTGGGGGTTCGTAGCGGCAGCAAGGGCCGACCGCAGAGTGATCTCGCCGCTCTTGAACAAGGAGAAGAGGCTCTGGTCGAAAGTCTGCATCCCGTGATACTCCCCGTCGGCTATCAGCTCCTCCAGGCTCTCCTTGCCGCTCGACGTCGGATCCATGATCCTGTCGGCGATCCTCCCGGTCACGACCATGACTTCGATCGCGGGGACCCGACCTTCGCCCGACGAGTGAGGCACCAGGCGTTGGCTGATGACGCCTTTCAGTACCCCGCCGAGAGTAAGCCGGACCTGCTGCTGCTGGAACGGCGGGAAAAAGTCGACGATCCGGTTAATTGTCTCGGTCGCGTTCGACGTATGAAGCGTCGAAAGCACGAGATGTCCAGTCTCGGCTGCCATCATTGCGGCGCTAACCGTCTCGACGTCCCTCATCTCGCCGATGAGAATGACGTCCGGGTCCTGGCGCAGGACCCTGCGCATCGCCTGCTCGTAATTTTTGGTGTCCGTCCCGATCTCGCGTTGGCAGACCACCGAGCGCTTGTCGGGATGGAGAATCTCGATCGGGTCTTCGATCGTGATGATGTTCCCGGACCTCGTCTGGTTGATGTGATCGATCATTGCCGCAAGGGTGGTTGTCTTTCCTGATCCGGTAGGCCCGGTGACGAGCACCATCCCGCGGCTTTCCTCCGCTAGGCGCGAAACGATCGGAGGCAGGCCGAGATCGAGGACCGACATTGCGGCCGGAAGGACGCGCCTCAACACCATCGCGGCGCTGCCCCGCTGGCGGAAGGCATTCGCCCTGAAACGACCGAGTCCGTCGATGGACAGCGAGAAGTCCGCTTCGCCGGTGCGGTGGAACTCGTCGATCCTGTCCACGGGCATTATCACCCTGAGGCATTCCTCGACTTCGTTGCGGTCGACCTGAGGAAACGGCGTCGGGCGGAGATCACCGTTGACTCGGACCCTCGGCGCCGACTTGCCCTTTATGTGAAGGTCGGATCCACCTACCTCTGTCATGTGGACGAGGATGGCCTTTAGATCAAGCACGTCCTTGGTATCGGCCGGAAAGTCGCGAAGTTGAGGACAATGATTCAGGGTGCCCTGCCAACGCGCCGATCGCGCTCGCACGATAGCTTTGTCAGCAGTGATACGCCAGACTCACAAGCGTCGGGCCGTGGCGGATCGGCGCGATGCCTTGACCATAAAAATGGGCCTAGAGCGCGCCCGTGTCGTCTCTTGGGACGAGGGCAACGAGTCTGCCCTCATTACGACAATGCCGGCGATGACGCTGCTGTCGGAGCGGTTCCTTGCACGTTGCGTCGATGCCGCGTCGACTCGGGGTTTCAAGGAGTTGCGGACTAGCGCTCTGAGCCCTTTGGAGCAGGCCACCTTCCTGCGGGCGGGCTTCGAGGTGCGAAGCGAGCTCTGCCTGCTCGCCATGAGCCTCCACGCGGCTTCCACGGCTCTCCGTGTGGATGGCCCTGGCGGCGTTTGGCACTTCAAGGAACATGAAGATAGCCGCCTCGAAGAGATGATCGACATAGATAGGGCAGCGTTCGGGGTCGACTCCGGCTTCGGGCTACCTACTTTGCGTGAGTCGATCGCTGCGACACCGACCACGAGCGTCCGCGTTGGCGTGTCCGCGCAGGGTGCGACCGAAGCGTACGCGGTGTTCGGTCGCTCGACGCTTCACGGATATGTGCAGCGCCTTGCGGTCCGCCCGTCAGCGCAACGCCGAGGCGCTGGTCGCGGGCTGCTTTGCGATGGGCTCGACTGGATGAGGCGGGGCCGGGCGGGGCGCGCGTTCGTCAACACCGAGCGCGGAAACGAAGCCGCTCTCGAGTTGTACCGAAGCGTGGGATTCGAGGAGCAAGGCTCGTCTCTGTCGACACTCTCACTCTCACTTCGATGACATCGGACGTCGCGACGTGTGCCACCGTGTCAGGGTCGGGCATCCGCTCGCGGACGTCGACGATCGCTGCGGTGTTACTGTCGATGCTCGTCTCGCTCGGATTTGCGGCCGTCGCCCCGAAGGCGGCGGCGGCGACATCCGCCGCCGGGTTGAACGTACTTTCGCAGAGCCCATGGGTCGAGACGCACGGCATTTTCGATCTGCGTCTCGGCGTTCGGTCCGGCGGCGCTTACCGGCTTCAGGTGACAGTCTTCGACCGGCTAATCACCCGAACGGCTTTCGACCAGGCGGCGCAGGGACGAGTGGGCGGCTTCTTCTACCGCCAAGCCGTGCCGCTCTCGGGGCTGGCCGTCGACCCCTCTGGGGGTGTCGACGTCGAGTTGCCGGTCAACACCACTGCGCCGAGCCCGGCCCTGCCGACGGTCTA
>JAKBBS010000101.1 GCA_021808425.1 Actinomycetes bacterium
GAACGTGGACGAGGCGCTCCGGATAGTCGAGAGGGTGGGTTACCCGGCGCTCGTGCGGCCGAGCTACGTTCTCGGAGGCCGGGCGATGGAGATCGTCTACGGCGACGACGACCTTCGACGTGCCATGGAGGAGATGGCCATCTTCGGATCGCTTGGACGCGAGGGCGGATTGTCCGCTGCGCGCCCAGTGCTCGTCGACCGGTTCTTGGAGGACGCGATCGAGGTCGACGTGGACGCTGTCCGCGACGGCTCCGGGGCGGTTCTGATCGGGGCTGTGATGGAGCATGTGGAAGAGGCGGGCGTTCACTCCGGTGACAGCGCCTGTGCGATACCGCCGCCGACGCTGTCAACTCCGACGGTGGAGAAGATCGAGGGATTCACGGTCGCAATCGCCCATGCGTTGGAGGTCGTCGGACCTTTGAACGTGCAGTTCGCCGTCAAGTCGGGCGCGGACGGCGACGAGGTCTATGTGATCGAGGCGAACCCCCGCGCCAGTCGAACTGTGCCTTTCGTGTCCAAGGCGACGGGGGTTCCCCTCGCACAGGTGGCGGCTAGGGTCATGGCCGGAGCGACCCTCGACGAGCTGCGAAGCGAGGGACTGCTCGTGGAGGCTCTGCGGGGAGGGCACGTGTCGGTGAAGGAGGCGGTGCTGCCCTTCGCTCGTTTCCCCGACGCAGACACGCTGCTCGGCCCCGAGATGCGCTCTACCGGCGAGGTGATGGGCATCGACAGCACCTTCGGCTTGGCTTTCGCGAAGAGCCAGGATGCGGCGGGGGACAGTTTGGTGTCGTCAGGTACCGTGTTCTTCTCACTGGCAGACCGGGACAAGGCTGGAGGCGTCGAGGTGGCACGCCGCTTCGTGGAGCTCGGCTTCGAGTTGGCTGCTACCGAGGGCACCGCCGGCTTTTTCGAGGAGCTTGGAGTGCCGGTGGCCGTTCGGGTGGGCAAGGTCGGCGACTCATCGGACAGGGCGCGACCCGATACGACGCAACCAGACGCAGCGACCCTCATCCGGGACGGGAAGATCGACCTCGTCGTCAACACTCCACGAGGTCGGGGTCCCCGTGCCGATGGCGCCTACATCCGTCGCGCGGCGAGCAAGAACCGGATCGTCTGCCTGACCACGGTTGCCGCAGCGCGAGCCGCCGTGGGCGGCATTGCCGAGCGCTCGGGCAGGCCTCTCGGAGTGCGAAGCCTCCAGGAGTACCACCAGCGCCCGCAGGCAGCCCCGACGAGCTCGTGAAACGCTCGCGCTCCGGGGCGTCCCGACCGGCATCGACGGACCTGGAGACGAGCGTGGGGTCCGTTGCGCTGCGCAACCCCGTGATGACAGCCTCGGGGACCTCCGGGCGCGGTAGGGAGCTCGCCGACTACATGGACCTCGCGACTCTTGGGGCAGTGGTGGTCAAGTCGATCTCCGCCGAGCCTTGGGCCGGTAACCCGGCGCCACGGCTGCTTCCTAACGGCGCTGGAATGCTGAACAGCGTCGGTCTCGAAAACCCTGGAATAGAGCAATGGTTGCGTCGGGACCTGCCGGCGCTTGCAGCGACCGGGGCTGTCGTGGTGGTGTCGATCTGGGGTTTCACGACCGACGCCTACCGAGACGTCGCCGCTGCCGTGCGCAAAGCCCACGCGGATGGGAACGCGCCGAGGGTCGTCGCTGTCGAGGCGAACATCTCCTGCCCGAACGTGGAGGACAGGCGGCGTATGTTCGCGCACAGTTGTGAGGGTGTTACGGCAGCGATCGCGGCGGTAGCCGAGGGCCTGCAAGGTTCCCTGCCGATCTGGGCGAAGCTCAGCCCGAACGTCACGGACCTCCCTGCGATCGCAGGCGCGGCGCAGGCCGCCGGGGCGTCGGCCGTCACTTTGATCAACACCGTCATGGGCCTCGCCCTCGACCCCGCGACCGGCCGTCCGCTTCTAGGCGGAGGAGGGGGAGGGCTGTCCGGGTCGCCGATCCATCCTGTCGCGGTGAGAGCAGTATTCGACTGCAGAGCAGCGTTGCCTGATCTGCCGATCGTCGGGGTGGGTGGTGTATCTTCGGGAGCCGGGGCCGCGGAGCTGATTGCTGCCGGCGCCGACGCAGTGCAGGTAGGCACCGCCAACTTCGCCAACCCGACATCCCCGGCGCGTGTCCTCAGGGAACTTCGCGAGTGGGCCTACGAACATGACATCCAAGACCTCGATCAGCTGAAAGGAATAGCGCATGAACGGGACCGAGGCAGCGGAGCCTGATCTTCGAAGCCACCTGGCTTTGGCGCTCGACGTCGACGACGCTGTCGAGGCCGGGCGTTTGGCGCGAGAGCTCAGACCCTGGTTCGGGGTGGCAAAGGTCGGGCTCGAATTGTTCAGCGCCGCCGGGCCGAGCGTCGTGGCCTTGCTCGTCGACGAGGGGTACAAAGTGTTCCTCGATCTCAAGATGGCTGACATCCCGAACACGGTCGGCAAGGCCGCGCGAGTCCTCGGGTCGCTCGGCACCTCGTACCTGACGTTCCACGCCTTCGCGGGACCGGCGGTCCTTCGCGCTGGCGTCGACGGACTTCGCGAGGGCGCTGAGCGGGCAGGTCTGGAGACGCCGGCGGCCCTCGCAGTTACCGTCCTCACAAGTGACTCGGACGCGCCGCCGCACATCCTCGCGAAACGGGTCGCGATAGCGATCGAGGCGCGCTGTGCTGGAGTGGTGTGCGCAGCATCCGACGTCGGCGAAGCGAAGCAGATCGGCCCGAGACTGATAACCGTAGTCCCCGGTCTGCGGCCGCCGGGCATCCCATCGCACGACCAGGCGCGCTCGGCTACGCCCGCAGCGGCCCTGGCTGCCGGCGCCGACCTTCTAGTGATCGGAAGGGCCGTCACGTCAGCCGAGGACCGCCAGGCGGCGGCCGAAGCGATACTGGCGTCGCTGCAGCCCCATTTTTCCTCCGAAGGCGGCGCAAGCACCGCGCCGGCGCGCTAGGGTGCGCGCCATGCCTCAACCGCCTACCCTCACCCCCGAGCAGAGACAAGCCGCCCTGGAGAAGGCAGCGCAAGCCCGGCGGGCACGCGCTGAGCTAAAAGAGAAGCTCAAGATGGGCTCGCTGAGCGTGAGCGACCTGCTCGCCCGTGCCGGATCCGACGAGATCGCCGGGAAGATGAAAGTGCTCGCGGTCCTCGAGTCCCTCCCCGGGCTCGGCAAGGTGAAGGCACGGCGCGTTCTCGACGAGCTAGGCGTCAGCGAGACGAGGCGCGTTCAGGGCCTCGGCGATCAGCAGCGCAAGAAGCTCCTCGAGATTCTGGGCTGAGCTCAAGGCTTCGTGCTCGCAGGGGGTCCGGCGAAGCGATGATCTTCGTGGTGTCCGGCCCTGGAGGGGTAGGCAAGGGCACGGTAGTGAACCGCCTCGTCACGCTCGTCGGCGGGCTGCGGCTCTCCCGCTCGTGGACCACCCGCTCGCCCCGACCGGGAGAGGACCCGCAGGCCTACGTGTTCGTCGATCGAGCGGAGTTCGAGGCCAAGGCGGCGCAGGGAGGATTCCTCGAGTGGACCGAGTTCGCTGGCACCGGGCACTTGTATGGTACCCCCAGACCGGAAGGGGACCTGGATTGCGAAGCAGTAGAGGCGGACCTGCTACTCGAGATCGAGATGGACGGCGCCCAGCAGATCCGCCGGGACTATCCCGATGCTGTGGTGATACTCGTCGTTGCACCTTCGGCGTCGGTTCAAGAGGAACGGCTGAGGGGCAGAGGCGACAGCGAGGAGAACGTCGCTCGCCGTCTCGTAGTAGGTCGTAGCGAAGAGCTCCTCGGGCGCCGCTTAGCGGACCATGTGGTGGTCAACGACGACGTGGTCCGAGCCGCAGCGGAGCTGGCAGGTATAATCGAGTCCTACCGCAAGCCGATGGAGACAACTTGAGCGAACGCCCAGCCACGATGATGGAGCCACCTGTCGAAGAACTTCTTCAGCGGGTCGACTCCAAATTTACCCTCGTGAGTCTCGCTGCGATGCGAGGCCGTCAGGTGAACGCTTACTTCAACCAGCTTGGTGCCGGCCTCGGCTCGATCGTCCCGCCGCAGGTGACGTCGGTTTCACGCAAACCTCTGTCTATCGCGATGGAGGAGATTGCGGTAGGCAAGATCACCTACAGCCGCACGGATCCTGCACTCGTCGCCGGGCTTGGCGATGACGAGGAGGCGGCGCTCTACGAAGAGGCTGCGGACGACCAAGAGGCTGCGGTCTACGACGAAAGTCCAGACGAATCGGGCGACGCCAGCTGAGCGCTAAAGGGGAGCCCGGCGCCAAAGCGGATCTCGCCGGCCGCCGTGTAGTTCTGGGCGTGAGCGGCGGTATCGCTGCTTACAAGGCGGCAGAGATCTGCCGCCGCCTTATGGACGCCGGCGCGGCAGTGTCACCTGTGATGACCATCGCGGCCAAGCGTTTCATCGGCGAAGCCACGCTTTCTGCGCTGGCATCGGAACCGGTGAGAACCTCATTGTGGGGCGGCCCCGAGGCGATACCGCACACCCACCTCGGCCAGTCTGCCGACCTTGTCGTCGTAGCGCCGGCCACCGCGCGGATCATCGGGTCATACGCAGCCGGGATCTCGTCCGACCTGCTGAGCGCGACGCTGCTCGCAACGCGAGCTCCTGTGCTCATGTGCCCGGCGATGCACACAGAGATGTGGGAGCACCCGGCGGTCGTCGACAACGTTGCGACGCTCAAACGACGGGGCGTGCATTTCGTCGCCCCCGGCGTAGGACGCCTCGCCGGCGGCGACCTCGGCGCCGGCCGCTTAGCCGACCCGGCCGACATCGTCGAAGCCGCCTCCACGCTGCTTTACTCGTCGCAGTCGATGGACGGGATTCGAGCGGTGGTGACTGCGGGAGGCACGAGGGAGCCGATAGACCCGGTCCGCTACATCGGGAATCGCTCCTCCGGCCGGCAGGGTTACGCGGTTGCTGCGGAGCTCGCCGCCAGGGGAGCGTCAGTGACCCTGGTGAGCACCGTCGCCGCCTCGCTTGACGCTCCCGCCGGGGTCGACGTGGTGGAGGTGGAGACGGCCATGGAGATGCTCGCTTCGGTCGACGCCTGCCTGACGGCGCCGGGGAGTTCGGCCGACCTTTTGGTGATGACCGCTGCGGTCGCGGACTTTCGCCCGGCGGCGCGCTCCGATCAGAAGATCAAAAGAGGGGCCGGGGTGCCCGACGTTCAGCTGGTCGCGAACCCCGACATCCTCGCCGGGTTCGCGCAGTCACGACTTGCGAACAACGCTTCAGGGCCGCTGCTCGTCGGTTTCGCCGCGGAGACGGTCCGCCCGGGCGGCCCCACCTTGTTAGAGTTGGCGCTCTCCAAGCTGCGTTCCAAAGGCGCCGACGTGATCGTCGCAAACGACGTGGCGTTGCCGAGAGTCGGGTTCGGGCATGCGACCAACGCTGTCGTAATCGTCGACCGGGACGGCCGCAGCGTCGAGGTGCCACTCACGACCAAGGAGAAGGTAGCCGTCGCTGTCGTCGACGCAGCGGAGCGTATCCTCGTGACCCGGAACCTATCCTCTTGAAACGGAGCAGACACGATGCTCCTCGAAGCTAAGGAGCTGCGATGAGCCGCTGGACGTTCACCTCGGAGTCGGTCACAGAAGGTCATCCCGACAAGATGGCCGACCAGATCTCGGACGCGGTGCTAGACGCCCTGCTCACCCAGGACCCCGCGTCGCGGGTCGCGTGCGAGACGCTGCTGACGACAGGTCTCGTCGTCGTCGCAGGCGAGATCACCACAAACGGGTACGTGGAGATACCGAAGCTCGTACGCGACGTGGTCACCGAGATCGGCTACACGAGCTCAGAGGTCGGCTTCGACGGGCGCACGTGCGGGGTCGCCGTATCCATCGGCTCCCAGTCGCCGGACATCGCCCAAGGCGTCGACACCGCCATGGAGGTGCGTTCGGGGACGAGCGGAGAGGACATCCTCAACGCTCAAGGTGCAGGTGACCAGGGGATGATGTTCGGTTACGCGTGCGACGAAACCGACGACCTGATGCCGCTTCCGATTTGGCTCGCGCACCGCCTCGCCCAGCGCCTTTCGCAAGTTCGCAAAGTCGGCACCCTCGGCTACCTGCGTCCCGACGGCAAGACGCAGGTCACGTTCGGCTACGAGAACGGGCGCCCGGTGAAGCTCGAAACGGTGCTGGTATCCACCCAGCACAAGCCGGACATCGACATAGAAACTTTGCTGCTGCCCGACCTGCGCGACCATGTAATCGCCCCCATCGTTCCGGCAGCGTTCGCCGACGACGGCTACCGGATCCTCGCGAACCCCACCGGTAAGTTCGAGAAGGGCGGACCGCACGCCGACGCAGGACTTACCGGACGCAAGATCATCGTCGACACCTACGGGGGAGCGGCACGCCACGGTGGGGGAGCCTTCTCCGGGAAGGACCCGTCCAAGGTGGACCGCTCGGCAGCGTACGCCGCTCGATGGGTTGCAAAGCACGTTGTTGCCTCCGGCGCCGCCGAGCGCTGCGAAATCCAGGTCGCGTACGCGATCGGGGTGGCGCGCCCGGTTTCGCTGCTCGTGGAAACGTTCGGGACGGAGAAAGTCGACCCCGCCGTCATCTCGCGTGCAGTCAGCGAAGTCTTCGACCTGCGACCGGCAGCTATCATCCGCGACCTCGACCTGCGCCGCCCGATCTACCAGCGCACCGCCGCCTACGGTCACTTCGGCAGGTCAGACAAAGAGTTCACGTGGGAGAAGGTCTCCCGCCTCGACGAGTTCAAGAGCGCAATCGGGGCCTGAAGGATCTCGGGGTAAACGATCCCGTCCGCCGCGCTGGTTGCCCGGGTCCTGACCGACGTCTCAGGGATCGACAAGGAGTTCGACTACACAGTCCCTCCGCACTTCGCCGACGAGGTGCAGGTCGGCTGCCAGGTCCGTGTCGACTTGGCGGGCCGGAGGGTCGGTGGATGGATCGTCGCTCTCGGCGATCTGTCGGCGGAGCCGGACCTGGATATCTCACTCGACGGGTCCCGGCCGGCTCTCAAAGCGGTGGCTGCCCTCCGAGGGTGGGGTCCCACAGCTGACCTCGTCGATCTGGCGACGTGGGCTGCGTGGAGGTGGGCGGCGAACAGGGCGCTTTTCCTGATCACCGCGTCGTCGCGAAATGCGGTGCGTCACCTTCCCGCCGCCCGCATGGCGCCTCCCGCGCCTCCCCGGGCGTTGGGCCTGCCTACCGGGCCAGGTGCTCACGTGGTAGCTATCGGGCCGGCTGAGGATCCGACTGTAATCGTTGCGCAGGCAGCACAGCTCGGACCGCTTCTGGTGATCGTCCCGACCGCTGCTCGTGCGGCTGTCCTCGTCAGGCGACTGCGGCGCGCTGGCGGCGACGTGGCGCTGCTTCCCGAGGAATGGGCCCAGGCGCGCGCAGGGGCGGCGGTCGTCGTCGGGAGCCGCGGAGCTGCCTGGGCGCCGTGCCCGGGGATCGCCGCTGTCGCAGTCGTCGACGCCCATGACGAGCTGCACACTTCCGAGCGGGCGCCGACGTGGAGTTCCGTTGGGATAGCAGTTGAGCGAGCCGAGCGCGCGGGCGTCCCCTGCTACCTGATCAGCTCCTGCCCCGGCCCCGAACTGGTCGCGCTCGGCCCTATGACGGCAGTCGAGCCGGCCAAGCAGAAGGCCGGCTGGGCTTCGATACAGCTAGTGGACCAGCGAAGCGAGGATCCCCGCGCCGGGCTTTACAGCAGTCGCCTCGTCGATGTGCTTCGGAGCACCGAGAAGGTGGCGTGCGTCTTGAACACGACGGGACGGGTGCGGCTTCTCGCCTGCGGGGCGTGCGGGACGGTAGCGCGTTGCGAAGTGTGCCACGCGGCGGTGTCATCGCCCGAGCCAGGAGTCCTCACATGCAACAGCTGCGGCGCTATGCGGCCTTATGTGTGCGCAAGCTGCACCTCGATAAGGCTGTCGTGGCTGCGGGTAGGCACGTCTCGCGCCCGGGAAGATCTACAACGTCTCGCGGGGAGGGAGGTCGGCGAGGTCACGGCTGCGACGAAGGACCTTCCCCCATCGAGCGTCCTCGTCGGAACCGAGGCCCTGCTTCGCCGTCTCGATCCCTCCTCCGGTTTCGCCACGATCGTGTTCTTGGACTTCGACCGGGAGCTTCTCGCAGCACGGTTCGGCGCGGCCGAGCACTCCCTTGCGCTGTTGTCGACGGCATCTCGACTGGTTAGAGGCGCCGCGGGCCTCATAGTGGTCCAGACGCGTCTGCCGGATCACCCGGTGCTTAGAGCAGCGGCGATCGGAGACCCGGCTGTCGCTTTGAGCGAGGAGGATTCGGCTCGCAGAGCACTGCGACTCCCGCCTTACGGGGCTCTTGCGCTCGTCTCCGGAGCGGGCAGCGAAGCGTGGATCGCGTCGCTTGGCGGGCGCTACGTTGGAACCGTAGAAGTGATGGGCCCGAACGACGGCAAGTGGCTGGTGAAGGCTCCCGATCACCGGAGACTTTGCGATGCTCTGCGCTCGGTTGGCCGGCCCGTCGGGAATGTCCGTGTAGCGGTGGATCCGCAGCGGTTTTGAACCGCTACTCGACGTCAGAACCCCTCTCTCCGTGGCACAATTTTCGCAAGGTACCAATAGCTACCATGAAAATGGCTTCCTCACCCCGGCTCGGAGCAGACGATGTGGCCTTAGCAGTAGTTGCTGGTTGGTAGTAGCTGGTTTCGAAGGCCAAGGTCCGCCGGGCGGCTACCGTGGAGCGCAGTGAGCGACACTTCCGACCTGACTCTTCTCGGAGGGCGAAGCGAGTACCGATACAAGGATCCGAGTGCCGAGATGCTCGAGACGTTTCCCAATCCGCACCCCGGCGGCGGGTGGGCTGTCGGCCTTGAATGTCTTGAGTTCACGGCGCTTTGCCCCGTGACAGGCCAGCCGGACTTCGGTCGTCTCCACATCCACTACGTTCCGGGCGAGCGCTGTGTCGAGAGCAAAAGCCTGAAGCTTTATCTAGGCGCGTACCGTGATCACGGGGCGTTCCACGAGGATTGCGTCAACCACGTAGCCGACGACCTTGTGACGGCCTGCTCTCCGCGCTGGCTGCGGGTCTTCGGTGATTTCGCACCGCGCGGCGGTATCTCTATCAGGCCGATAGCGCTCCGGGCTGCGGAGGCTATGAGTGAAGCCGAGATCGCGGCATGCGTCGCGCTGGTCGGCGCCCACGACGCGGTTGGTGCGTCATGGGTCCCCAGGCGCTGAGAGGTCGAGCGGAGCGGGGTAGCCGATCCATTCGCGCCGACGCAGCTCGTACAGCGCGATCGCTGTCGCCGTCGCCACGTTGAGCGAACCGACCCGGCCTGTCATCGGAAGGTAAGCGACTGCGTCGCAGGCCTCCAAGGTTCCCGGTGGGAGCCCGTGGTCCTCGTTGCCGACCGCGAGGCAGACGTCCGGCGGTGCCTCGATCGCGTGGAGCGGGATCGCTCCGTCCGCCAACTCCAACCCGATGACGAACAGGCCGTCGCCACGGGCTTTTCCGACTCCCTCGGCGCCGCGCTCTGAGCGCGACCACGACAGATAACGTTCGGTCCCAAGGGCGACTTTGGCGGACTTCGCCATCGTCGGCGGCGGGGTCTGCCCGCAAAGGTACAGGTGCTCGACTCGATACGCGGCTGCGGTACGAGTGATCGCACCGATGTTGAACGGCGACTGCACGCCGTCGAGCAGGAGCGCGACTCGTGCAGCGCTCCGGCGGTTCCACTCGCGGTGCAGCCGCTTAAGGTCGGTTGGCCGCAACTGCCTCATTGGCACGCCTCCGCTTCCCCGGGTGTCCCTGCCGCCCCGGTTATCCCCGCCGCCCCGGGTAGGCCCCGCACTTCGAGTATCCGGTAACCGCGCTTGGAGGAGGTTCTCCTCACGGTCATCCCGGTCGATTCGAGCCATTTCGACAGCGAGTCCGCCCCGAGGTTGCGTGACATCACCAGGATGGCTTGCCCCTCGGGGACAAGACGGCCGAGCCAGGCGAGGAGGAGGTCCTGGAGCGCCGCCTTGCCGATCCTCACCGGTGGGTTCGACCAGATCTGATCGAATCGAACGTCGGCGGGAACCTCGTCCGCGGTCGCTGGGATCACATTGGAGAATCGGAGCGCCGCTGCGTTCGTGGCGACCAGGTCGAGCGCCCGCCGGTTCGTGTCGAGCGCCCAGACGGTCGCCCGAGGGTTGCGGTGCGCCAAGGCGACAGAGATCGGACCGTACCCGCAGCCGAGGTCGAGCAGGTTACCCGTCGAGTCAAGCCTACCCGGCGAGGCTGATCCGACGTCGAGGAGTAGCGCAGTTCCAGGGTCGATCCTCGTCGCGGAAAAGACTCCTCGGTCGGCAACAAGATCCGCCTCGAAGTCACGAAGCTTCATGTGCACCGAGGTCGGCCGGGACGCGACGCGGGGTTGCTCGTCGAAGTAGTGAGACACTGCTCAAGGTTCGCAGAAATCGCGGTTTGGGTCCCACCCAGCGTTACCATGAGAAGGTGGCGACCTACCAGATCCGACTGTTCGGTGATCCCGTACTCACTCAGGCCGCCAAAGAGGTCACCGACGTCGACGGGCGCCTCGTTGCCTTGGCCGAGGCCATGGTCGAGACCATGCACGAGGCTAACGGTCTCGGTCTCGCTGCTCCACAGGTGGGAGTGCAAAAGCGCATGTTCGTCTACCAGATGGGCGACGCCGACCCGGTGACGATCATCAACCCGGCGATCTCGGACTTCCGGGGAGAGTGGGAGTACGACGAGGGATGCCTCTCGATCCCGGGCTTGTTCTTCCCGATCGTACGGCCGAAGGAGATACATCTGACCGGTTACGACCTTCACGGCCGGGAAGTGTCGATCGAGGCCGACGAACTCGAGGCCCGTTGCTTCCAGCACGAGCTCGACCATCTGGATGGCCGCCTCCTGATTGGACTGCTCGACAAGGACCAGAAGAAGCAGGCGATGAAAGAGCTGCGTCGGCGATCGCAGCTCGAAGAGGCCTGAGCGCTGAGACTCGCCTTTCTCGGCTCACCCGAACCTGCAGCCCTCGTACTCGATCGCCTGGTCGAAGCCGGCCATCAAGTCGTCGTCGCTGTGAGCAGGCCTGACAAGCGGCGATCCAGGGGAGCAGCACCGAGTCCGACACCTGTGAGCGCGTTGGCCGGCGACCGCGGAATACCGGTGGTTCACTCTCCGGCTGCCTGCCTCGACTACGGCGCCGAGTTGGGGATCGTCGTAGCGTTCGGGCGGATCATCGCCGCAGACGTCCTCGTGAAACTCGAGATGGTCAATGTGCACTTTTCGCTGCTGCCCCGCTGGCGCGGCGCTGCCCCGGTTGAGAGAGCGATACTCGCAGGGGATCCAACGACAGGCGTCTGCTTGATGCGCGTCGAGGAAGGCCTCGACACGGGGGGCGTCTACCGCTCGGCGGAGACTCCGATCGGAGCTGCGGAGTCCTCGCAGCAGCTGACGCAACGCCTCGCAGTTCTCGGAGCGGCGCTGCTCGTCGAAGCCCTCGACACGGGACTCGGAGAACCCCGGCCACAGGAGGGCGAGGAAACCTACGCCGCGAAGATCGCTCCTGACGACCTGCGCTTGGATTGGAGCCGTCCCACCAGCGAACTTTCGCGGGTGGTTCGTCTAGGCCGGGCGTGGACTGTGTGGCGGGGCGAGAGGCTCCTGGTCCACGCAACCGAACCTGCTTCCGGGCAGGGGAAACCGGGAACGATCAGTGGCGACAAGGTCTATACAGGTGACGGCGCTATACGGTTGCTGGAGGTCCAGCCGCAGGGTAAACACGTCATGGACGGTGCCGCCTGGCTGCGCGGCGTTCGCCCTGTCGTAGGGGAGGCTTTCGAAATGCGCAATACGACCGACACCTCCAGTGGCATTGGCAGTGCCATTGCTAGTCGTGCAGACAGATGAGCAGGCAGCCGGCTAAGGCGACGTCGAGGGGACTCGCTCTCCAAGCACTCATCGCAATCGATGAAGGGGCACGAGCGAACGTAATACTTCCAGACATGTTGAGAGCATCGACGCTTGACGAACGCGATCGTCGAT
>JAKBBS010000102.1 GCA_021808425.1 Actinomycetes bacterium
ATCGTCTCGAACACCTCCTCGGCGACGACCACCCGCATCGACGGGTCGATGTCAGCCGCCAGGCATCCGAGCATCGTCGTCTTCCCCGAACCAGGGGCTCCCGCGATCAGGATCGACGCTCCGCTCTTGACGCATGCTGACAGGAACCTCGCCGCCGCCCGGTCAAGCATGCCGAGAGCGATCAACTCCTCGAGGCTTCGGCGCAGCACCCCCGAAAATTTTCTGATATTCACGAGCATATGGCAGTCAGAATCTAGTTACACGGAAATCGACGGCCCTCTTCGCGCCCCGGGGGCGCCCGCCCGAGATAGTTAACTGGGTTAGCCCAGCGTTACCCGTGTTAGCCCCGGGTTAGCCCATCACTGGCGTCCTAGACCTAGACCTCGTGTGACCTGGTCAATAGCCTCAAGAAGGCCAGATTCCCCATCAGCTGTCTTTATCGAGCACTCGCCGCAACCACTCATCGACGACGGCTTCGACCGAATTCGAAAACAAGATGAGCTCGCTCCATTCCGGATAGATCTGAAGGAGGGCGCGCAGAGCCCGGGCCGCCGAACCCGCATCCTCGAGGATCGCAACGGGCATCTGGTAGTCGATCACCGCAGGCAAGATCTCCTCCAGCGTCCCATCCCCACCGGTTAGGACAATGAGCCCCTGGCATTGCTTGATCTGAAATACATTTCTAATCGGGTAGTCGAAGTCAGTCTCTATAATCTCGTCAGCGCCTTCCTCTACGGCCTCACCGACAGCCTCCATTTCTGAACTCAGCGGTAGATAGTATCGGATTTTACCGCGCTCCTGAATCGATCGATAGCCATCAATTATGTGGCGAGCGATTCCCGTACCTGGGCCACAGGCGACGTCCACTCCAGAGCGGGCCAACTTCTGACCGAGAAACAAAGCTTCCTCCTTGAACGGCAGCGCCTTTTCTGCTTTCCAAGTGCCGCTGACAAATACTTGCAATTTCAAGGACCTCGGTTCCATATAGCCACAATACACGTCATCTACAAATACGTCGTCCTTATCCAGGTACAGCTGGGAGTAGCGGAAGAGCTGGCTTAGGGAACAGGTGATAGTTACTATTCCTGATCCTCTTAAGCAGATCCGCCTCGTCCCGATATTCGATTATTCGAACAACACCTAGGGTTGCCAAACCAGCGCCTGCCACGTCCTGCAGCATCCACGGAAGATCAACTCGATTACGTACGAAATATACAGATGGCATACCGAAGGCGAGTGCCATACCAGCCTCAACAAGCACGCTGGAAGCA
This sequence comes from Actinomycetes bacterium, assembly GCA_021808425.1. Next base: position 1,272 of record JAKBBS010000102.1, read on the forward strand.
AGCTTCTCCGGATAGATCATGACGAACGAAACAGCGGACTGGAATGGCCCAAGATTCGTCTGCAATGCTACGGGTGGCTCTTCGAACTCATCACGGCTGGCGATCGTCTCTGCTGCGCAAAATACCTGACGAACACCACAGTATTGGCATAGTGCGTCAGCGACCGACTTGCCTAAGGCGCGCATCGATTCGTATCCTGTCGCAGCCGACATTGGGATGGATAAGAAAACTTCACTCTCGGTCGCGCGGCGTCTCAGACCCTCCGCTAGGAGTCGCGCCTTTATCGATGTCCACTCCACATTTAGTTTTTGTATCTCGATAGGAGACACTAGGTCATCAACATCATTGATAGCAGATGATGCCTCAAGTAGGTGCGCTTCACTATGAGTACGTTCAGCCGACGTAAGCTTGATGCGAGCGCGTATGACGCGAAGGTTGTTATCCAGCCGGTAGTCCGCCGTTGTCGTCTTCGCGGCCGGATTGGGCAGCAAGACTGATCTTCTCGCAGCTACACCAGAAACTCGCCACAGTGCGAGTGCGTCATCGGTTTGCTGCGCGAGCCCGACCAGCTTTTGTGGTGGCACGGGTTCTGGACGCCTAGGCTCTGCCATCGCCAAAGCTTCTTCCTGCTCGATGGCTCTACCTGCCTTCGCCCGGAAGTCGACAATGTCAGACTCGACGCTCACGGGATCTCCAGAAAGGTTGATCAGTCGGTAACCCTGCGACCCAGAGCTCCGAGAGACCGATAAACCGAAAGGTTGAAGAGTCTTCCGGAGGTCCCCGACAGCGTCGTAGGGTTTCCTGAGTCCCGTCCTCCTTTCGATGGAGCTAACCATCGCACCTTCCGGACTCGAAGCCAGCTCGCGAAGGATGGCATCGCCTGACCTGCTCCAGTCCACATCCACCGAACGGACGAGGTCGTCGCCAACCACTGAGACTTTGAGTGGACCGAGAACATCAATTCGCACTTGATTAAGCTCGTGTGATGAGGACGGCGTATTGGTACGCCGGGTTCTCTGTCCCATCAGCTATAGGTTAGTCGTAGCGCCAGCTCGGGATGCCCAGACGAGCTGCGAATGGCAGATATCACTTCGCGAGGAGCTTCCGTGCTCGCCGAACGAGTCGAATGACCGCATCTCTGTCCCCCTAACGTGGCGATGAACACAAGCATCTATGATGGTCGATCCTGCGCTATCGGTGGCGTACTCCGGCTCGGCAGTTTCTCGTCACGGCGGACGAGAAGTCCGTTACCGACAGGGTCGGTAACGAGATTCAGCCGAGATTGCTGACGTGATCCTGTCGACCTAGACCCTGAAACCACCGAGACAGGACTTCCCACCACTGATATCGGCGTCAGTAGAACGGACTTCGAGCGAGGGAGTTCCCCTCCTCCGCTGAGGAGGTCCGATGAGGATAGTCGAAGATCGCGAACGGCCGCCGAATCATTTTCATCTCTTCTCCAACCCAAGAAAGCTCGCCGGTCAGCGTGCTACCGACCGGGTGCACGATGACCGCGGACGTGAGCGCCGCTTGCGTCGAGGTTACTCCGAGACCGAATCGACACGGAGGCTAAGAGTCGAAGCCGAGCAAACGAGAGCCTTTGTCTCCACCGGGGTCATTACGTTAGACCAGCTGCAGGCGATCGGCATTCCGGTCGCGATGGCGACTCTCGCAATCGAAGGCAGTCCCCTTATCTTGGCAGCCATCTCCCTGCCAGCCGTCATCGCCGTGGGTAGAGCGCTCCGCGGCTGTGAAGCGATGACGCACGAGGCTTCGCACCAGAACGTCTGTAGGAAACATCGCTGGGTGAACGATACCATCGTAAACATCGGAGCATCAATTTCCGTGTTCTCCACGGTCGCCCGGTTTAGAGCAGGGCACTTGAAGGAGCACCACGGCGGATACGGATCCATCGCCGATCCATGCCGAGACAGATATATGGTGGCCGACTTCGACGGGATCAGGCGTACTTGTGGAGTCCTGACGTTCGGGCTCGATGTCGCCAGACGACTGCCGTCGTACTATGTCCGCTGGTGGCGAGCGATTGGCTCCGACCTTGAAACCGGCATCCTCGCCGCGTCATGGCACTGCATCATCTGGGCCGGGATCACGACCGCTATCGGGTGGGATCTCGCTCGTGTGGCACTGCTTTACTGGATCGCTTCCTTCGCTATAGGCCTCCCAATAATTCGGATGATCGGGGAGGCCGATGAGCATGATTATGGCGGTTCCACCGAGTTTGAAGGGACGTATTCGTCCTTGGGCAGGACCCAGCGGTTCATATTTCATCCCCACGGTGATGGGTACCACGCCGAACACCATCGGTACGCACGCGTGCCGCATCATCGGCTGCGACGCCTTCGGAAGGACCTTCTATCGCTCGATCCCGCCTGGATCCATGCACCCTTCCGTTCGCGAGTAATGGAGTCACGCAATTATAAGTCGAAAGGAGCTCGTCAATGAGTATAAAGCTTTCCATCAGCAAGGAGATCCTTGGTCGACATCCCGACCTGTCCGTTCAGGGGATCGTTGTATCTGGGCTGAGGAATCTCGAGAAACCCTTTACAGTGCCCAGTAGCTCTGAGATCCGCGATGGTATCGCTTCAATGGGCATCTCTATTGAGAACCTGGCATCGAGTCCACTGGTAGCAGAATGGCGCAACGCTATCGCACTATGTGGTCTGAAGCCGTCGCGCTATAAGTCCAGCGTCGAAGCTCTTAGTCGTCGGTGGCTTTCCCGGCAGGAGGTAACTACATCAGTCTGCGCTGTTGATCTCTATTGTGCGGTTTCCGTCTTGCACATGGCACCCCTTGGCGCTTACGACTTGGACCGGTTGCCAAGCCCCGACGTGGCCTTGCGGCTCGCAGACCCATTGAATGACTGCTTCGTTCCCTTAGGTGGACGGCCCGAAGATATGCCGCTGACCGAAGATCTTGCTGTGTACGCGTCAGGCTCGACTGTCCTTTGTTACGCCTTCAATCATCGTGACTCGCGGGAAACTTGCTTGACCGAAGGATCGGAGCGAGCTGTCTTCCTCGGTGAGGCTGTCACTCGCTCACAAGGACTCGCTCTCGATGCAGCCATCGAAGATCTTGAACGACGTCTTGCCAGCTCGGGAGTCGGTGTCCTAAGCCGTATCCGTGTTCCCTAACGGAGGCGACCGTAGGGCTGGAACAGCGTGCTTCCGGCACTTTGTTGCTGGGAGCACGCTTCTCGGTGCCTCTGCCCAAGCAGGCCCTCATGATCCCGAACCCGTCGGTCATCTCCGCCCAGGCTCTCCCTGACGCCTCGGATCAAACCGACCTAGACGGCCGTCGCTCTACGGGTCGCCCGGGTGGCAACAGACCAAGGTTGGTGAGTTGCCCGAGGAGGGACCGGTGCCCGCTGATGTGCAATTGCGGGAGGTGGCCGTGGACTCGACGGCATTCGCTGACGCGGCCGCGGCCTGCCGATGGCCCGGGCGGTCCGTCGTTGGGGCCAACGGTGACCGCTCCGCTCTGGGTGGAATGATCCAGATCCCAAGGCGTCCGCCCCTGGTCGTCAACTCCGGTGCCTGTTGACAGGTGATGGAATAGGAGGCTCAGCGGACTGCGGAAGGGGGGCGGTGACCAGCGGTGACCAGCGGTTTCTCCAGTTGATGAGCTTGGCGGTGAGGATGGTCATGACTGCGAGAGCGAGTTGTGCGCCCGGCGACCGGCGAGGCGCAACCATGCCCCTAGATGTAACCCAGCAATTCTCTTTACCTTCGTTCAAAGCTATTCGCGGCAACAGCTGGATGGTTGTTCGTGGACGAGCGCCTCCAAATCCAGGCTGTCCGCCAGCGTGGCCACCAACAACAGCCCGGCATTAGCCACCAGATTCGGGTCGTCGAAGTTCACCACGATCCGGTCCAACCTGCGCCATACTCGACTCACTGAAAGTGCCTCCTCGACCTGGTCTGAACGACTGTCTTTTCAGCCGTCATTCTCCCAGCTCGGGATGCACTTTCAGCGGATGCCGGGACCCGATCAGCGTCGGTTCATCGGTGCGTCACGGCTTATGCGGAAGTTGATGCGATGGCGACGGGCCACGCTTCCTGGTTGGCGCCGAGCAGAGGCAGGTGACCGCGTATTCGCAGGTCTGGTTTGCCTCGGTGTCCTTTGCAGGTTTCGCATAGCTTTCCTCGTCCTTTTCCGGTGGCTCGGCCTGTCCCTCCGCAGGCGGCGCAGTCGATCCATGCGGCGACTTCAACTCGGATGTCGAGGGCGTCTATTAGGCGGCGGTGGGCGTCTCCGAAGGGCCGCAGGTTGATGGCTCGGGTGGTGTCGTTGGCGATCTGGGTGAGGGTCTTGGCTCGACCGGTGCGCTCTTCGGCGCTGGCCGCCCATGCGGCGACTAGTTTGCGGCGTTCTTGTGCTTCGTCGAGTCGGGCTTGCAGTGCGCGCACGGCGCCGGCGGCGACGGTGATGTCGATCCCTTGGGCGAGCGCCTCGGCGAGCGACGTGGACGCCGCTTTTTGTAGCCGGGAGATCTTTCGGTCCAGGGCGGCTATGTCGTCTTGGGAGATGCCCGAAGCGACAGCCGCGGTGGCTGCTTGTTCGCCGGCTAGCGCGAGCAGAGCGGCAGGATCGAGAAGCACTTGGGCGATAGCGGCCCAGACGTGTTCTTCGATGGTTTCGGCGTCGATGTTGTGACAGCCGCATCTGGCGGTTTTGGCGGCGCCGCCACCGTCGGGAGCGTATTTGGCCCGGCAGCGGTACATGCGGATCCCGTTGTCTCGAAGCTGTATCCACATTTGTGCCCCGCACCCCGATTTGAGTCTTCCGGATAGGAGGTGAAGGGTGTTGATCGGTTTGCGGGTCATGTTTTGGCGGACGATCACTGTTCGCAGAACGGCGAAGCGTTCCGGGCTGAGGATCGCCGGTAGGGTCATCGGTATCGGTGGCCCGTCTGTCGTTTTGGCCCACGGGCGCCCGTCGCGGCGATACACCCAGTTGCCGTCGAGGGCGTGCGCGCTCTGCACGAGGTGGCGTAGCGAGCCGGCGGTCCAGATCCCGCCTTTGCGTTTGAGCGTCCCGGCGGCGTTGAGTTCTCTGGCCATCGCCAGGGTCGACAGGCCCCGGTCGATCATTCCTTCCGCGATGATCCTCCAAATGGCCGCCTCGCCTGGATGGACGGCTATTTGGCTGATCCCTCGCTCGTCTCGGATCAGCCGCCAGCCGAACGGCGGGACACCGTTAGCCCATCTTCCTTCGACAGCGCGCCGTTCCCGTCCGGCGCTCGTGCGTTCTAGGATGCGTTCGCGTTCGAATTCGGCCACCGACAACAACACGTTGCGCTGGAAACGACCCGAGGGTGTGTCGTCGATGCGCTCGGCGATACTGACGAACTCGACCCCGAGCTCTTCGAGTTCGCCGACCAACGCGACGGTATGGCGAAACGACCGGCCGAACCGGTCATGCTTCGCGACGATGACAACGTCGACGAGCCCCGCTCGGCAGTCGGCCATGAGCCGGTCCAAACCGGGCCGGTTGGCGTATTTTCCCGACACGCCACCATCGACGTATTCGCCGATCACCTTCAGACTGCGCTGCTTCGCGTAGGCAAGGCATTCGTCCATCTGGGTGTCCAACGAGGTCCCTCGGAGTTGGTCTGCGGTAGAGACCCGGGTGCAGAGTGCGGCGAACCGCCGTTCCGGTCCCGTCGCTTTACGGTCAGTCGAGTTGCGGTCAGTCGGTTTCCTCATTGATTTCCTCCGGCGTCCCGGCCGCAGCTTCGATCCGGGCAGCAATTGTGTCTGGTTGGGCTAGACGCAGGGCGACGACCGCTTCGCCGAGTGCCCGGCGGCGGGCCGGGTTGAGGTCGGGGATCCAGGTGACCGTCGAGGTGATCCCCGCCGCCGCAAGATCCGTTCCTATTCTAGTGGCGGAGTCCGTGTTCATGATCGCCCAGCCCTCAGGTTTCTTCCCACGCGGTACGCCGGTTCAGGTGGCGTGCGGAGGCGGCGGACGCGGCGAGCCAGGCGTCGCCGGCGGTGAGATGGCCGACGCCTTTGTACTCCCACTCCCCTATGCGATTCTTGACGTCGTCGGGGGTGACACCGATCCGCTCTAGCCGCCACGCCTGGCGTCTCACCCTCAACTCGCCGAACGTGGTCGACCAGTACCTCGATTTGGTCAGCCAGTGCCCCCGGTAGCCGGCGCAGTGCGCCCATGCTCGCAGGTTGAGCCTCTTGAGGTCGGGTCGGCCGCCGAGCTGCCAGGCGGTGGTAACCATCCGCCGGAGCTGCCCGGAAAGGTCGAGCTGGTCGAGGTGGTGGATGCTCCGAAGGCGGTGGTCCAACACCCCTGCGGCGTCGACGGATTTGGTGGCGTACTTGGCCAGGTAGGCGGCCGCTATCAGGCGGCGTTCGGCGGGTATCGGCTGAACGTCGGTCTGGTTGCCCCACCGGATCAACCGAACAGGGTCGAGCGGGTTGGGGACTGCCACGTTCGCGGCCGCGGCCGCGAACGCCGCCGCGAGGTCGCCGTCATCGAGGCCGGCGGGACTGTCGTCGAGATGGTCGAGACGGGCAAGTGCGTGGACGTGCACGATGCCGCGGGTTTGGAACTCGACGACCTTCGCGAACGACAGCCGCCACGAACCGCTCATCTTGCGGATCGGAAGGCCGGCGGCGGCGGCCAGGTGGCGGATGACGGCGATAGTGGTCCGCTGCCACAACTGTCCGAGATGCGCGTTGAACATGACCGCCCCCTCCCAGTCGTAGCAGTCGACGCACAACGCCGACCCCAGGATCGGGTCGTCGTGGTCGTGCACCAGATCGCAGGCCCGCGGTCGTCCGTGGTCGCAACTTCCGGCCTTGGGGGCGGCCCGGCAGGCGGCTGGCGGCTCGAACGCCCGGTGCACCGCCCCGTATGACGGGGCGGTCAACGTCACGAACACGGACGGAACACCAGCATCGCCTTCGTCGTTTGGCGTGCCGGGTTGCGGTTCGAGTCCGGCGCGTAGCAGTGCTTTGGCGTCACCGCGGTAGATGGCGGCGCACGCGGGGCAGCGGGTAGCCCGCCTGGTCTGACACGCTTTGAGCAGCACCCGGTCGGCCTCCCCCGTGGTGGTGTACACGAGTTGAAGCTCCCCGCTGTCGGGGTCGGCTTGGCGGACCCGGCCGGCGAGACGGACCGGCTGGGCGCAGCATCCAGACGCGTGGACCATCGCCTCCCAGCGGGCGTAATCACCCCTCGATGCCCGTTCGACGGCCTGGGCGACAACCGGTGGCAGGATCATCCCGCCCCCGTCACTGCCGTCGTGGGATGGGCGGCGATTGTTGTCAGTCATCGCCGACGGTCCGGTGTGTTCGCCGGACGAGTGTGGCCCACTCGACGAGCATTTTGATCTGATCGTCGTCGAGATGGTGTGCTCGCAGACGGACAGGCATCCCGGACTCGTGTAGTAGCCAGCCGACTCCTCGGGTGGCGGGGGCGATCGTCGCGGCGGTGACGCCTTGGCTGGCCCAGCCCGACCCGAGGATCGTGTCCGACGCGGCGTTAGTGGTGCAGCGCAACGCCCACCGGTAGCCGAAAAGGTCCCGCAGGCTGGTCGGGACGATATCCGAGGAAGGTTTCTGTGTGGCTGCGATGACCACGATCCCCGCCGCCCTTCCCCTCGACACGAGATCCCGGAGGATTTCGGAGAACGTGTCGCGGGGTTTCTTGTCCGGCCAGGCGAGGTAGTGGGCGAGCTCGTCGACGACGAGCACCTGCAAAGGGGTGGACCGGTCGATTTTGCGTTTCCCCTCCGCGAGGAGCTGCTGGTAGCGGGCCTCCATGATCCGCTGCACCCCTAAGAGCAGGCCGATAGCTTCGCCGATGTCGGTGCCCGCCCACCCGTCAGCGCACGCCCGCCACGAGGCCAGCTCGACCAGTTTCCCGTCCGCGAGCCACAGGCCGCAGCCCGGGTCGAGTGCCGCGGCTGCGACCAGCTGCGATAGCGCGACGGATTTGCCGGAGCCCGGTTCGCCGCCGAGCAGCAGGTTGTGCTCGGCGAGGGTGACGCTGACTGGCTGGCCGGTCTCGTCGATACCGACCGGGATCGGCTGCCACACCCAGGTTTTGCCGGCGTGCAGCCACGGCCATGTCGGGCTCGCCTGCGATAGCGGGTCGACCGACAACGCGACGATCGTCGCCCAGCCGGCGTTGGTCGGGTGGCGTTCGACGCGGGCCTGGTCGACGGCGAGGAACGCTGCGATCGCCTCCGACTTGGCGGCTAGTTCCGCCACCGTGGAGCCGGCGCCGACACGCACTTTCGCCCATTCGCCTCCGGGGGCGTCGCCGAACTCGGCGACGATCGGAGCCGCGGAGCCCGCCGACACGGTCGCCAGGCAGTACGTCCAACGTCGCCGGCGGCGCACCGCGACCAAAACGGCCTTCAAACGTTCCCGCGACGCAGGCCAAGCCAGTAACCCGGCGGCGATCGTGAACGTCCAGCCTCCGCTCGAGTTCTGGCCGACAAAATGCGCCAGTAGCGACTGGGCGGACGCGACCCCGAAAGCGGCTGCGACCTCCAGACGCCAACACCAGCGCACCACACGGACAGACAGCGGGGCTGGCGTGGCGGGAGCGACCCGCATCTCCAGGCCGCCCCAGTAGGCGCCCAACACCCGCAGACAGATGTAGACGGCCGCGACGGTGACCGACCAGTCACCGGCGGCCGCCGCCACCAAGCAGAACGCGCACTTGGCGGCGGCTGACCACCGGGACCTCACGACCCGGCCCTGTCGGTGCTCTTCGCCGAGCCGGCGGCCGCCTCGATCGACGTCGCCCGGAACGCGATACCCGAACGGTCATCCATCGACCACGGAACCCCGACCAGGCCCGCGACGCGCAGCTGCACGCCGGCGGCGATACCCTTCGGCTCGCCGGGCACTTTGATCGCGATCACGTCCGCCTCGCCGGCGGCCATCGCCATCACCGTCACCGCGTACAACGGCACCCCGTTCTCGTCGGTCTTAGGCCGGCGGGACTCGAAGTCCACCACCGGCTCCGGGGCCCCAGCCGCGATGAACCCCATCACGGTCGTGTCAATAGGCAGTTTCTTCATCTGTTTTCTCCTTTTCAGGGTTGACCCTCCGGCGCATCCGGAAGGGGGTGCTGCCGCCGACCGGTAGGACCGGATCGGCTGTACGGACCCGCCCGACAGCACCCACTTCGAGGCGTCGGGTGGACCGCACGCCGTTGATCTTCTGCTAGAGCCGTTGACAGAACCGTTGACAAACCCGCACCCCGACAAGAAAACTTTCGACCACCAATTCGGCGAACGATCCGCAGGTCAGCGCCCCATTCCGCCTCTGCGACTGCGCTTGTCAACAACGGGGTGCGCATCTGTCAACACCCGGCGCGCAGCATCAGCACCGTGAACACCCTGCAAAAACACCGGAGACTGAACGCCAGCTCCAGGCGTCACCGGAGCCGACCAACCCCGCGCCGCGCACGGTCTCTGCGGCTGTCACGGGGGGTGCCACAGCCCTACGACGGCGTCAAGAGCGCTCCGTTCCTCGTCTCCGCCTCAGGCTTCGCAGGGGCGGAGCCTCCTGTACTCGCGTCCCTGCGGGACTCCCTCGCTGGCGCTCGGTCGCTCTTGACCCCGCCTACAGGCTGCGCCACAACGCGGGCAGGGAAGCGACACCAATGTCGCTTCCGGCCAAGCACACAACCCCGACACCACCACCGTTGCCGGACCGAAACATCAACCTCGACCTATAAGGAGAAACAACCCGTGGAACCAATCACCACCCCTGAACCGGTCCGACTCGGCTACCTCACCTGCTACGGCCGTGGCGTCCGACTGAACCTCCAGGCCCGCTGCACCTGCTGGTGGTCCGGTCCGAGACGAACATGGGGGCCCGACAGCATCGCGGACGAGCAAGCAGACCTCGACGCCCACCTCCACCAAAGCGGGCACCGCCAACTCGAACCAGGAGACCGGGCCGCCGCCAACCTCCACGGGCGCTGCGGGCACATTCACAGCCTCGACGACGACTGCGCCGTCCCGTACGACAGTCCCGCCGGACAACTCCTCCGGGCCTGCCAAGCCACCCTCAACCGGCCACGGGCCGCCCTCGACCAGTTGACCGCCGCAACCAAACTCGCCGCCTGGGCCGCCCACCAACAAGACGAAGCCGTCATCGCAGCCCACCTCGCCGGCGTGGACCTAGACCACATAGCCGACGCCGCCCACCTCACCCCCAACCAAATCACCCAACGCTGGGGCCAGCACCTCGAATACCTCGACTACCTCGACAAGGCCGCACTCGAAGACAGGCCATAAGACCAACGAAATCCAGTTAGTACCTTCGGACTCGAGAGACCTGCCGTCCGCTCTGTCCGGACGGCAGTCACCAACCACCGCTAATACGCCGGACTCGTCGCCCCGGTAGCCGCCATCCGCTGAAGTCGACTTCCCAACGTCGTCCAGCTAGTCAACTCTGACGAAGCCGACAGCCTTCCCGACGGTTCCAACCAACACGATCGACCAAGCCAACGGTCGGCAAACCTCTTCAACCTAGTGGTACGTCGCTGAAATTGCGGCATGGTGGCGCGAAATGGCTAGCAGGGGTGCTGTCTGTCAGAATTGAGCGTTGTGGCCGAGCGACAGGTTCTGCAAGGTGGCGTCGCAAACGCCGGTGCGGTCGTCCGTGAGGGCGCCTACGTGCTGCGTCCGTCTAACCCTCACAGTGAG
>JAKBBS010000103.1:0-2478 GCA_021808425.1 Actinomycetes bacterium
TATGCGATAAACATGGCGATAGCTCCGTGGGCGAAGTCCACCACGCCGGCGGCGCGGTACTTGAGCACGAGGCCCAGACCGAACAGGGCGTAAGTGACACCCGAACCCAACCCGAGAAGCGCGAATAAAATGAAGCTAGACATTTAGAGTCGTTTCCCCCAGATAACTTGCTTTTAGGACGTCACGCCGATTCGCCAGGTCCGCGGCGTGTTCATTGAGCACGATCCGACCGTGGGTGAGTACGTATGCGCGGTCGGCTACCTCCAATGCCTGCGAGACGTGCTGTTCGACGAAGAGGACGCTCGCCCCGTACTCCGTGGCGGCCTGGCGTAGGAGAGGAAGGAGCCTTTCGACAATGACCGGGGCGAGTCCAAGGCTCAGCTCGTCGACGAGGAGGATGCGGGGACGCCTCACCAACGCTCGGCCGAGGGCGAGCATCTGCTGCTCGCCGCCGGAGAGAAGCTTGGCAGGCCGATCGAGGGCTTTCTCGAGTTCTGGCATCATGGAGAGCAGTTCGCCGAGCGCCAGCCCTCCTTTCGACTTGACGAGCCGCAAATGCTCCCGGACCGTGAGAGTAGGGAACAGGGCCCGGCCCTCGGGAACCATCGCCATTCCTTCGCGGGCGAGTCGGTGGGCGCTTCTGCCGGTGACGTCGGCGCCGTGGAACGACACCTTTCCGCCCATCGGCTGGTGCAGCCCTGCGATTGTTTCCAGTGTGGTCGTCTTGCCGGCGCCGTTTGGACCGAGCATCGCGACGACCTCGCCGGCGTTCACGCTCAGACACAGGTCTCGCACGACCGCCGTTCCTTTGTAGCCGGCAGTGAGGTTCTCTACTTCCAATGCGACGCCACGCCGGGCTTGTTCAGTCGACACCGCCCAGCTCCTTTCGTCCGAGGTATGCTTCTACGACGGCTGAGTCGTCTCTGACGTGCTCGGGTGTGCCACTGCTGATGAGGCGTCCGAAGTTCAGGACGTACACCTGATCCGATACAGACAGAACGAGTCCCATGTCGTGGTCGATGAGCAGTATCGTCACGCCTTCGTCTTTCGGCAACGCTCGAAGGCGCTCCCCGAGCTCTGTGCTCTCGTCGGTGTCGAGGCCGGCGGCAGGTTCGTCGAGCAGCAGCATCTTCGGTCGCCGGGCGAGCGCCCGGGCCAAGCCGACCAGCTTTCTCTGGCCGTGGGAGATCTGCGTGGGGTGCTTTTTGGCGAGTGCTTCGAGTCCGCAGGCGCTCAATGCCCAGTCGACGGCCGAGCGGTCCGCTTTGCGTGCCGGAAGGAACAGATCCCGAAGCGCCTTAGAGATGCCCGAACCCTCGCTCGCTACCAGGAGGTTCTCCTCGACGGTGAGGTCGTCGAAGAGCTCGACCGACTGGAACGTCCTTGCGAGGCCACTTCGTGACCGCTTGTAGGCGGGTACGCCCCCGAGCTCCAGACCGTCGAAGCGGATGCTTCCGCCGTCGATGGGGGTGTAGCCGGTGAGGGCATCAATGAGTGAGGTCTTGCCGGCACCGTTGGGTCCGATCAGCCCGATGAGCGATCCCACCGCGACGTCGAAACTCACCGAGTCGACTGCGGTGACACCCCCGTAGCGGACAGTGACCTCTGAAACTTCGAGCAACTGCTTTCGGCCAGCAATAATCGTTTCCACTCTGGAATAGTGTCCCTGTATCCGGCCGGATTGTCAAGGGGCAACCACATTCTCGGAGAACAGCTTGACAAGATTGCGGCGGGTCGTCATTATTATCGACAGAAGAAACAAACTCTTGGGGAGTGAAACTAACCCGAGTCGACAGAGGGGAGAAGAAGTGAAGCATTTCAGGAGGTCGGTACTCGTCGGTGGGGCCGCCCTCGCAGTCCTCGCGGCGGGCTGCGGCAGCTCGACGTCTGCGAGCTCGACGGCTACTACATCCGGGGCTGGATCGACAGCGGCGCCCGCTGCTACGGCTTCGTCGCCGCTCGGCACGCCGGACAAGGCGACGAAGAGCCCGTATTTGTTCGGCGTCATCAACGACGAAGCGGGGCCGATCACCTTCCCCGAAGCACGCCAAGGGCTCATCGCGGGTGTGGACTACGTCAACAACTACCTGGGTGGAATCAACGGTCATCCAATCCAGTTGGCGTCGTGCATCTCGGATGCGTCCCCGGCGGTAAGCGCCCGCTGCGCCACCCAGCTCGTCGGCCAGCATCCTCTGGCGATCCTCGGCGCAGCAGACGTCGGCAGCCCTGCAGCCATCCCTGTCTACCAGCGGGCGAACCTCGCTTATCTCGGGGGGATTCCTTTTACCCCTGTTGAAGGCAATGCTTCAAACGCGGTGATCTTCAACTCGATCAGCCTTGGAGACAACGCCGTCGGAGCCGTATTCGTTGCCAAGACGTTGAAGGCCCAGTCCGTCGCCGACCTCTACATCTCAAACGCTCAGGGCGAGTACTCGGGTCTCAGCATCATCGCCAAGGTTCTCAAGAGCTCCGGTGTTT
>JAKBBS010000103.1:2488-11958 GCA_021808425.1 Actinomycetes bacterium
TTTCGAACGTCTCCACCATCGCGATACCGCCGACGGCACCGGATCCGACCCCGGAGGTAGCGGTAGCTGTCAAGGACAACCCGAACGTGATCTACGTCGACGTGCCGAACAACTGCGGCGAGGTGCTCAAAGCTATAAAGCAGTTGGGATACACGGGCAAAGTGATCGCGATCGATCCCTGCTCTGCACCGCCTGTAATCCAGGCTGCCGCTGGGGGTGCCGAGAACATGTACGTGGTCTCGCCGTTCGTCCTTCAGTCCGGCAACAGTGCGCAGGCGAAGATCTTCCAGGCAGCCATGAGCAAATACGCGGCCGCCGGGACGGCGATCGACTCGATCTCGACCGCTACTTTCTCGGAGGCGGTCGATGTGCAGCAGGCTCTTTCGAAAGTGACCGGGACCCTTGACACCGCAAGCATCCTGAACGCGTTCAAGACCGGCTCCAACCACCCCAACTTCCTGTCGCATCCCTACACCTGTAACGGCAAGGCCATAGCTGGAGCAACCTCGGTCTGCGACAACTCGTACCTGGTGGACCAGATCAAGAACGGCCAGATCACCCAGGCGAGCAGCACGGCCTGGCTCAGTTCGTAGCCTAAAAGTGGGTTCGGGTCGGCCGCTTCAAGGTCGCCTGACAAGTAGGACGTCACCGTCGGCGGGGACGGTGGTGTTCGACTTGGACAGCTCGGAGCAGGTCTTTATCGCCGACCACCGTGTCGGTAGCTCCGGGTTGTTGTCGACGGTCATGTCCCTGGAGGCGTTGGCTGAAGCAGTAACGCTTGTTTGCGGATGGGGCGCAATCGACGAGGCGTCGGCTGTGTTGGTCGGCAAGCCCCTGTTCGTTCCCGACGGCGAGAAGCGCCAGGCAAGCGTGGAGGTGCACGGCGAGGGTGATGCAGCGACCGCCACATTGAGCAGCGTCTCAGGAGTCCACCAGGAGAAGGTCGAACATCTGTCAGCAGTGCTCCGTCCCCGGGTAGCCGGTGGCGGCGCCCCCGCCCGTCGTGAAGTGCCGTCGATCGAAGGCAGATCGGGGGCTGCCAGCCCCGAGATCTACAAGCTCTACTTCCACGGTCCGTCGTTTCAGGTCGTGGACTCGGCGTACGTCGTCGAAGCCGTGGTTGTGGCGCCGATGGCGCAAGAGCTTGCCCCGATCGGCGAACCCACGGGTCAGTCCCACACCTCGCCGCGCCTTGTCGAGCTGTGCCTTCAGGCTGCTGGACTCTACGAGGTGGCGGCATCGGGACGTATGCGCATCCCTTCGAGCATCGAGCGGATCGTCTGGCATTCGCCGGACCGTACAGAAAAAAAAGACAGCCTCGTCGCGGTCGTCGAGCGTGTCCCTGACAGCGACAGAGAGCCCGCATACGATGCCGCTGTCATCGACCTCGACGGGAGCGTTGGTTTAAGCGTCTTCGGGTACCGGGCGACAGACTTCTCCCAGCCCGTGGATCAGGTCGCGCTCTTAGACGTGCGATCCGCACTTGGCCCGCTCAGATAGTTGACCCGGAGCGCCGGCCCGCACGCCTTTCGCGCCTCCGTCAGCTGTGGTGGGACTCTCGCATTGCCTGGGACTCCGCTGAGCGCAGCGTCGAACGAAATATTCGCTGTTCATACGCCAGCCCCTCGGAGAGCGGCATTCGGATCCCGTCGAGTAGTGCACGTTTGGCGGCCACAAGCGAATGACGCGGCTGATCGGCAATAGGGGCACTCCAATCGAGAACGCGTCGAATGAAATCGTCGGAGGGCAGCACGGCGTTGACCAGACCGAGCGTCAATGCCTGCTGCGCGTCGACCGTCTCGCCGCTCAGAATCATTCGAGCGGCGGCGGAGGGTCCGATAAGTCTCGGCAAACGCTGCGTGCCCCCGGCGCCCGGGATGGCCCCGGCGCCGACCTCGACGAACCGGAAGTGAGCAACGTGGTTTGCCACTCGCATCTGGCAGGCCAGCGCCAGCTCGCAGCCGCCTCCCCAGGCCTGCCCATTGACAGCAGCGACCACCGGCTGGGAGATAGACGAGATCCTTTCGAGAGTGAGATTCCACCAGTCGGGTTCACCGGCACCTCTGTGGCCTTCCACGAGCGCTTCGACGTCACCCAGGTCGGCGTGACCTACGAAGAAGCCGTCTACGCCGCCTGTGATGACGATCATCCGAACCGAGGGCTCGTCGGAGATGTCGACGAGAACCTGGTTCAGCTCGGCGAGGTATCGGAACCCGAGCAGATTCTCCGGTGGATGGACGAATGTGATCACGGCCACGTTCCCTCGTTGCTCGGTGTTCCAACCTTCCATTACGGGTCCTCCCTTTTCTGTGGGTTCGCAGGATGCCACTCGACAGTACGGAAGCAGCCTGCTATTATGATAACGACTTTCAAGATACGAGAGTCAAGGCAATGGTGGGCTAACCGGGGGGTATCCAGCCGCCCGAAGAGAGGGAACTGTGACTGACACCATCCAAGAGGCGTCGCCTTCAGCCATGAGATTTCCGGATTCCGTAGCGTTCAATGGCTTCTTTGCCCCAGTTCGCATAGAGGCTGACGTCTACGACCTCGAGGTCGAGGGTGCCATACCCGCTGACATTGACGGCGCGTTTTACCGCGCTGCGGCAGATACGCAGTATCCGCCGAGTCGCAAGGAAGACATCTACATAAACGGCGACGGCATGATAACGATGGTCCGGATCAAAGACGGTCATGCGGACCTGCGCACACGTTTCGTGCGGACCCGTCGCTTCGAGTTGGAGAGAGCCGCCAGGAGGTCCCTCTTCGGCGCTTACCGCAACTACTTCACCGACGATCCGGCGGTAGCCGGGATAGACGACGGGAACGCCAACACCGCTGTCGTCTGGCATGGTGGCAAGCTGTTGGCACTCAAGGAGGCGGCACTCCCCTACGAGCTTGATCCCGTCACGCTCGAAACGCGGGGGATATACGACTTCGGTGGTCAGCTGAGCAGCCGCACGTTCACCGCCCATCCGAAGATCGACCCGCTTACCGGCGAACTGATCGCTTTCGCCTACAACTCCAGCGGGCGTCCGGACAACGAGATCCTGCTGTTCGACATCTCGCCTTCAGGCGTCGTGACCCGCAGGCAGAGTTTCACCGCCCCGTATTCGTCGATGATGCACGACTGGCTCGTGACGCGGGACCATCTGATCTTCACTTTTTCGCCGATGATCTCCGACTACGAGCGGATGAAGACGGAACCCCAGTACTTCGTCTGGGACCCATCGCTTCGCTCCCACGTGGCGATAATCCCGAGGAGACAAGGCGTAGGAGGCATCCGTTGGTTCAGCGCAGAGCTCGCAATGGAGACCCACAGCCTGAACGCGTGGAGCGAAGGCGATCGGGTGATAGCGGACCATTTCGTCGCTCGAAGCGGATGGTTCTCCCAGTTCCCGAAGACGACCGAGGGGCTCTTGCACGAAGCCCCGCCGATTGCTCACCGCTGGACTTTCGACCTGTCCGAAGGCGCAGGCGCTCCGGTTAGCGACGGACCGACCTATCAGTCGCATCGTCTGTACGACTGTCCCGGCGACATGCCACGCGTGGACCCCCGGTTCTTGATGTCGAAGAACCGTCACTCGTGGATCGGCTGCTTAGACCTGGATCTCGGGCCGATGCCCGACTTCGGTCCGATGGGGCCGCCCTTCAACTGCCTCGTGCATTTAGACGACGAGACCAAGCAGAGGACGCCGTTCTTCCCTGGCCCCGACTCCGCTCCAGAGGAGCCTGTCTTCATACCGAAAGGGCCGGACGCCGCCGAGGGGGAGGGCTACCTGATATCTGTCATAGGGCGGCGGAAACTCAATCGCAACGACATCGTGATCCTCGACGCCCTCGACCTCGGCGCCGGCCCGCTCGCAACTCTGAAAGTGCCATTCCGCCTTCGCTACGCATTCCACGGGACTTGGGTCCCAGGAGAGGAACTACCATGACCGACAAATCCACCGCTCAAGCCGTCTTCGACCATGCTGGTCTGTCCGTCGCGGACATGGACAGGTCAAGAGCTTTCTACTCGGGCGTTCTCGGCTTCGACATCGTCGAGGACGAGTTCGAGTTTGCCGAGCACGAACTTAGAGGCGTCGTGTTGAAGAACCACACAGGTTTGCGCGTCGAGCTTTTCTGCCGGCGCGGCGCAGAGCCGACCGGCCCCCACCATCCAATCGACTCGACGCGGCGTCAGGGCTGGTTCCAGTTCGCAATGGCGGTCCCCGACATCCAAGCGACGTTCGATGCCGTGGTTGCGGCGGGGGCGACTCCTCTAATGAAGCCGTCAACCGCCCCCGACGGTTTCACGAAAGTGGCGTTCGTCGGCGATCCCGACGGAAACCTGGTCGAGTTCCTCCAGCGCCAGCCGAGTGGCGTGCGCGTTGAGCCGGGCGACTGAAACAAGGTGATCGAAGACGCTGCGCGTGGACCGAGCCTGACGCGGTCCTCCCCCAAGCTCGGCGCGTCGTGGTCGCCTAGGCCTCGCCCGGGTGTCGTAGATGTCGCAGTCGCCGTTGTGGCTGTCGGGCTGGGCGCGACTGTCGGAATCTCGCTGACAGCCGAGACCCGGACACAGTTCGACGGTAACGGCGGCATCGCGATCTTCGCCGGCAACGTGACAGGACTTGTCGGGACCTACCTCGCGCTTGTCATGGTTCTGCTCGTCAGCCGGATTCCCTGGGTGGAGCGCGTGCTCGGCCAGGACGGCCTTCTCAGGTGGCATCGGAGGTTGGCGGCCTGGCCGATACTGCTGATCGCCGCGCACGCTTTCCTTTTGACTGTCGGATATGCGCAAGCCGCGCGGTCGGGGATCCTTCACGAGGTGGGCACTCTCGTGTCCGGCTTCGCCTACATGGCTATTGCCACCGTGGCGTTTGTGATCATGATGTTGATCGGCGCTGTCTCGGTGCGCGCGGTGCGCAGCCGGATGAAACGGGAGTCCTGGTGGGCGCTCCACCTGTTCATGTACCTTGCGTTGGCGCTCGCTTTCGCCCACGAGGTGGTCCTTGGTCCGTCGTTTGTGGGGCATCCTCTAACCCGCTTCGTGTGGTCCGTCGCCTGGGCGGCGACTGCGGGTGTAGTGATAGTGTGTCGCTTCGGAATTCCGATAGTCAGATCCGTGCGTCACCGTCTGGTCGTCGCAGAAGTTCGCCCCGAAGCGTCAGGGGTGGTGTCTATACACCTGAAGGGCCGGCACCTCGACCGGCTCTCCGTCTCGGGCGGCCAGTTCTTCGAGTGGCGGTTCCTGCGCCGGGGCATGTGGTGGCAGGCGCATCCTTTTTCCGTCTCGGCGACCGCACGCTCGAATGCCGGGAGCCTGCGTCTCACCGTGAAGAACGTCGGGGATTTCACTGCTGCGCTTGCCGCCGTGCCGGTCGGGACCCGAGTCGCGATCGAAGGGCCGTACGGCGCTTTTACGGCCCACGCGCAGCGCAGGCAGCGAGTGCTTCTCGTAGCGGGCGGTATCGGTGTGACGGCGGTTCGGGGAGTCCTGGAAGATCTGCCGGCAGGATGCGAACCGGTGGTCGTGCTGCGGGCGAGCGATGCAGGATCGCTGGCCCTCGGTGACGAAGTGGCGGCGCTGGTCGAACGCCATCACGGTACTGTGCACGAGCTCGTCGGATCCCGTGAGGCTGTGCCCGTCGAGGCGATCGGCGCCCTCGTTGCCGACCTCAAAGAGCGCGACGCGTACGTCGCCGGGCCTGAAGGTTTCGTTGAAGCAGTAGTGGAATTCCTGTCGCGCGCAGGTGTTCCTGTGAAGTCAATCCACTCGGAGATATACGCCCTGTGAGCCGCATCCAGGAGAAACGTCTGCCATGAATCGATCCTTTCTGGCAGTTGCCGGCGCGGTCGGTGGTCTGCTCGGAGTGCTAGGCCTGAACTCGGCTGCTACCAAGAATGCGGCGAGCGGCGGATCAATAGCGGTGCCGACATCCCCGAGGCCGACCGCGTCCGCCTCCACAGGCTCGCCCGGCGCAGTCACCGGAACGTCGATCGGGTCGGGGGGCGCGTCGAGCGGTGGGACTTCTGGCGGCGGGAGCTCCGCTTTAAGCGGTTCCGCTGGAACCGAGGTGGTAACAGGCACTCGTGAGTCTTTCAGCTACGGACAGATGTCCATCCAAGTCACTTTGACCTCTGGGAAGGTAACCGCCCTACGGGTGGTCGGCATGACCGAGCTCGATGCATTCTCCACGCAGATAGCCGACACGGCGATACCGACCTTGGAGCGCGAGGTTCTGGCGGCTCAAAGCACGAAAGTGCACGGAGTGTCCGGCGCCACCTATACGACCGAGGCCTATCTGCAGTCAGTGCAATCGGTCCTGGACAAGACTCACGCCGGCTGACGGTTATCGCCGGAATCGACGAGCGGGTATCCTTTCGGTATGCGAAACGCAGTCTCGACAGTCAAGAACCACAACCCGTCTTCGGAAGGACCGAAGTACAGGGTCGAGGCCCTCGCCAAAGGTCTAAAAGTCCTAGGTCTTTTCTCTACCACCCGTCCGTCTATGAGAGTAACCGACATCGCCCGTGAGGCCGGGTACCCAATGCCGACGACTTTCAGATTGGTCACCACCCTCGAACAGGAAGGATTTCTGGAACGAACCCCGGACGGCAGCGTACGGCCAGGGACCGGTGTTCTCGCGCTCGGCTTCGCCGCGCTGCAGGGCCTTGACTTGCTGCAGACGTCCGCCGTCGAACTCGACCATCTTGCGAAGGCGACGGGCGGCACGGTCAATCTCGGCGTCCTGACGGGGGATCAGGTGCTGGTCGTAGCGCGGGTGCAGGCGTACCCGACCGCGCTCGCCTCCAACATCCGGGTCGGCTCGACGGTTCCGGCCGTGTTCAGCTCTATCGGCAAGGTGCTCCTGGCGTTCCTATCGGACGACGAGTTCGCGAAGACGATCTCCCGATCATCGTTCGCCGGTAACTGGGGACCAAAAGCGGTGCAGTCGATTCCGCTTTTGCGCGCACAGCTAGAGACGGTCCGCGTCGACGACTTCATCGTCCAGGAGGAGGAGGCGATACCGGGGTTGAGCTCTGTCGCCGGGCCGATCCGGGACGCCAGCGGCGACGTGGTTGCGGGCCTCAACGTAGCTGTCGCGGCGGGCCTTTACGACAGCGAACGTCTCCTCGCCGAGATCTGCGGACCGGTGGTCGAGTCGTGCCGTGTCATCTCGACCCGCCTCGGCTGGGGCTGAGCGGGGCCTGGGGCTGAGCGGGGCCTGGGGCTGTGCGGGGCCTGGGGCTGAGCGGCCCCCAACTAGTCTGGGGCCAAATGGAAAGACACGTCCATCGGTCCCTGGGCTTGAGCGACGAAGAGGCCGCTTCGATCGAAGCGATCCTAGACCGCCCCGCCAACTATCTAGAGCTTGCCATGTACGCAGTCATGTGGAGTGAGCACTGCTCCTACAAGTCCAGCAAGGTGCATCTAAGTCGCTTCCCTACGTCGGGGGAGCGGGTCCTTGTCGGTCCGGGCGAAAATGCTGGGGTTATAGACGCAGGCGGAGGCCTCGCAGTCGCGATCCGCATCGAGAGCCACAACCATCCATCCGCCATTGAGCCGCATCAGGGGGCGGCGACGGGAGTCGGGGGGATCCTTCGAGACATCTTCACGATGGGTGCACGCCCGATCGCGATCATGGACCCGCTGCGCTTCGGTCCTCGCAGTGACGCGCGGTCGCGGTGGATCGCAGCCGGAGTCGTGTCAGGCATCTCCGGTTACGGGAACTCGGTGGGGGTACCGACCGTGGGCGGGGAACTCGTCTTCGATGATTGTTATGCCGGTAACCCTTTGGTCAACGTGCTCTGCCTCGGGGTGCTGCCGACGGAGCGCCTGGTGCTGGGCAAGGCGTCAGGACCCGGGAATTTCGCTGTCCTCCTCGGCAGCGCGACCGGGCGGGACGGGATCGGCGGGGTGAGCGTCCTCGCCTCGGCCGGTTTCACCGACGACGCGGAGTTGGAGGCGA
Organism: Actinomycetes bacterium; assembly: GCA_021808425.1. Next base: position 10,444 of record JAKBBS010000103.1, read on the forward strand.
GCAAGCGGCCGAACGTCCAGGTCGGTGACCCTTACGAGGAGAAGCGCCTGATCGAAGCCTGCCTCGCTCTGCTCGACGAGTCCCTCGTCGTCGGAATCCAGGATCTTGGAGGCGCCGGGCTCACATGCGCCACGAGCGAGACGGCTTCGCGCGGAGGCGTCGGGATGGACGTAGACGTGACGTCGGTGTTGCGGCGCGAGGCCGGGATGGACGCATGGGAGGTCATGACGAGCGAGAGCCAGGAGCGGATGCTGGCGATCGTGACGCCGGACAACGTCGACCGGGTGCTCGAAGTGTGCCGCCGCTGGGAGGTGGCGGCATCAGTCGTCGGCAAGGTCACATCCACCGGACGCCTGCGCATCCTGGAGGGATGGGACGGGAATGTGCTCGCCGACGTGCCTGCGGCGAGCCTCCACGAGGACGCACCCCTGTACCGACGCCCGATGACGCCGCCGGCACCTGTAGCCGTGGAGATCGCCTCATCCGACCTGTCTTGCGCCGACCCCGGGGCCGATCTCGGTCGCCTCATGGTTGACCCGGCGTGGGTCTACCGCCAGTACGACCATCAGCTGTTCTTGAACACAGTGGTGGCGCCCGGCGCAGACGCAGCACTGCTGCGGCTTTCGGGTCCCGGCGTGCCACGACCGGAGCCGGGTGAGCCCTATCGCGCCGTCGCCGTCTCAACCGACGGCAACTCGCGTTGGTGCGCAGTAGACCCAAGGCGCGGAGCGGCACTTCTTGTGGCCGAATCCGCTCTCAACGTCGCCTGCGTGGGAGCGGAGCCGGTTGCCCTCGTCAACTGCCTCAACTTCGGCAATCCCGAGCACCCCGAAGTGATGTGGCAACTCTCCGAGGCGATCGACGGCATGGCGGCCGCCTGCCGGGAGCTGTCGATCCCTGTCATCGGGGGCAACGTAAGCCTCTACAACGAGAGCAGCAATGTCGACATCGACCCGACGCCCGTCGTCGGTGTCCTCGGCCTGGTCGAGCGCTTGGAGCGCCGGCCGCCGGTCGCCGAACTGCGCTCAGATGCGAGCATCGTGGTTGTGGGTGCCCGGGGAGCGGCGTATTCGTTGGCGGGTTCGAAGTGGGCGGTGGAGATCCACGGCCACCGGGGACGGGGCGAAAGCCTCCCTGCGGTGGACTTCGACGCGCACCGCAAACTGCTCGGCTTCGTCGGGGCGCTAGTCGGGGATGGTCTCCCGCTCGGTGTCCACGACGTGTCGGAGGGAGGCATCGCGGTCGCTCTTGCCGAGATGGCCGTCGCATCGGGGTGTGGCTTCGACGTCAAACTCCCTGGAGGCCCGGGCTCCGCGGGGCCGGGCGCTTTAGACCTCTTCGGCGAGGGACCGTCCAGAGTCGTCCTTTGCGTGGCCGACGGCGACGTCGCGGAGGTCCTTCGCCGGGCGGGCGAGTGCGGTTTGAGCGCCGACGTGGTGGGACGGTCCGGCGGCGACCGGGTCGTGATACGAGGCGCTTTAGACGTGGATCTCGGTGACCTGACAGCGGCGTGGT
>JAKBBS010000104.1 GCA_021808425.1 Actinomycetes bacterium
ATGGTCACGAAGGTCCGTGGCTCGTTCAATGACGTCACCGGCACCGGCACTTTCGACGTAGACGACCCGTCGCGTTCAAGCCTTGAGCTAGCAATCGAGGCTGCGAGCATCGACACCCGCAACGCTGATCGTGACGGACATTTACGCTCCAACGACTTCTTGGACCTTGAGCATTACCCGCAGATCACCTTCACGTCTACCGCGGTCGCCCAGGCCGAGCCCGACACTTACCGGGTGACCGGGGATCTCGCCATCAAGGGCGTTACCCGGCCTGTCACCTTCGACCTCGTCTACACCGGGTCCGCCGTCGATCCTTACGGCAACCAGCGCGTCGGCTTCGAGGGCACCACCACGATCAACCGCAAGGACTGGGGCGTCAACTGGAACGCAGCGCTTGAGGCCGGCGGGGTCCTTGTGAGCGAGAAGGTCACCCTCGAGTTCGACATCTCCGCCGTCAAAGACGCCACAACCGCCTGACCCAGCCAGCGGCCCGTCCCGCCGCCGGGGCTGCCATGAAACCATGTCATCCCCGGCGCGCCCGAAAGGATCTACCATGTCATTCTCACCAGTTCGACTTAACCACGCCGTCCTATTCGTCTCCAACCTAGAGCGCTCCGTTCGCTTCTACACCGAGCTGTTCGACATGTCGGTTGCCGTGAGAGAGTCGCGGGCCAACGCCGCCTTTTTGCGGCTGCCCCGGTCCGGTAACCACCACGACCTGGGCCTGTTCGGCGTCGGAGCCGCGGGAGGAGCCAAGCGCCGCGGGGCGATCGGGCTCTACCATCTAGCCTGGCAGGTCGACACCATCGACGAACTCGCCACCGCCAAAGCGAGCCTCCTCGATGCCGACGCCTACACCGGCGAATCCAGCCACGGCGCCACCAAGAGCATTTACGGCGCCGACCCAGACGGCAACGAGTTCGAGATCATGTGGATGCTCCCCCGCCAGGCATGGGGAGACTACGAGCACGCCGCGCCCATCGACCACCTCGACCTCGCCACCGAGGTCACCCGATGGTCAGGAGTGCGCACCGCCGGACGCATCACGGACGACACCGCGTCAGCAAACGACGCCGAGGAGGCCCGATCATGACCACCTTCGCCGAGCCTGTCGTCGCATGGCACACCGAGGAAGACGCGACCCGTCCACTGGTCGTGCTGCTCCACGGCCGAGGCTCAGACGAGACCGACATCATCGCGCTCGCCGACCACCTGCCCGCCAGCTTCATCTACGCCGCCCCGAGGGCGCCGATCGCCGAGGGCGGCGGCTACGCCTGGTTCGCGAACCGCGGAATCGGCCGCCCGCTGGCCGCGTCACTGGCCGACACCATGGCGTGGTTCGGGGCATGGCTCGACCAGGTAGCTCCCCGCGGACGCCCTGTTGTCCTTGTCGGTTTCAGTGGCGGCGCCGCGTTCGCCGGCGGCCTCATCCTCGACGACCCCGACCGTTACGCGGGCGCTGCCATCCTCTATGGCACGCTCCCCTTCGACGCCGGGGTGCCCACCTCGGCGTACCGGCTGTCGGGGAAGGCGGTCCTCGTCGTCCACGGCGACGCCGATGCCGTGATCCCCCGCGACCTGCTGAAACGCACCTGGGCATACCTGCACGGCGAGGCCGACGCCACGACCACAGGATTCCGTGACCCAGGCGGCCACGGTCTCAGCCCGGCGGCTATCGGCGACCTCCGCCTCTGGCTCGAGGCGCTTCTGTCAGCGCCGCAAACGGTAGCGCGATGACCGGAACGCGAACCTTCGAGATAGGGCTATTCACCTTCGGTGAGCTCACCGCCGACCCAGAAACCCGCAAGCCTATCGACCCTGCGGTACGACTACGGGAGTTCATCGAACTGGCCAAACTCGCCGACCAGGCCGGGCTCGACGTCTTCGGCGTCGGCGAGCACCACCGCCCGGACTTCGCCATCGCGTCGCCCGCCGTGATCCTCGCTGCGGTCGCCGAGGCAACCGGACGGATCCGTCTCACGAGCACCGTCACAGTGCTCTCCACCGCGGACCCGGTGAAAGTCTTCGAGGACTTCACGGCGCTCGACCTCGTCTCGGCAGGACGAGCCGAGATCACCGCCGGCCGGGGCGCCTACACCGAGTCGTTCCCCCTCTTCGGTTTCGATCTCGCCAACTACGACCAGCTCTTCGACGAGAAGCTCGACCTGCTCCTTCGCCTCAACCGCGGCCAGCACGTCACCTGGTCAGGCCGGCACCGTCCGCCGCTCGTCGACGCCAGCGTGTACCCACGTCCCGTGCAAGGCCAGCTGCCTGTGTGGATCGCCGTCGGCGGCACCCCCGCGAGCGTCATACGCGCCGGGCGTAACGGGCTGCCGCTGTACCTGGCCATCCTCGGCCAGCCCGAACGCTTCGCTCCCCTCGCCCAACTGTACCGACAGTCGGCCACCGACGCCGGGCACACACCCGACGCCCTGCGAGTCGGGGTGACCAGCCACTTCTACGCCGAGCCCACCTCCCAAGGTGCCCGCGACACTTTCTACCCGTACTACTCCCGCTACATCGGCCTCAACATGCCCGCAGCGCGCGGGCAGCTCCTCCCCCGCGACGTTTTCGACGCTTGGGCCGACCCGCGAGGGGCGCTGTTCGCCGGTAGCCCGCAGCAGATAATCGACAAAATCCTCTGGGAGCACGAGATGCTCGGCCACGACCGCTTCCTCGCCCAGATCGGCCTCGGAGGGCTTCCCTTCGCAGACACCGCCCGCTCGATCGAGTTGCTCGCCGCCGAGGTCCTTCCCATCGTGCGGCGCGAAACCGAGCCCACAAAACTCCAAACGGCCGGCGACTACAAGCAGCTATCCGTGAACTCAGCCGCCACCGCGGACTAACCCCACCGACGCTAGCGAATCGCGTGCTCCGTAGCTTGACGACACGAGCGGTCGCACGCGGCCGCTGAAGCGGGCACAATCGGGAGATGGATATTCCTTCCCCAACCTCGACACCAGCCACCTCCGTGCTGTCGGGGCTTGAAGCGGTCCGCGGCTGGGGGGAGGACTTCTATCGTGATCTGCATGCCCATCCGGAGTTGTCTCACCAAGAGCACGCCACGGCGTCGAAGGTGGCTGAGCGCCTTCGGGCATCGGGCATCGAGGTCCACGCCGGGATAGGAGGGACCGGGATTCTCGGCCTAGTCAGAAACGGGGACGGCCCGACAGTGCTGCTGCGCGCCGACATGGACGCCCTTCCAGTCGCCGAGGCGACCGGCCTCGACTACGCCAGCCACGCCACCGCCACCGACGGGGACGGCAACGAGGTGCCGGTGATGCACGCCTGCGGCCACGACATGCATGTCACCTGCCTTCTCGGCGCCGCCCACCTCCTCGCTACAGCCCGCGCCGACTGGTCCGGCACCCTCATCGCCCTCTTCCAGCCCGCAGAGGAGACCGGAGACGGCGCACGCGGCATGCTAGACAGCGGCTTAGCGACGTTGGTACCCAAGCCCGACGTCGCGCTCGCCCAGCACGTCCTGCCGGCGCCTTCCGGCCTCGTCGGCACCCACGCCGGACCGACATTGTCGGCGGCGGACAGCATGCGGATCACGCTGCACGGGCGCGGGGCGCACGGCTCGATGCCCCAGGCCGCCGTCGACCCGGTCGTCCTCGCCGCCATGATCGTAGTCCGCCTCCAAACGATCATCGCCCGCGAGACCCGCCCCGGCGAGCCGGCCGTCGTCACCGTCGGAAGCATCCAAGCGGGAACCAAAAGCAACGTGATCCCCGACCACGCCGTGATCGAGCTGAACGTCCGCACCTACAGCGAGCAGACCCGCACCTCGGTCCTAGCCGCCATCAAAAGGATCGTCGACGCCGAATGCCAGGCCTCAGGATCGCCAAAGCCGGCAGACTACGAGCTGTTCGACCGGTTCCCCCTCACCACCAACGACGCCGACACCACTGACAAGGTCGCGGCGGTGTTCGCCGCGTTCTTCGGGGAGCGAGCCCGGCCGCTGCCCATGCAGACCGCCAGCGAAGACTTCAGCGACATCCCGAATGCGTTTGGCGTCCCCTACTGCTACTGGGGGATCGGCGGCGCCGACCCCGACACCTACCAAAAGGCCGAACGGCAGAGCCGCATCGCCCAAGACATCCCTGTCAACCACTCGGCCTTCTTCGCCCCGGTGATCCAGCCGACCCTCGACACCGGGATCGAGGCAATGGTCGTCGCCGCCCTTGCCTGGCTCGGCGCCCCCGATACCCGTTCCCGGCAGGCGCAGGGTTGACCGAAGGCTCTACCCTCCAGCTGGCACTCGACCTCTCAGGCACGTTCGTGTTCGGACTCAACGGCGCTCTCACCGCCATGGAAGCCGAGAACCTCGACATCGTCGGCGTCGTGGTCCTCGCAGTGATCACCGCCCTCGGCGGGGGGATCATCCGCGACGTGCTCATCGGATCATTGCCACCCGCCGCGTTCCGGGACTGGCGCTACCTAGCCGTCGGCGGCGGCGCCGGCATCGCCGCCTTCTTCGCCCGTCAGCTCTGGCTACGCGTACAGCGGTCGATCACCATCTTCGACGCCGCAGGCCTCGCGCTGTTCTGCGTAACAGGCACCACCACCGCGTTCGCAGCCCACCTCGGACCGTTCCAGTCGGTCGTGTTAGGAACCGTCACAGGCGTCGGCGGGGGCACCATCCGCGACGTGGCGATCAGGAGGGTGCCGACCGTGCTCTCCAGCGGCCTGTACGCCATCCCCGCCGCCTGCGGCGCCACGCTGACCGCGCTAGCGCTCGAGTACCACTTCTACAGCGGCGCCATCGCCGTTGCCGCCGCCGCCGTCTGTTTCACGATCCGCATGCTCGGAGTGCATTTCAACCTCAACGTCCCCGCCTCACACCCCGACGTCACGCCGAAACGCGAGCCCACCGGGGAAGGACCGTGACGCCTCTCAGGCCTAGATCTGTCATCGACGGTGAAGACCACGCCGACGGGCGCTCCGACGCTGCGCAAGCGCAGCCAAGGGTGACTCGCCTCCTACGCCGCCGCCAAGATCGAACGCCACGCCGAACAGATCCTCCAGGCCCAGCGGCCTATCGCCGCAAGCAAGCCAAGATCGCCCACTGCCCGACTGCGGGATGTCCCCCTTCAGCCACGGGACCTCGAGTTCCTGGGCATTGTCAACTCTCGGCTCAATCCCGCAGACGCACTGTGAGCGACCAATCAAGCGAATCGTCGTCGGCATCGATGGATCGTCTTCATCGGTGGCCGCCGCAGAGTGGGCCGCCCGCCAAGCCGAGCTCACCGACAGCACCCTGCCACTGTCCCGTCCTCGTGTTCCGCCACTAAACGACACGACTATCTAACACGACTCCCCCCGATTCAACCGATGGAAAGGCCAAGACCCGAGATAGACCCTAGACCCACCCCTTTTAGATAGTTTGCCAGTCTGGTTTCGCGTTCCAGGTTTCGATGTAGTAGTCCCGGCGGGTGAGCCGGCTTGTTGCGTCGCGGTCGGCTATGGCTGTGACGTGGGGGTGTAGTTGGAGTGCTGATGCCGGCAGGGAGGAGGTGATGGGTCCTTCGATGGCTTGGGTGAGTGCTTCGGCCTTGTCGGCGCCCCATGCGAGGAGTATTAGGTGGCGGGCGTCCATGATGGTTCCGATTCCTTGTGTGAGGACGTGTTGGGGTACCGAGTGTGGGTCGCCGCCGAAGAACCGGGAGTTGTCTTGTCGGGTTTGGGCGGTCAGGGTTTTGATCCGGGTGCGCGAGGCGAGGGAGGAGCCCGGCTCGTTGAAGCCGATGTGTCCGTCGGTTCCGATTCCGAGTAGCTGGATTGCTACGCCGCCCGCGTCGGCGATCGCTGATTCGTAGTTGGAGCACGCGGCGGTGAGATCGGCGGCGGTTCCGTCTGGACTTTTGACTGAGGAGGTGTCGAAGTCTAGGCGGGCGAGGACCTGTCGTTCGATGACCGCCCGGTAGGACTCGGGGTGCCCGGCAGGAAGGCCGACGTACTCGTCGAGAAGAAATGCGCGGCCGCGGCGGAAGCTCGTCTCCGATCTCGCGTAGCGGCCGGCTAGGTCGTCGTATACCGGTTCGGGGGAGCTGCCGGTGGCCAGTCCCAGCACGGCGAAGGGGTTGCGGTTGAAAAGGATGCTGATGGCTGATCCGGCCAGGCTTCCACCCTCGGCGGGGTCTTCTACGATCACTACTTCCACGGTTTTGTCTCTCTTGTCAGTCGGATACGAGCGCCAGGCGCTCGCGTATCCCTTTGAAGTGGGAGGCCATTGCTGTGCGGGTGGAGCGGCGGTTAGCGTTGGCTAGGGACGTGTGGATCCGCCGGTGGCGTTGGGCTACCTCGACGGGGCTCTCGTTGGGGGGCAGCAGTTCGCTCTGCAGCGTCTGGTAGGCGTCCCAGAACGCCTTGAGCAGCACGTTTACCAGCGGGTTGCCGAGTGGTTCGTATAAGCGTTCGTGGAACAGCCGGTCGGTGTCGGGGAGCAGCAGTCCCCGCTCGGCCTCGTCTTCCATTTGGAGCACAGCCTGATTTAGACGCTCGAGTCCTTGGGGGGTGATGCGTTCCAAGACCAGATCTAACAGCCCTAGTTCTAGGACTTCGCGGATTTCGACCAAGTTCGCGAGGTCGGCCAGCCCAGCGGTCTCGGACAGGCGTCCGTGGAAGGTCAACTCGTCGACCAGCGCGCCGAGCGAGAGGCGCCCTACGTACATCCCGTGGCCGTGTCGGATCTCTACTATGCCGACTGCTTGCAAGGCCCTGAGCGCTTCGCGCAGGGAATTGCGGCTGACATCGAGAACCTCCACGAGGTCCAGTTCGGTCGGGAGGGGGTCGCCGGCTTTGAGTCCCTCCTCGTCGATCAGCTGCTTGATGCGTTCCTGCAGGCTGTTTGCCTGCGTCCGGCGGACCCGGGGAGGACGCTTCAGCTGGGATCTTGGCATGCGGTGAACTCCGTTCGTTTGTGCGAGGGTCGGGCTCGCCTGACTGTACATCCTACGTGGGATGTATTTTCGTCTGCACCTCTTGCTTGCGGGAACAGAAGTAAGTATAGTCATGGGACATCCTACGTCCTAGGTCTTTCGGGCCTGGGCAAATCGAGTTGAATGGGAGGGCTGTCTTGACCAACGAAACCACCGACAGGCACACCACCGAAACTGACGGGGGGGCCGTGCTTTTCGGCAGTCTGATCGACCGTCGAGTGTTTCTGAGGATGGGAGGCGCCGCGGCAGCGACGGCTGTGCTCGCCGCGTGCGGTTCGTCGGCGAAGGCCGCTGGTGGCAGTGCCACTGCTAATTCTGCTTCTGCTACTTCAGTCGCTGGCACGGCCGCGAGGGGAGGGGCGGCGGCGGCTCCTTCTGGGACGATTACGGCCACGTCAGCCTTCACGCTGTCGGGTGGATTCGACCCGATGAACGCTTCGAGTGCTGTAGCGACAGCTGTCAACGCGCATGTCTTTGAGGGGCTCGTCAATCTCGATCCGATTACCAGCAAGCCTTATCTTGCGTTGGCCGCGTCCGAGCCGACAGTGAGCGCGGACGGGCTCACCTGGACGGTGCCTCTCCGTCAGGGAGCGACGTTCTCCGACGGCACCGCAGTCACGGCTGATGACGTGGCGTGGTCATTTACCCGTGTGCTGAACCCGGCCAACAATGCCTTGATAGCCGGGTTCATCTCCTTCATCGACACCGTTACTGCGGTAGACGCCCAGACAGTCCAATTCAAGCTGAACACCCCGTTCTCTCTGTTCGCTCAGCGCATCGCTGTCGTGCCGGTTGTGCCGCAGTCGAAAACCGCTACGTCTGCCGCGGCCAGCGCCTTCAATAACGCTCCGATCGGCTCCGGGCCGTTCACCGTGCAGAGCGCGAATTCGACGTCGGGTGTGGTGATGGGCGTCAATTCACACTACAAGGGATCCAAGCCGGCGCTGGTGAAATCGATCGACTACCGAACCACTCCCGATAACAGCGCCCGCCTCAACGATCTGTTGAGCGGATCCTCGCAGGCTATCGAGGAAGTCCCCTATCTTGATGTCTCGAACGCGAACGCGAGTCCCGATCACGTCGACGGCAGGCAGGGTTTCAACTGTCTTTTCCTCATGTTCAACTGTTCGGCGGCTCCTTTCAACGACAAGCGGGTCCGCCAGGCGTTGTTCTACGCGATAGACACGACGAAGGTGATTCAGACCGCCCTGCAAGGTTACGCGACTGCGGCAACCTGCTACTTGAACGAGGGGAACGCCGCCTACCAGAGGGCGGCGACCGTTTACACCTACGATCCCAACAAGGCCCGATCACTGCTCTCCGCTGCCGGCGTGTCGAATCTCTCCTTCGAGCTGGTTACGACCAACACCGGTTTCGTGGCCGACTGCGCCCCGGTCATCATCGACTCGTGGAAGCAGGCCGGGATCAACGCAACTTTGAACACCAGTCCCACCTCGGCGGTATACGGGACTATCGTGCCTGCGCCGAGTTTCCGGGTCCTCGCGGCGTCGGGAGACCCGTCGGTGTTCGGGCCCGACGCGGACCTGCTATTACGCTGGTTCTACTACGGGAAGACTTGGCCGCAGGAGAGGGAACGCTGGACCGACGCCGCCGCCCAGCAGTGCGCTTCGCTGATAGACCAGGCAGCCCAGGCCAACGGCGCCACGCAGACGGCGCTGTGGAAGCAGATATTCGATCTGGTCGCCGACGAGGTGCCGCTGTATCCGCTGTTTCACAGCAAGACTCTGACCGGCTACAACCCCAGCCAACTCGTCAACTTCCAGGGGGCGGCGACGACCGGCATGTACTTCCTGGACGTGGCCCGCAAGGGGTGACGGACCCGCCGCCGCACCCGATCGGAGGTTCTTCGTGGCCAATGCAGCAAGCCTGATCGCAAGGAGACTGCTGACGCTGGTCCCGCTCATGCTCGGTGTCGTCTTGTTCATCTTCGTGGTGATGGCGTTGTCGCCGAACAACGCCGCCGTGTCCGTGCTCGGCAGCGGGGCAAGCGCCCGCCAGATCGCCGCGTTCAACCATGCGCACGGCCTCGACAAGCCGCTCATGATCCGCTACTTCGACTACGTAGGGAACCTGGTTCGGGGCCGGATGGGAACAACCATCTCGCTCGGCCAGCCGATCAGCACGATCATCGCCTCGGCCCTTCCGGTCACCTTGCAGCTGACCGGGTTCGGGATCGTCGGGGCGGTAGCAGTCGCGCTGGCGCTCGGCATCACGGGGGCGCTGTACCGGAACGGCTGGCCCGATCAGGTCACCCGCTTGGTGTCAATGGCGGGTATAGCAATCCCTTCCTTCTGGCTCGGGATCCTGCTCATCCAGCGCCTGTCGACTATCGGCGGGGGACCGTTTCCTTCCGGCCACTACGTGCACCCATCGCAGTCGCTGTCGCGATGGTTCATGAGTCTGGTGCTTCCAGCTGTGGCCCTGGCAGTCCCGGTGGGCTGCGCGATGGCCCGCGTGGTGCGAACCGCGATGGTCGAAGAGCTAGACAAAGACTATGTCCGCACAGCGCGAGGCGCCGGCCTTCCGCCGGTCGTCGTCGTCGGCCGGAACGTTCTTCGCAACGCCCTGATAACCCCGCTGACGGTCGTCGGAATGCAGATCGGCTACCTGATAGGCGGTGCGGTGGTGATCGAGGCGATCTTCGCGCTGCCGGGCATGGGCACCCAGATCATGAGCGCGGTTGAGCAGAACGACGTGGGCCTAGCTCGGGGCCTGGTTATCACGATCGCCCTCGGATTCGTGCTCGTGAACCTGATCGTCGACATCTTGTACCTGGTCGTCAACCCGAAGATGAGAAACTCGCAGTGACCGCCGCTAGGACCGGCCGGGGCTGCCCACGCCCTCGAAGCCGGGCGAGGGCGCGGTTGGCCGTCGGGTTGCGTCGGCTGGCGTGGCCGGCGCGGGCGGCCCTGATCTACATGCTCATCATCGTCTTGGTCGCCGCGTTCGCCCCGCTGCTCACCCGTTACGACCCTACCGCCGTCGGCCTGGCGTCGCCCACCACCGGGCCGGGGAGTGGCTTCTGGTTCGGCGTTGACCGGCTAGGGCGCGACGTGTTCTCCCGTCTCGTGGCCGGCACCCGCCAGTCCCTGATAGTCGGATTCGCCTCGGCGGGCATCGCTCTCGTCGCTGGATCGGCACTCGGAGCCGTGGCGGCCACCAGCCGGCGGGCCGTCGACGAGATGGTCATGCGGCTGCTCGATATAGTCATGGCGTTTCCGACCATCGTCTTGGCGGCGCTTCTAGTCGTGGCATACGGCAAGGGGAACCTGGCAGTGTTGGTCGTCGCGATCGGCTTCGTTTTTACACCCCAGATCGCCCGGCTGGTACGGGCCAACGTGGCCTCGGAATTCGCTGAGGATTACGTGGCCGCGGAGCGGGTGATCGGGGCCGGCCGCCGCCACATCCTAGCCCGACACGTAACGCGCAATGTCGCTGCGCCGATCCTGGTGTGGGCGACGGTCATGGTCGCTAACGCCATAGTGTTCGAGGCATCGCTGTCGTTTATCGGGGCCGGCCTGCCGCCCGCGGCGGCGCAGTCGTCGTGGGGCAGCGTGATCGCATACGGGGAGCAGCTTCTGGCGAGCCACGGCTGGTGGGCCACCTTCTTCCCGGGCTTGTTGATCCTGGTCACTGTTCTTGCGATGAACATTCTCGCGGAGGGCATATCCGACGCGTGGGCCGCTCCCACCGAGCGCGCCAGCACGTCCAGCCCCGCCACCGCCGACACCGTGACTTCTGGCGCAGTCGAGACCGGCGTTTCGTCGACCGGCCTAGCGGAAAGCGTTCCGCCGGTTCTGGCGGGTCTCGATCAGGCGGCGGCCCGTCTCCGCGACGCCGCCCGGCCCGCCCTGTCAGGTTCTCCTGTGCTTCAAGTCGAGCAGCTCCGACTTCGTTTCTCGGGTCGCCACCGCGACGTCGACATCCTCGACGGGCTCAGCTTCGAGGTCGGAGGCGGCGAGGTGATGGGCCTCGTCGGGGAGTCCGGCTGCGGGAAGTCGCTGACGGCGCTCACCATCATGGGACTGCAACCGTCCGAGGCGCGCCTGTCAGGGCGGATCCTGTTCCAAGGGACCGATCTGCTAGCCCTCGACAAGAGGCAGCGCCGTTCGCTGATGGGACGCGACCTGGCCATGATCTACCAGGACGCGCTTTCGTCGCTCAACCCGTCCATGACCGTGTCCGCCCAACTGAACCAGCTGATACGCCGCGGCGGGACCCGACCGGCCGCCGAGCTGCTCGAGATGGTCGGACTCGAATCTGCCCGCACCCTTGGCGCCTACCCGCACGAACTGTCCGGAGGCCAAAGACAGCGGGTCCTCATCGCCATGGCGCTGTCTCGCGAAGCACGGCTGCTAGTTGCCGACGAGCCGACCACGGCGCTCGATGTCACCGTCCAAGCCCAGGTCATGCGGCTACTGCTCGAGTTGCAAGGCGAGCTGGGGTTCGCTCTCGTGCTCGTCTCGCACGACTTGGCGTTAGTAGCCGACGTGTGCGACCGGGTGACGATCATGTACGGAGGGCAGATCGCCGAGAGCGGCCCCGTCGCCGAGGTGATCGGAAACCCAGCCCACCACTACACACGCGGACTGCTCGGGGCCGTGATGTCCCTCGAGACGGACGCGCTGCGCCTAGCCCAAATCCCCGGTGCGGTGCCCTCCCCCGCCGATTTCGGACCCGGCTGTCGCTTCGCTGACCGCTGCTGGGCGTCCGACTCCGCCTGCCGAGACCGCCCCGAGAGCCTCCCGGCCCCCGGACCGCACGCGGCAAGCGGCCACCATGCCGCCTGTCATCATCCGGTCGCCCCGCTCGCCGCGAAGGTCAAACGGTGACGGGCCGGCCTGTGATAAAAGCCGAAGGA
>JAKBBS010000105.1 GCA_021808425.1 Actinomycetes bacterium
TTTGAAGGCGCAAGCGACGTTGCACCCGAACGCCGGGGTGTCCCGACCCTTAAGCGCGCTCTAAGCTAGCCTGTGACGAGAATGAGGAAATGCAACGAGGTGACTCCTCTGGCGGACCGTCGAGAACTTCGCAAGATGTCAGTCTCTTGAAGACGTCTTGCTGGCTTTCGCTTCGATCGACACGGGACCGTCGCTGATGGCGCGCCGATCAGGGTCACTGATCCCTGAACGCTACCTCGCGTTGCACGACGACGACCTGGATTCACCCGAATTCAGCGCTCGGCGGCCCCGCGGGCAGAGACCCCGGGCTCACACACCAAAGCGGCGCTTTCGCAGATTGCGCTACCTGATTGTGATCCCCCTACTCGGGTTCTTCTTGTTTGTGTGGTCGTTCCTCGGCGCTCTGAGCGCACCCGGAAATCAGAGCCTCACCGCGAAATGGGCGGACTGGTTCCGTGCCCACCACATGGCGTTTGTCATAAACCCTCTCGAAGCGGCTTATTACAGTCATACTGCACCCGCAAAGGGCGGCGCGCCGAAAGCCCTGAACGCCATCCCGAAGACGGTTCCGATCACTGCGAGCAACGCCGCTCCGAAGGCTGTAGCTCTGCCGAAACCGGCGAATGTGCCATTGGTGGTCAGCCCGGCGCTGCCAGGTGAAGGCCAGTGGCAGCCAGTCGGCCCCTCGGTAAGCGGGCAGGTCGCGATGTACGAGGCACAGTTCCGGGCTGACACCGTTTACACCAGCGAGATCACGACAGCTGTGTGGATGGATCCCAAGCTCCTCCACCTCTCGCTCATCCCCGGCCTCACCGAGCCGGGTGGCACGTGGTCACATCCCCCCTACGTCACACCGGCCGAGCTGCCGAGCACGATCGCAGCTTTTAACGGCGGGTTCCGCTTCCAGGACGCGAACGGAGGCTTCTACCTCGACGGAAAGACGGCGGTCCCCCTTCGCACCGGCGCTGCGTCGCTGGTCTTCTACAAGAACGGTTCGGTCAATGTCGGCGCTTGGGGCAGCGAAGTCACCATGACCCCGAATGTCGTTTCGGTCCTGCAGAATCTCGTTCCGATGGTCGACAACGGCCAGGTAGCCGCGTCGGCGACCTACAACGACACGACCGTTTGGGGCGCCACGCTGGGGGCTTCCGTGGTGGTCGCACGTTCCGGCGTCGGCGTTACCGCCAACGGGGCGCTCGTCTACGTAGCCGGTCCTGCCCTCACCGCCCGAACCCTCGCAGAGTCCCTACAGCGGGCTGGGGCGGTCCGGGCGATGACGCTTGACATCAACCCTGAGTGGGTGACCTTCAACTTCTTCAACCACCCGAACCCGGCCAACCCGTCACAAGTTCAGCCGCAGAAGCTCTACCCCCAGATGCAGCGTCCAGCAACCCGCTACCTCGGTCCGACCAAGGAATCGCGGGACTTCATCACGGTCTCGCTGCCTTAGAAGCCGGAGAGCTCCCAGATACCTCTGACGGTCTCTTAAGCGAACGTTCATCCTCGGTTACCTAGCCTGACGCCTTCCGCTTCGAGCAGGCGCCGAGCCTGCCGGCGAAGACGTTCGAAAAAAGGAGATCGTGCTGTGAAATTTGTTCGTGGGCGGCTGCGTTGGATCATAGGAGCTGCCACGGCGTTGATCGCACTCGCCGTGGGCGGTCCTTTCGTCTTCATCCACTTCATCGAGGGCTCGTCGCCGGCGAAGCTTTCGCTGCCAGCGGTCTCAGGGACATCGTCCACCACTGCCGGAAGTGCTTCAAGTTCGTCGCCGACCGGGGCAGTGACGAGCGCCGCCGTAGTCACTGGGAAGTGGAACGTGGGGTCTGGCTCGGTTGCGGGCTACCGGGTCGGGGAGGTGCTTCTCGGCCAGAGCACGACTGCGGTAGGGCGGACGAGCAAGGTTTGGGGTTCGCTGACAGTCTCGGGCGCGTCAGTAACGGCAGCAAGCTTCGGGGTGGACATGTCTAGCGTCGTCAGTGATCAATCCGCGCGCAACTCGCAGTTTCGCGGACGGATCATGGATGTGGCCGCTTATCCCACAGCGACCTTCCAACTGACTTCCCCGATCCATCTCGGGTCGATCCCGGCGGTTTCGACTTCGCGAAGTTACGCTGCTAGCGGGAACCTCGACATGCACGGTGTCACTGCCCCGGTGTCGTTTGCCGTGTCAGCTGAGCGGACATCCACGTCACTCGAAGTGCTTGCGGATATCCCTATCTCGTTCGCCACGTGGCACATCTCGAATCCGAGTATCGGTGGCCTCGTGACCACTCAAAGCTCGGGGACCTTGGAGGTGCTGCTCATCCTGACGAAGGGCGCCGGGAACCCGGTGGCGACCGGGTCGTCGTCGAGTGGTGGATTCGGCGGTGGCTCGCCAATCACGGTCCCTTCGACAACTGTTCCGCCATTGACCGTTCCGGCGGCCTGAAGCGTTCGAGACAGCGTCTTGCTTCGCCGAGCGACGAGCACGTACGCTCCGACGCCCAGCCACAAAGAAGCGAAGAGCCACGACAACGAGAGCGGCGGGAGCACCTCACCATCGGGGCCAAGCGCGACAGCGCTCAGAAGGACGCCAACCGTCAAAACGCCGGAGGACGCCTTCACAGCTGCGGTCGCGGCGAGCACCACAAGGCCCCACGTCAGGTACCACGGCCAAAGCGCTGGCGCCGCAACAGCCGCCAGCAACATCACCGACGCAGAAGTCGACACGAGCGAATCGCGCCGACATCGAACGGCGAGCGTGACACATAATGTGACAGCACCTATTTCCAACAGATACCATGTAAAATGTTGGGCTGAACCTGTCGTCACGTGAACTCCGATCAAACGGAGTGCCGCCGCTTCGACCACACCGAAAGCCGACGCCGGCGTGGAGGCGATGAACCCGCCCGTCGGGGTAAGCAGAACCGACGGCTTCGCCCATCCGAACCCGATCCCGGTGGCGACGCTGACGGCCACCACGGTGACAAAAGCGGCCACCGCCGAGGCCATGCTGCGATGCAGTGCGTGCTCGCCGGCCGGCCTTCCTTTTACCCACGCAACGGCGAGTAGGAGGCACACCGCTGCAGCCGGTAGTTTGACCATCGCCGCTGCGGCGGCCAGCGAGATCGCCGCCGGGAAAGCCCACCTGTTCGTCGATGCCTCTGTTGCGAAATGGAGAGCTGTGACGACAAGGCCGATCATCAGCGCGTCGTTGTGGCCCGCCGAAAGCAGGTCGAACATGGTCAGCGGGCTGAGCACGCCGAACCAGAGCGCCACCCGAGCGTCCACCCCATGGGACCGGGCGAGTCTCGGAAGGAAGATGAACGTCAGCACAACCCCGAGGAGTGACGGCACCCTGACCATCAACGCTGCCGTCATGAGGTCGCGGCCTGCGACGTCGAGCAGCCTCGTCGCACTCCAAAGGAACAGCGGGCCGTACGGCGCCACGGTGTCACGCCAAATAGGCGAGACTGCATCCACGAACGTCCGGCCACCCGGAGATCCGATCAGCGCCAGAGGCCCATTCGTGTACGGGCTCAGTCCTACAGCTGAGAGCCTCGCCTGCGCGATGTAGCTGTACATGTCCCGGCTGAACATCGGAGGTCCGACTACCAGTGGCAACGCCCACGCAACAGCTGGGACACCGAGAAGGCTCGGCCGGGATCCGCTACCAGCCCGCAGCCGCGCGCCGACTGCCACCCACGCGACCAGGACTGCTGCAAGGCCCGCATCTGCTGCCACTTGCTGTACCGCGACGCCGACTGCGGAAGTCGGAAGCCCGAACCACCAGCGGAGATGGACTCCGTCGAAGTGCGACAGCAGAGCGGGACCTGTCAGCGACAGTAGCGTCGTGCCGAGGAAACCTAGGACGACCCACCGCCATCCGATGTCCGACGAAACCGCCACGATCCACGAACGGCGGGGTGCGGTTCGCGTTGCCAAGACTCACAAGGTTAGCCCCGTCGGGCGCTCGGACGGGGTCGACCAAACCGGCGGAGCTTGGCCCGCTAGGTTGTAGCGATGCGGTCCTCGAGGGAGAACCGGGTTCGGCTTCTGCTAGCCCTCACAGCGCTCGCCGCCGCCGGGCTGGTCGTCGCCGACCAGTACCACACGTCGCCGGCGGCGACCGTAGCCGGGACGCAGGTGACGCAGCCGTCGGGTAGCGCAGGGACCGCCGCCACGAAGGCATCGAACCCGCCTGGATCCACTACAGCCTCCACTTCGAGTGTCCCGGCGAGCACCTCGACGTCGTCGACTTCGACCACTACCGGCTCACAGCCGGCTACCTACCCGGTGGCGAGCGTCCAACTGTCGATCGAGGCCCACAACCTGAGCGGCACCACCGTCCCTGTCCCGACAACGGTTTTCTACCCCGACACGTCCGGCGCTGCGCCCCGGCGGTTCCCACTGGTCATCTTCTCCCCTGGCTTCGACATCGACCCGGCCGTCTACACTCCGCTCATCAGCGCTTGGGTGAAAGCGGGGTTCGTCGTGCCGGTCGTGAGCTATCCCGACACGCTGCCCGGATCCCCCCTGGTCGAGACCGACATGGTGAACCACCCTTCAGAGTTGTCGCAGGTCATCAGCGACTTCGTCGGCGGGTCACCCTATGTGCCTGCCAGCCTGTCGGGGATCGTCGATGGGGCATCGGTCGCCGTAGCCGGCCAGTCTGACGGCGGCGATGTGAGCGTCGCGGCGGCGGCCGGTTCGTGCTGCAAGGACACCCGTATCAAGGCGGCGATAATCCTCTCAGGCGCCGAGCAGACGCTTTACGGTAACAGCTATTTCGCTACTGGCTCGCCTCCGATACTAGTCGTGCAAGGAGGCCAGGACCCGATCAACGCGCCCTCTTGCAGCGAGCAGATCTACGACGGTGCTCCGCAGCCGCGTTTCTACCTGGCCATACCCGCTGCGAGCCACCTGTCCGCCTACACCGCCCCGGTCGGTCCGCAACTACTCGTCACTCGCGCTGTGACAGTAGCTTTCCTCGAAAAGTACCTTTCTGGTGCTGCTATCGGCTCCGCCGGCCTATCACAGCTCGCAAGTTCTCAGGGTTCAGTTGCCTACATGGTGAGCGGAACCGCAACGGTGCCGATCGTCGGTAACTGCCTCGGGGCGCCCCCAGGGCCATGACTACTACAGCCCGTTCAGCTGGAGTTAAGCAATCCGGGCCTCGTCACGCACTAGTTTGAAGTTGTGAAAGATCTTCGATCGGTGCAGGCACCCGACCGTCGGACCTTGTTCCAAAGTCGTACTTGGAACAGTCGAGCACAAAGCTGGGACCATTCCGCAATGCCCGGCCTGGAAAAAGTTACGCAGGCAGTCTGCGACAAATCCACACCGCTAGACAATAAGGACGTCGTCGATCTCGGCTCCGGCAGCGGGCAGGTGACGCTCAAGCTCGCACCCGAGGCGCGCTCGGTGCTCGCCGTCGACTTCAGCGCCGACATGCTGCGGATCCTGTCCGAACGGGCCGCCGAGCAGGGCCTCGACAACGTCAGCACGCAGCTGAGCACGCTCCAGGCTCTCCGTCTCCCGGACAACAGCCTCGACCTCGTCGTGTCCAACTACGCACTTCACCACCTCCGCCACCCCGAGAAGGTGGAGCTCCTCGGCCGCTGCGCCCAGTGGCTTCGCCCCGGCGGGCGGATCGTGGTCGGTGACATGATGTTCGGCCTCACCGGCGACGCGCAGGGCCGTCAGATCATCGCCGGGAAGGTTCGCGCGATCGCGAAGCGCGGCCCGGCGGGTTGGTGGCGGATAGCGAAGAACGCCTGGAAGATGATCGTTGCCCGCCAGGAATGCCCGGAGCCGATCGACTCTTGGGAGTCGATGCTCGCCGACGCAGGATTCATCATGGTCGAGTCGGGCAGGGTCGTCGCGGAGGCAGCGTTCGTGGCTGGACTTCTGCCGGAGAGTTGAACGACACCGGCGTCCAACGGCGCCCTCCGGTAGGCGCGCTGCGTCTCGACGAATGCGAACGATCAGCGCTTATACATCGGGACGCCCTCGGGATGGAATTCCTTGCGCGCTTCGGGCTGCCTTTCCTCGCTGCGTATCATCGAGCGTGGGTGCGAAGCCCCGCCGGTCTGGCATTGGCAGCCCGAGACGACGAAGGCAACCTGGTCGGTGTCCTCCTCGGCTCCTTGGACCCGGCCGCTCACTATCGCGCGATGCTTCGCAACTCGGGGGCCGAGATCGCCGTCCGGATGGTTGGGGCTGCCGCCTCGCGCCCGCACCTCGCAAAGGAGCTTGCCGTCACGCGCGCCCGACGATACAGCCGAGCCCTCTGGCGACATTTGCAAAGCCGGGTAACAAACCGAGGAGCGCGCTCCACAGATTCGGCCGCTCCGCCTAGCGCGACCGTAGGGGAGGTCACCCACCTGATGGTCGACCCCGCTTCGCAGCGAAGCGGTGCGGGGCGGGCCTTGATCGACCGGACTACCGAGCTCGCCCGAGCCGACGGCCTGGCGAAGCTGACCCTGGTCACTCCGCCCGATCTGGCCGCACGGAGTTTCTACGAGGCCCTCGGTTGGGTTTCGGGCGACGAGGTGCTAAGCAAGAGCGGGGAGCGGTTCGTGTCCTACACGCTGAACCTGTCGGATCCCCAAGACTGACGGCGCAGACCTGCGTCCGCGTGACGGCTACTGCTTCCAGGTGGTGGGCGTCTCAAACGAGGCCCCGACCCTGCCACCAGACCAACGGGTGACGAACGCGAAACGGTCGGCTCGCACCACCCCGTGACGCCATTCCACCTTCAGATCGCCCTGGCAGGCAAGTCGCTCGACCCCGTAGGCGGGCACTCTCGGGCGCAAGCCGAGAAGTTCGCGCTGTAGCGCCGACGGCATCACGGGGGTCACGTGCTCCCACCCCGAGTCAGGCCTGATCCCGCAGCGCGTTTCGAGCTCGATGTACAAAGCGGTGCGGTGGAAGTCGGATTCGAGGATAGGGGCGGCGATGCTCTTGGGAAGCCACGAGCAGTCGAGGACGACGGGACTTGAGTCGATGAGCCGCAACCTCTCGAGGTACACGAGCGGCTCGTCGGATCGGCAACCCAACGCAGCTGCCGCAACAGGGTCCGTGCGCTCCTCGAGGTAGCGCACCAAGCTCTCCTGGACGAAACCCTGCTCCTCAGCTGAACGGTACAAGCTGTAGATAGTTCCTAGCGTCTGCTCCAACGACCGTGGGCGCACGAACGTCCCACGCCCGCGGCTACGCTCCAACCTGCCGTCCTCATGGAGCCTTCGTACCGCCTCGCGGACGGTCTGGCGACTCACGTTGTATCTTCCTGTGAGCTCGATGTCGCTCGGGAAACGCTCCTCGAACTCGCCTGTGTCAAGTCGGGACTGAAGGTCCGCCAGGATCTGCACCCAGAGGGGCTCGCCACTGCGCCTGTTGAGGCGTGTGGTGGGCTCGACGCTAGGAAGCGAAGTCTCCGACGAGTTGGTCAGGGCCGTCTCAGCACGCCTCTCAACCATCCGGCTGCGCCCGAGCCGTCGTTTGAATGCCCCTGGCAACGATCCTCTACCGGCACTGATCCGAGAACCTGCTCCACGTGTTCACCGCATCCTACCCACGTCGGCTTACCGCAGGATTTGCAAGTCACCGCTCGGCACATGGCATCTCCACAGTCATATTAGAACCTTCCCCTGTGAGCAACTGTTTCATTATATAAGGCGACCCGTCATCCGCCGTGTTCGACGCCGGGGAGGCGAGCAGAGTAGATCGAGTAGCCGTCCAACTGTCGCGCTACAGCGGTTGCAAGGACTGTCGCAGCGAGGATCGGGATCATGAGGTCAAGTCCGCTTTGGGTGAGCTCCACGACGAGGACCAGTCCCGAGATCGGCGCCTGCATCGCGGAGCCGATCATGGCGGCCGCGCCAATGAGCGCAAACGCGCCGACCGGCGATCCGGGCCACATCATCGACCAAAGGATCCCGGTCATGGCGCCAAAGACGGCACCGGTGCTCAGGAACGGGGTGAAAAGGCCGCCTGATGCCCCGCTTCCGACGCACAGGGACGTGACCAGTGGTTTGAGCGCGCTCAACGCGAGCAGAAGCAGCAGCGTGCCTTGGCCGAGCAAGGCCCGGTGGGCCATGTCTTTTCCGTTGCCGAACAAGGCCGGATATGCGATTCCTATCACGCCAAGAATGCCAAATGCGACAAGCGGCCCGACGAGAACTTTCCTGCCGGAGAGGCGGTGGTGGGCTATGTAGCCGACGAGGCGAATATACCCAGACGAGAACAATCCTATGACCGGCCCGGCTACGAGCGCCCAGACCATGATCGTGGCCGAGAAACGGAAGTTGGCAACCCCCACGTAGGTTGCATGCTGTGGCAGGTATATCCACGCCACTGTGGTAGCGACACCACTGCAGAGTATCGCCGGCAACACCACCGCCAAAGAGAACGACCCGACCAGTAATTCGGCGGTGAAGACGGCACCCCCGAGCGGCACGTTGTAGACGGCAGCCAGCCCGGCCCCGGCGCCGCAAGCAACGAGCAGGCGACGTTGCTCTGTGGAAAGCTTCAGCCAGTCCGAGGCCACGCTTCCTGCTACTCCGCCCATCAGCTTCGGTGCAGCCTCACGCCCGATCGACGCGCCCATCCCGATGACGACCTCGGAGATCAAACCGGTCAAAAGGCTTCGTTTCCACGAAAGTCGCCCGTCGCCGGACCAGATGACTTCGTCCACCTCCGACTTCTCGCCCTTGGTGTATTTGCGCAGGAAATACCACGCGGGACCACCGAATGCCCCCGCAGCCAAAAGCGACACTACCCGCCGCGTGTACGACGACGCCTCGACGTGGCTTTGGAAATCCCCGGCTCCGGAACCGAACACCAGGTGCTCCATCCCGAACAGGACAACCATCAGCAAGTCCCCCAGAAGTCCCGTCGCGATACCGGTCACCACGACTGCAATCGCGAATACCGGCGTCAGCAGAGCGTCGTGTGCACCAGTCGTGTTCGGCTGCTCTGTCGCGCCCCTCCCCGTAGGGAGCCGCTTCAAGATGACGGGTTTCGGATAACGCACCCTCTCCGACGCGGGGTGCGGCTCTCCAAGGCCGGTCAGCCGTTCCCAGCGCCGCCTCCACGGGGCCGGGTCGGACCGCATCCAGCGATGCTTGTAGGCGCGTGGGACCTCGGGCAATGACACCTCCTCTACATTCCGCCACCCGGAATGGCGAACTCCACGCTATCCGACCACCAGATTGCCGACGCATGCAAAAGTACGTACAATCAGATACTGTAACAAAGGCAGTGACAGTCCGCTGCGTCGCCGACGTCTGGTCTCAAGAAAGGTGGAACCATGCTTATCGAGCAGTTCTACTTAGGGTGCTTGTCTCAGGCTTCCTACGTGGTAGCCGATGAGGGATCCAAGAAGGCGCTCGTGGTCGACCCGCGACGCGACATCGCCGAGTACCTCGACTTCGCACAACGGCGGGGGCTGGACATCGCTTGGGTCGTGCTCACCCACGTTCACGCGGACTTCGTTCCTGGTCATACGGAGCTTGCCGAAGCTACCGGTGCCCAAATCGCCATGGGCGAGGCCGCCCCGGTCGACTACCCGATCCGCCGTCTGGCCGACGGCGAGAAGCTGTTGCTCGGCGACGGGCCCGACGCCGTGGCAATCGAGGTCCTCGCAACCCCGGGGCACACCCCCGAATCTATTACGTTGGCGGTCTACGAACACCGCTCCGATGCCTCCCCTCATGCGATCATCACGGGGGACACATTGTTCCTTGGCGACGTCGGTCGCCCGGACCTGCTCGGAGCCGTCGGGCGCAGCCCCGACGAGATGGCCCGCGAACTTTACCGGTCGCTTCACACTAAGATCCTCCCGCTACCAGACGGTGTACTCGTCTACCCGGGACACGGCGCGGGGAGCGCTTGCGGCAAGGCCCTCTCCAGCGAGACCGTGTCGACGCTTGGAGCGCAAAGGGCAGGCAACTACGCTCTGGCAGCGATGAGCGAGGACGAGTTCGTGGCGACGGTCACCGACGGCCTTTCGGAACCGCCAGCGTATTTCCGCGACGACGTGACGATCAACCGGGCGGGACACGCGCCGTTTCACCCCGACGACAGGCTCGCAGAGATGGCCGTCGACGAGGCAGTTCGCCGGGCCGGGGAAGACGTCATCCTGATCGACGTCCGTGACAACCAGGCGTTTGCGAGCGGCCATTTTCGCGGCGCTGTAAACGTCGCCCTGTCCGGTCGTTTCGCCGAATATGCAGCGGCGGTCACAATGCCGGGCAGGCAGGTCCTCCTCTTCGGCTCGCCGGACCAAGTCGCCGAGGGACGTATGCGCCTCGCACGTGTAGGCGTCGACAACGTGGTCGGCGCCGTCACCGACTTGGAGTCACTCGTGGCTCGCTCCGATCTCGTGAGGACGAGCAGCAGGCTCGACGCTCAGGCTGCCAGGCGGGCGATCGACGAGACCGCCGTGCAGGTGGTCGACGTCCGCCAGCACGGAGAGGTCGCAGACGGGGCGATAGCCGGTTCGACGAATCTGCCGTTGGTGACGCTTCGCGACCGTATCAATCGACTCGACCGGGGCCGCCCGGTTCTCACGTACTGTGCCGGCGGGTACCGCTCGATCGCAGCGGCGAGCCTTCTCGAAGCCCTCGGCTTCTCGGACGTGAGTGACCTGTTGGGAGGCTACGGGGCGTGGGAACGCGCCCACCCCGATACGGCGAACGTATGACTGTCACAGAACCCGCCCGTTGGATCAAGGTCCTCGACCAGACCCGCTGCATCGGCTGCCACGCATGCACGACCGCCTGCAAGAGCGAGAACGACGTTCCCCTGGGCGTGACTCGAACTTATGTCAAGTCGGTCGAGGTCGGCACGTTCCCCAACGTACGGCGCAACTTCCAGGTCACCCGGTGCAACCAATGCTCGGACGCTCCCTGCGTTGCGGCGTGCCCGACCGAGGCGATGTACCGCCGAGCAGATGGGATCGTCGACTTCGACAAGTCGATATGCATCGGCTGCAAAGCCTGCATGGCCGCCTGCCCTTATGACGCCATCTTCATCAACCCCGACGACCACTCGGCGGAGAAGTGCAATTTCTGCGCCCACCGCCTGGAGATCGGCCTCGAGCCGGCATGCGTGTCGGTGTGCCCGACCGAAGCAATCCTCGTCGGCGACCTGAACGACCCGACTTCGAAAGTGGCGAAGGTCGTGCAACGAGACGCCGTCGCCGTTCGCAGACCCGAGAAGCGCACACGTCCCGGCGTGTTCTACAAAGGTGCCCACCAGTCGACACTCGACCCACTCGCCGCAATGCGTCCCACCGGCGGACTTTACGCGTGGGCCACACAAGGGGATCCCCATGACCCCCAGCTGGTCACGGCAGGCCATCCAACAACTCACAACTCCTCCGCTGCAGCCCTCGTGTCCTACGACGTCCCTCATCACGCGCCGTGGGGTTGGCGGGTCAGTCTCTACACGTGGACCAAAGGCGTGGCCTCGGGGGTGCTGGCGATCGCGATCCTTCTCGGATACCTGGGGGATCTGAGCTTCTCGTCGGCCACGATCC
>JAKBBS010000106.1 GCA_021808425.1 Actinomycetes bacterium
TGCGAAACAAGATACCCTACTGACCTCACAAAGCAACCCGGAGGGGTGCGAGAGCGGCCGAATCGGCACGATTGGAAATCGTGTGTGGCGCAAGTCACCGTGGGTTCAAATCCCACCCTCTCCGCCAGGGGGTCCTTACGAAAGTGAGGCCTCCCAGGTAACGAAACCCCTCGCCGCAGGCCCGCGGAGGTCTGCG
Organism: Actinomycetes bacterium; assembly: GCA_021808425.1. The sequence goes on from JAKBBS010000106.1 coordinate 197, forward strand.
GCGAGGGGTTCGTCGTTGGTGTCAGCCGAGAGCGGCGGGCGGGTCGGCAGCAAGTAGGCGGATCCCGGGCGCTCTAACGCCTCGGGACTGCTTCGAGACCGGTACGGGCAGCACTTGGAGCCCGCCCGGCTGGTGCCGGCGGGCTCGAAGGTGCGGTTGGTGGCTCAGGCGGCTTGGGGTGGCCCGGTGGCGGGGTGGGCGCTGCCGGGGTCGATTTCCTCGAAGCCGTGGACTTCGGGGTCGGCCCAGGTGAGGCGGTCGGTGCGGTCACCGGTGCGCTCCGCCCAGGTGCGCAGGCAGCGCAGGTTGGCGGCGGCTTGGGCGACGGCGACCATGAGGCCGGTCTTGACGAGGCCGACGACGTCTATCCAGCCCCGGCGGACGTCTTCGGTCTTGGAGCTCTTGATGTTCCCGAAGCCGGCCTCGACCCGGGAGCGACGGTTGTAGGCGGCTATCCATTTGGGGCCGCCCCAGTAGAGGCGCTGGCGGATTTTCGGGGTGACGTCGCCGGGGACGGTGATGGTCCGCTGCGAGCAGGCGGCCGCGCTACGCGGAGCTACGCGACACCAGAAGCTGTGATGTTGCATTGTGCGCGACTACCAACGACGGTGGTACCCCGATCGCCGTCCTACGTCCCCCCGCAACATGCTCGCCGAGCCAGGCGCCTGGAACACCGACAACCCGCAGCTCCGAGCCGGCATCGAACCCCGGGTAGCCATCGCCGTTCGGGTCCAACAGCGCCTCGCCCGCCAACTCGTCGCCCACCGCAAGGTCAACAACCTGACCAAGGCCGACCTCGCCGAGCGGCTACACATGTCCCGAGCCCAGCTGTGGCGACTCGTCGACGGCCACGCCCCCATCACCCTCCTTCACGCCTGCGCCTGGGCTGACCTACTCGACCTCGACAGTCTCGACCTCGGCTGAAGTTGCGGGGCGGGCAAGGGCCAGGGCCGGGGGAGACACACGAGCGAAGCTGAGATAGCGGTCAGCGAGCCTGGTAGCGGATGGCCCGGCCCTGGCCTGATCTGATCAGCATTCCGGCGTCGACGAGCGCCCGAAGATGCTCGCTGACCGTCGTGCTGTGAAGCCCCATCTCGGCAATGATGGCGGCCGGCGCCACTGGTTCGGGACTCGCCACGACGAGGCGAAGGATCTGCTCACGGGCCTCAGAGAGCTCGACGCTGCGGTAGCGCGTTGGGATCCAGCCGTCCCGGATGAACTCGACCCGCACGCTGTGGTTCGAGCTGATGATTTCGGGTGGCCACTTCCCGGCCTTGCGTGCCTGGTCGATCATGCGCAGTGTGCCCGAGCCCTGCGTGTCGATGACCCCACGCCGGTAGAGGCCGCTGGCAATGAGTGGGTTCCACGGCTGGGATTCGTGCGGGGCGAGCAGGTCAGAGACGCTGAGACCGAAGTGGAGCGGGCCGATGCTGGCGATCTCGACCCGGTCGTCGAAGACGTACACCGAGGTGGCGCCCGACGTCTCGTACTGGCGATGACAGAGAGCGTTCACGAGCGCCTCCCTCTGGGAGTAGACCGGCACCTCCGGCATGTCGATTCGCTTCATCCCCTCCATACGGGTGGCGACACGTAGGTGGTCTGAGAGGAAGGTTTCGGCGTGGCGCAGCAGAGTGAAGATATTGCCTTCGTATCGCCGGAAGTCAGCCGTCTCGTCGGTCTTGGTCAAGCCGTTGTAGCGGACCAGGCTCACCGCACAGCTCTGGTAGTCGGCCATGAGGGAGTCGTGTCGGCCGAAGAGGACCAGTGCCCCGTTGCGAAGCCGTCCGTCCCGCTCGACGAGGCCAAGGCAGCGGAGAAGCGTCAGCGGATCCCAGTCAGGCGGCTCGCTCATCCGACCTGCCTCGATCGCCTCTCGAACAGTCAACTCGAGTTCACCGAGGTCGAGCGCCTCAATCCCCAACCGTGACGGCGCTGCATCCCAGCTGTCGGACTGGTGTAGGCGCTCGGCCATCAGCCGGTCCTTCTCCCCTTGGGACAGCTTTGTCTTGGTATTACCGACTTTGGCGTAGGCGACACCGTCGAAGGAGTAGGGGCGGAGCCGTCCTCTCTCCACCTCGACGATGATGACCGAACGCGTGTCATCAACCGGCGCCAGGGCGATCAGCGGTCAGATCGCAGGGTCGAACTTCTGGTTGATGTCCTGGGCCAGCTTATGGATCGTCTGCTCACCCACCTGTTGGCCGACGACCTTGCCGTCGGGAGTCACTCCGAACAGCACCCGGCCGCCCCGGCCGTTGAGCATGCCGCACAATGCCTTGAGCGCCTCGTACTGCTCCGATGTCGTAACCTTGAACTCCTGGGTTTCCGACTCGCCCTCGGCCGCCCAGGCAGTTACCTCCTCTAAGTTCAACGCAGTACCTCTCTCACCAGAGCGAAGATAGCCACCGACTGGGACGGCATCGGATGGTCATGGCGGCACCAGCAGCCTCGCTGAGGCCGCCGAGAAACTTAGGGGGGTTCTTAGGGCGACAAGCACCTGCAGCGCTCTGACCAGCACTTTTGCTCCCACGAATCTTAGGAGTTGCTGGACCTGCAGCGACCGGCACGCCACTCCTCTTCTCCCTCACACCTCCTCGTGGTCATCCCCATGCCCGTGCTCACGGTCATCGTCTTCCTCATCTTGCTCAACCTGATCATGGTCCCGGCCGGGATCATGATCGTGGCCGACTCCCGGGTCATGAACCGGTTGCGCATGGTTCCATCGAGCGGCAGACGAAGATCGGCCAATGCACTCACGACGGTGAACCTTTTCCTGGACCCAGAGCGTCGATATGGGCAGAGAGGAGATGATGGAAGCCTGATGGCTCCTGGGGGCAATGACGACTTCGAGTCTTTCGTGGCCGGCCTGCAGGGGCGGCTCCAGAGGACTGCCTGGCTGCTCACCGGGAGCTGGGAGGAGGCGGAAGACCTGGTGCAAACCTCGTTGGCCAAGGCTTGGCGTCACTGGGACCGGGTTTCATCAGCAGACGACCCCGAGGCGTACACACGCCGGACCCTGTTGAACAGTTACCTGAGCGCTCGCCGTAGACGCTGGCGGGCAGAGCAACCACACGAGGCGGTCCAGCCGCCCCCGGTTGGCGACTCCGCGGATCAGGTGGCCTTACGGACGAGTGTTCTGGCCGCTCTGGCCCAACTGCCGGCACGCCAGAGGGCGGCCGTGGTGTTGCGCTTCTTCGACGACCTGCCCGAAGCCAAGGTGGCGCAGGTCATGGGGTGCCGGCTCGGCACCGTCAAGAGCACGACCGCCAAGGCCTTGGAGCGCTTGCGTGTCCAGCCCGGCCTCCAAGGGCTGGTCCAGGAGGCGCAGCCGTGACCGACTTCGAGAGCCAGCTGAAGCAGATCATGCAAGCGGCGGTAGGCGAGCCGCCCCGGGCTGTCAGCCCGGAAGCAGTACGTGGTCGGGGCCGCCGTCAGCAGCGGCGGCTCCGTCTCACCGTGGCTGCCGGGTTGGCGGTAGCGGTCACCGTAGCCGTCGCCATCCCTCTGGCCCTGACCGGTGGTCGTAGCCGTCCCGTCACGGTCATTAGCGGAGGGGGTGCTGCTGTCACCGCCTCGCCCTCAGACCAGCTGACCAACGGGCAGAGGGTCAAGGTCACCGTCAAGGGATTCCCGCCCGACCAGCAGGTGACCCTGGCCGAGTGTCCCAGCCCGACCATGATCCCGGGCGTTCCATGCAGCAGCGCCCCCACCCAGGGCGTTCTCACGACCGACCGGTCAGGCTCAGCGAGCGGGACCTTCGTAGTCGAGTACGCCCCAGCCGGGTTCACGAAGGCCTTCGGCGAACCCAAATGCGCTCCCCAATGCCTGCTCGTCGCCACCAGCACGACCTCCTCGGCCACTCCCGCCATCAGCGCCACCACCACTTTGACCTTCGCATCTCTACCTCTGACGCCCCCGCCGACGGGAAACACCCCCGAGCCTTCCGGGTTCGGCGTTGCGGCTGCGAGCTTCATCACCCCGGCCCAGGGCTGGGTCCTCGGCAGCACCGGATGTGACGGATGCGTAGGGGTCGCCCAGACCCGAGACGGGGGAAGCACCTGGTCCTACCTGCCCACCCCGCCAACCACCTTCTGGTGGTACTCCAACCGGTCTTCGGCAGTGACCGACATCGACTTCGCCAACACGGTCGACGGATACCTCTTCGCCCCGGGTCTCTTCGCCACCACCGACGGCGGCCGCACGTGGACCGACCAGCACCTCACCGGCATCAAGGCGCTCGCTATCGCCGGCACCTACGTCTATGCCCTGACCGGCTACAACAACAGCGGACCTGAACTCCTCTACCGCTCACAGGTCGGAACGACCGCTTGGCAGCACGTGACGCTCCCCGATACCCCCGGCCAGGGACAGAGCTTCCAGATGGCCGCTGCTGGACCGAACCTCGTCCTGCTCGAGACCGGGCTGTCGAACGCCGGAATCACCCCTGACCAGGTCGGCCGGATCTGGGTCAGCGCCGACCAAGGCGTCGACTGGCAGCCCCACAGCATGCCGTGCACAGTCGCCGACGGAGGCGCATCCGTTCTCTCGGTCGCCTACGGACACCCGCAAGCCTGGCTCCTCGACTGCTACGACAACCAACAGTCGTCCCAGGAGCAGAACACCCTGCAGCACCTCTACGGAACCGCTGACGCTGGCCAGATCTGGGCCCGTCTCGGAGATCCGCCGCAGCACAATGCTCCCGCCCTCCTTGCCGACAACGGAGCTGGGCACGCCTTCCTCGCCACTGTCGGAGTCAGCGACACTCTGAACGGCACCCTCGACGGAGGCCGCACCTGGACCGTCAAGATCAGAGATGGTGGCAGCTTCTTCGGCTGGGCCGACCTGCAGTTCATCAGCCCGAGCATCGGCTTCGTAGTAGGACCGACCCACTACTCAACCGAACACCTGTATCACACCACCGACGGCGGACAAACCTGGACGCCGCTGACCATCTCCCCATAGCCCGTCCTCGAAGGAGGGGCGCCCGGGCGTGCAAGCCGCCGTCCGAAACGCGTGCACCACCAGGGCCCCGGCCGCCGCGGCAGCCCGGCTACCTGGGCCCCGACAGCGCCGGCCTGCTCGGTGTGGACCTCGGCGAACTGGTCGACGCAGTCGCCCCCCGGCCCTATGTGATCACCGCCGGTCGGGCCTTCGAGCATCACGATCTCACCGACCAGCACTTCTTCACCATGGCGGTGCTCACACCCACCCGGGTGAAGGCTCTCGACTGGCGGGGCCAGAAGGCGAGATTCTGGCCCACCGCCCCGGCGGGCATTTGGGGCGGGACCGACGGGCCGGGGCCGTGCTACGCCCAGCCGGAACGGGCCCTCCTCGACGCGCTCAACCATCACCGCTACGGCGTGGCCCTGACCATGGCTGTCGACGCCCTCGAGGTGGCCGCTTCCCGGGACCCGGCATTCCTCGACCGGCTCCATCAGGCGACGGTCCGCTACGACTCCCCCACCGCGGCACGCAGAGTCGGCCTGATCGTCGAGCGCCTCTTCGGTCCCGGCCCGGCCACCAAGTACCTGGACCTTCTCGGCCAGAGCCGGGCCGCCGTCCTGCTACGCCCCGGCGGTCCCGGCGAAGGACCGGTGGACAAGACCTGGAGGGTACGGCTCAACGCCTCCCCCAGCGGCGAGAGGATCCTGGCGTGAGCAGTCTCAACCGCCGCTGGGGCGGGACCTACGAACTGGGCGAGATGCTCGAGGCGATGCCGGGTGGGACGATCCTGGCCACCCGGGACTTCGCTCTGCTCACCCTCGCCGGGCAGCTGTCGGCCCGCTTCCCCGGGCAGCTGGTCTTCAAGGGCGGTTTCGTGCTGCGCCACGTGCACGGTCACCTGCGCTTCAGCAAAGACGTCGACGCCACCCGCCATCAGCCGGCCGGACACAAACTCGACGGCGGCGAGGTCGCTGAAGCCATCCGGCAGGCCAGTATCCGCAATGTGGTGGCCTTCATTCCCGACGAGCCGGCTACCGACTCGGCCCGCAGCCTCGACTTCGACCTGGTCCGTGTCGAAGTCGAGGCGTTCCCGGCGACCTCGGTCCAGGTCGAGGTCAGCTATCGGGAGGCGGTCGTTGACGAGCCGGTCGAGGCGTTCATCGGGGAACCGTTCTACGAGCCGTTCCCGATCCTGGCTATGACCGTCGAGGAGATGGCCGCCGAGAAGCTGCGGGCTTTGGCCAAGAGGCTGCGAGCCACCGACCTGGCCGACCTGGCCGACCTGGCGGTCATGCTGCGCGACGGCCCCCCGTCAACGACGCGGACATCCGGCGACTGGCCGAGACCAAGTTCGCTCTCGTCGCCACCGGCAACGCCAACCGAGCCGGCCGCATCGAAGACCACCTGCAGGACTTGGCCGGCACCTACGACGACGCCATCGGTGCGCTGTTCCCCGAGGCACCCTCGTATCGCGAAGCAAAGGAGATCGTCTGGCCCAGAATCCGAGAGGGGCCTCGGCGGTGGAGTCGGCCTTCGTGTTCTTCGTGTTCTACGCGAATGGTCTCCCGATATTCTGTGCTCGAGACGGCGTCGACCGAAACGCCTACCCGAAGAGTGGGTGCAACCTGCACCCACTCTTCGGGTAGGATGACGCGGTGGCCAAAGTGATCCAGATCCGAGACGTCCCCGACGACGTGCATGAGGCGCTGGCGAAGGCGGCCGAGGCCGAGAAGCTCTCATTGAACCGATACGTGCTTCGTGAGCTCGAACATCTGGCCCGTCGAGCTGAAGTCGTCGAACTCAACGCCAGAGTCATTACCGAAACGAGAGCACGGGTCCACAGGAAGGTGGCGCGCGAGAACATCCTCGCTGCGCTGCAGGAGGGCCGTGAGGAGTGAGGGTGGTAGATGCCGGCGTGCTGGTTGGCGTTCTCGTCGGTGATCTTGAACCGGAGGCACTTGGCGATGAGGAGTTGGCAGCGCCGCACCTGATTGACAGCGAGGTCACGCACGTTCTGCGGCGGCTAGCCCATCAAGGAGATTTGACCGACGACGCGGCGACCGCTGCGATGGACGGTTTCGTGCGACTCAGTGTCACCCGGTTTCCGGCGGACTGGATTCGGGGCCGGATGTGGGCGTTACGCCACAACCTTTCGGCCTACGACGCAACATACGTCGCTCTGACGGAAATGCTGTCCGCCACGTCGCTGCTGACTACTGATGCAAGGCTGGCAGCGGCTCCCGGCATCCAGTGCGTGGTGGATGTTCCGTGTCCTCCCCATTTACCGAACCAGGAACTGATAAGCGATCTGTCTTAGACGTGAAAGTAACCACCGGTTGATTGCAATCTTGGACCACTATTGACACCACGGTGCCGGGCGGGCCGCTCACGGGCGACACCGTTATTCCCGGGCTATCGATCGTCGTCATCGTTCCTGCGGTCGCTAAGGACGGGCAAAGATAGGCCCTCCGGCAGACACGACTAGAACAGCCATAAGCCGACGCATCCTGATCATGATTTCCCCGCCCTCTGAAGACTGACGTCGGCAAGACACCCGACGACTACCCAACCAGTTGCGCCGTAGTTACCTAACAGTTGACCGCAGCGCGCTTTAACACGACTTGCCCGAGTTTCCAAGGAAAAGTTTGATCGAAAGCGATTTATACTAAACGAACCTTTTGCTCTAGTCGGAGCTCCCCCAAACCGGCACACCGGATTGGGGTTGGTATTGCCTGGGCGGTCACCAAGGGGTGATGGAACGCAGGAGTGTCTTCTCGGGCTCTGCCGCCACCACCCACATGACATGCCCTATTGGCTGTCGGACCCCTGACTGCTCGCGAGTGCTGTTTCCACGTCCGATGTGAGCGTTGCCCCGAATCCCGACACCAAGCGGCTGATCCGGGTCAGTTCATGTGCGCCGAAAGTCAGAGACGGCTGGACCCACCGCATGCCGTCCGGGCCAACATTTGGCTTCACCCGGGCCACAAAATCGGCCACGTCGGTCACCAGCTCTGCCCGGATTGGTCTGATCGTCGTCACGATGCTGCGCTCACACCGGCGCACCCTGACGGCCGACCTGCGCTGGACTTCTTGTGGTGCAATGTGGTGCAAGACCAGGACTCCCGCACCGGCTAGGTACAAAAGTCCTGGTCAGGGGTGGGGCTAGGTGGAATCGAACCACCGGCCTCAGCATTATCAGCTTTCCCGAACAGGACAGGGATGGACCTCTACAGCTTGAAATGGCTGATGGCGATGCTGGAGCCGACGGTCTTGAACGGCCGTAGACGGTGCTGGACGAGCACTCACGCGCGATGAGCGCGCGATGGCGTCGGTGGGCTCAGCTGGTCTCACACCGTTGAGCGGAACCCGTGTGGTGTGGATGCGCTGGGAGTGAACCCGATGCTTTTGAGAGCGACTAGTCGGCGTTGGTGCATGCGTCGGAGAAGGGGGTGGAGGCTGTCGTGGTAGTCGTGGACCTCGACGCTGGTCTTGCCTGGATACGAGCGGGTGACCCGGCCGACGTACTGCACAACTCGGGTGCGGCCGGAGATCGGAAAGGCGAGGAACAACGTGTCGAGTTGGGGGAGATCGAAGCCTTCGCCGAGGTAGGCGCCTGTTGCCAGCAGAGGGACGGGGTGTCCGTCGTGTCGGAGGCGTTCGAGGGTGGCCTTGTGCTGTCTCTTTCCGGTGCCGCCTTTCAGCACGGCGGCTTCGAGGCCGTGGCGCAGGGTCAGTTCGCCTCGGAGGGCTTCGAGGTGTTCGGTGCGGTCCGTGAACACGAGGACGTTCCTTCCTCGTTGATGGGCGTCGGCGACGTCCGCGCAGACTTGTTGGGTGCGCTCGGCATCGGCGGCGATCAGTCCGAGGACCGTCTGTACCGGTGTCCCGTCGGGTTCGTCGGGGTCGGTCAGGGTTTCGTGCACGATGAGATCCCGGCGGACCAGGACCGTCGTTGCGGCATCCTCGCTCATGATGTGACGGGTAGGCCCGAGTTGCATGTGCAGGATGCCCTCGAGTCCGTCCCGGCGGCGGGGGGTCGCCGTCAAGCCGAGCCAGCGTCGGTTGGCGGCTTTCCGGACGCACCGCTCGAAGGTCACCGCTGGGAGGTGATGGCATTCGTCGACGACGACGAGACCGTACCCATCGAACACCTCGGCGGGGTCCTCGCGCCGTGCCAGGGTCTGCAAGGTCAAAAGATCGACAACCCCGCTTCGCCGGGTGCGCCCGGCTCCGAGCTGACCGATCTCCCGTCCCCTCAGGCCGAGCAAGTCGCCGAGTCGTTGACGCCATTGTTCGGCGAGGGTCTTGGTGTGCACGAGCACGAGTGTCGGGGTGCCAAGCCGTGCGATGAGTGCGCAGGCCATGACCGTCTTGCCCGCCCCGGTCGGCGCGACGAGCACCCCAAGATGATGAGCTGCGAGCGCTGCGACGGCGTCCTCTTGCGCGGAAGTGAGCTCGCCGATGAAGGTGAACGGCCTCGTAGGTGAGACCGGAAGCCCGTCGTCCACCTTGAGCCTGCTGCCAGCTGACTCGATGATCCTGGCGGCTTCTTCGAGAAGGCCTCGGGGTACGAGAAGGCGATCGAGGTCCTCCTCGTAGCATCGGACCATTCGTGGCGTGTTCCAGGTCGACAGCCGTAGCTGTTCTCGCTGGTGGAACTCCGGGTTGTGTACCGACGCGAGATGTTTGAGCGATGCTATGAGCGCTGGGGGCAGGCCGATCCTGTCGATGGCGAGCATCGCGTCGAGCCTGGCGGTGACCACTGGAGGCGGAGGGGGACCGGGAGTCTTCCTGCGCGCCATGGTGGCCGTGCCGGCCGACCCAGGACCGGCGCTGACGCGAAGGCTGTCGCCGATGCCTTTCGCCTCAGCAGCCGGGAGTCGCCGGACTGCGGCCAGGAACGCCCACTGGTCGGGCCACGGCTCGATCGTCGCCGGGTCGAGGAAGACCGTGTTTGCCTGTTTGCGAGCTCCGCCCTGCAGCGGCAGGGCGATGAGGTTGCCGAATCCCTTCTGCGGCACGAAGTCCTGGGACGGGAAGAGCCGGTCGTAGCTTGTCAGGTCGATCTCGACGCGGACCGCCATGGTCTCGCGCAGCAACCCGGTCCCGAGTCTCCGGGCGACGGCGGCCTCGACCGGCTCGTCGAAGAAGACCCATACGTGCGCCCCGTTGCCAGACCTTGACCGCTCGAGGCAGGCAGGAACCCCGACCTCGTTGCACACCTCGAGGAACGCCAGCGCGTCGAGGAGCCAGGTTCCCTTGTCGAAGTCACACGCGAGGAAACAACAACGGTCACCGTCGATCAACGGGTACACGCCGGCGACGATGCGACCCGACAGGTGGGCGTCGACGACCGAGTCGTCCAAAGGTGCGTAGCGGTGAGGGGTGTCGGGCCAGCGCCGATCGAGCGTGACCGGTGACCAACCGGACTTCCCGCTGGAGGGGTTCTCCCATCGTTGAGCATAAACATCGGAACGTCCCCCGAACAGCGACCGGAACAGACGGATCTTGTCGTCCGGTGCGGAGCGCCCGTCGACTCCGCCTGACGCCTCCTCTGAAGGAAGGAACAGCCTCGGCGCCCGCTGCGAGCGGTGAGCCGATGCCGAGGCGGCCTCGGGCCGCGCCGACCGGAGCCGCTCACTCTCCTCGACGAGGCGGTCGATCTCGGCCTTCGCCGCCGCCAACTCGACCCGGAGACGCCTCACCTCCGCCAAGCCGTCACCAGCGATCACCCAGTTTTCGTCGGCCCCGCTGGGCCTGTTCATCGTCCCCCGCCCGATCTCATCGCCCGACCGTCTCGAGGTCGAGGACCGTGGCACCACACGGCAAAACCGACGTCCCCGTCGAGCCCGCGAGAAAAGCCGTCAATTGCCCGCCGGCGTAGGCATCGACGGTGAGAGAGTCGACGAGCTCGCTCCACGACGCACCGGACACCCGACCAAGCTACGCGGCCCGCAGTTCACTGGGTCGAAAATGGGCTCGCCAGGAATCGGCCGTTTCCGCTGCGCATGCAAGCCCAGCAACTACACGACAGCCGTCCAACCAGGACTCCCGCCCCCACATCTCGACGCGCATCGTCCGCGTTCAGGCAGAAGCACGGCGAGGCGGCTGGAGGGCGACCTCGACTTCTTGGCCATCACCGAAGTCAACAACGAGCCTGACTCGACCGTGCAGGGCACGCATGTAGGAAGAGAAAGTGGACAGGAGCATGTCGTCTTGGTGTTCCAGCTTGGTGATCGCCGCCTGCGAGACGCCCATGCTGCGGGCGAGCTCGACTTGAGTGAGATTGAAAGCTTTGCGGACAGCGGCCAGATTCATGGCATAGGCGCGGTCCGCTTGGGCTCGCTCGGCGCGGT
>JAKBBS010000107.1 GCA_021808425.1 Actinomycetes bacterium
AACGCCCGTGGAGAGTTCAGCGACCACAGACTCGATCGCGGCGAGGCTGAGGTCGACGCCGCGTAGCAGTGCCAGCTCTTCGCCGGGAGTCGCGGCTCACGATTCCGCGCCCAGAGGGACTTCAACTAGTCGACACCAGCGTGGTCACTGTCGCCGGGCGTCTTCGGATCGCTACGATCGCTGCCGTGGGGCGCGATTTACCAGCGGCTTGTAGCCGCGACCCGGAGCCGTTCGAGCCGTTCGCGTGACGGGATCAAAGCGTTTTGGTCTCACCCGATAACTTTGCGCACAGCATTCGCCCGTGAGCTGGGAAAGTCCTGGTAGGCACAGCGTTCACGCCTCGATATTTTGCAAGCAGGGGGTCGTGGGTTCGAGTCCCATCGTCTCCACTTTTCCCAGTAGCCACAAGGGTTGTTCGCTTTTGCGAGGGTCCCAATGCGGGTCGCACAGCGCTGGCACAGTAGATACGTGGGTAGCCCGGATGGTGTGGAGGCCATCTGATGGTCCTCTGTCGGCGGGCCTGCCTACCGGACGGATGGCTTCATGGGCAGCGACATAGGTTCCCCGGCTTGCGGCTTGCGGCTTGCGGCTTGCGGCTTGCGGCTCTTGGATCGTCGGGAGCTTCGGTGGCTAACGGGGCCAGGACCACCGTCTACGACGCGCCGGGCGTGTGGTGTCGGCTTCCTGGGGTGGGCAGCGCTCTACGTCCTCGCAGGAGTGAAACTTCACCAGATGAATACGGCCAACTGGGGACTAGTTGCGCTCTCGGCGTTCCGTACCGTTCTCGGAGGCCCCGAGGCGGCAAATCTTACCGCCGGACTGCAATGCCAAGCAACACCGGGGCGCGCTGGAAACTGCGTGTCGTAAATGTTACACTTTCCTTATGAAGTCAAGAACCGCGGCCGAGGACCGCTTCGCAAGACTCCGATCTGAGCCGGAGTACGGTGAGGCCTACCAGATGGCATCGCGGCGCATCGCCATGTTCGACCACGTTGTGCGTTCCCTCGACGCGAGACGTCAAGAACTTGGCTTGTCCAAGGCGGACGTAGCAGCTCGCGCGAACATGCCGGCGGCGGCGGTGCGGAGACTGTTTTCCCAGCAACAGAAGAATCCAACGTTGGTAACGCTGGTCGCCATCGCAGACGCCCTTGATCTCCGTATCTCAGTAATGCCACAAGAGGAGGTGACCGAGCGCTCGACCATGCTAACTCCTCGTTATCGGAGCACGCCGGGATCCGTTACTGAAGCACCTTTCCGTACTTCCGAAACTCGGAGACGTACTGCCTGATCCGGGCGTACTCGCGGGGGTGTGCGGCCGTCCTCGGTTGCTTGGTGAGTCCGTCTAGGCAGACGATACTCGGTCCCTCGAGCTTCTCCGACGTGCGGATCAGCAGACAGAAGAGCCGGTAGTTCACGCCGCCTGATTTGACGCGGACCTCGTGGATGCCTGTCATGTCGCCGTGCATGGCTTCCCACTTTCCTCCGCCGGAGAACGACGGGGGCGGCGCCGCTGCGACCGCCGCCAAGATCGCATCGAACTCCGCAGCGACGGTGATAGGCACCGAGTCGAGATACTCAACGGTCGGCGTCCGTTGCGAAGCATCGCTATCGGAGTGACGTTGGAAGAAATGGATTAGCCAGGGCTGGGGGGTGCCCGAACCCGGCGCCGTCACGTGCCCCCGGACCTTCCCGCGCCGAGTTCCGGCACGGGATCGATCGCCAGACTGGCAACGAACGCCGCGATGCGCTGGGCCTCACTGCGACGGAGGTCGCGAGGTAGGGAGAGGTAGATCAAGACCCCTGATCGAAGAGGAAATGGATACTGAACCAGATCAGAACTCAGTCCCGCGACCTTGTCTGGGGCCGATCCGGTCTCTGGGCCACCGGTCGACCGACCAGTCTGCTTGGCTTTCTTGACGGGCTTGTCGGGACCCTTCGTCCGGGACACCCTCGACCCGGGTGCCCGGAACTCTACCGGATTCTCAAGGTACTTGGTGTAGTTGGCGATAGCTGCCTTGAAGCGGTTCCCATACGTCTGGAGGCTCGTCGGGTTGTACTTGCTCGCTCGGAGGCGAGCGAAACGATCGAGTTGCCGGGCAACGTCCAGCTCTCGGATCGCCGTGGAGCCCCAGGTGTCACCATCGATTTCAAAGACTTGCGTAACAGCGGTCTTGTACGACGCCGCGGTGTTAGGACTGAGCTCGCCTTTCCGACTCGACCAGTCCAGAAAGGCCATGAGGCCTTTGGCAGTGCCGCTCAACTGCAGGTCAGTTTCCTCGGCTATCTATCCTCCTTCGGGACTCTCGGATTGCAGGATAGCACGCCGTAATGACATACGTGCAATCTCATCCCTAGCTTATCTCTGAGATTATATCAATGGCCGGGATACCGAGGCCTACGGGGTTCAGCCTAAATCGGAAAGGGACTTATCTGACGTCGAAGTTGTCGGGAGTTCGAATAGGGAAGCGCAACACCACACGTACTTAGCCGAGCCGGAAGGACCCGAATCTGTTGGTTGGTGTCGCCCGCTGGACGTCATTTGAAACCGTCATGCAACATCCGGGAGAGGGTCGGTTCCCTGTGTTTTGACCGGCGCGGAATTCGTCTCCATGGAGCTATCGACCAACTCAGCGATCTCTATCCCGCCAATCCATTAGGGCACCCCGAATGATTGATAAGTCGTTTAGGACCTCGACGCCACTATGCTTGCCGCGCAGGCGACTGCTGCGCCTCCGCGGCTGGTTCGCTGCGATCATCGGCCCTCCTGTCGCCTCGCTCTCCACGCCGCCACATCCAGCTCGACGTGCGGCCGTGGGAAACCGAATTCGACGAACGTCTGTGACGCCCTTAACCGTGGGCGTCCGAGGCACAGCGGGCAAGTATCATCGCAGGCTCGCCACCTATCTCCACTCGCTCGTCCGAGCGGGGTTCTCATCGGCGAGATCGCCGACCCATCCCGCAATACTGCTCGCGACCAGCAGAGCGTATGCGCTGCGGCCCGATCTTCGTCGGAGTTCGAGCTGCCACCTGCGCACTGACCGTGGGCGCAGTATCGGATCGGGCTTTCGGGGTCCAGCGATGCCGTGTTAGGACGCTTCTCGGTGCCGGCCGATGTACTCCTTTAGGGCATCTCGGCCGATCTCGGCCAGCCGCCGGCCTTGACGGGAGGTGATGCTGCTCGGTGTTCGTGTGTAGACGAACAGCGAACGGTGTATGTTGGGGTGTGGGTCGTAGCCGCGGTGAGCTGATCGAGTCGGTTGTCGAGCGGGTGTTGGCGGCGTTCGTGGAGGTTGGGGTCGACGTCGGGGTGGGACTGGACGTCGAGACGGGGGAGATGTTTGATGTGGCGCTCGAGGTGGGCGGCGAGTGTGTCGTGGCCGTGGTGAGAGTTTCTGTCGGAGTTCGCGATGTGGCGTCGCTGCGCGACCTCGCTTGTAGCAGTGTGCTGCCGTTGTTTGTTGCTGCCGAGCGGATCAGCGAGGGGGCGAGGGCCGACTTGCGGGACTGCGGTGTCGGTTTTTATGACGGCCAGGGTCATTTGCGGCTTTTTCTGCCTGGGTTGCGTATCGACTCGTCGGTGACCGCGACGCTCGGGAGCCGTTCGCCGTCGACGGGGGTCCTGGCGGGTGAGGTGGCTAAGGAGGCCGCGATTGTTTTGCTCGGGGCTCCTCGCGCCATTGTGGGTGTCCGAGAGCTGGCGCGTGTCCTCAACCGGGCGCCGAGCACGGTTTCGGCTGCTCTTGACCGTCTTCGGGGCGAGGGGCTGGTGACGTCGCGCAACGAGCCGCTTTGCCCGGATCTGTTTTGGGAGTTGGCCGGGGCTTGGCGGCATGAGACCGTTTCGCTGGCAGAGGCGCCGTCGCTGGGACAGGCCGCTCGGTCCGGCCGGTTGCGGCTTGGTCTCGGGGAGGGCGGTGTGACCGGCGATCGGGCGCTGGAGCCGGTTGGCTGGGCGCTTACCGACACGGCCGCGGCGGCCGCTTGGGGCATGCCGGTAGTGGCGGCTAGTAACTATCCGCCCGACTTCTATGTGCCGTCGCGTATGTTCGTCGACCGGGCGGTGTCGATTTTGGGCCGGCCGGGTCCGGGCGAGGAGCGAGGCGCGACGGTGAGCGTCTCCCCGGCACGGTTGGTGTGCACGGCGCGAGTGATGCGCCCGTCAACGCCGTGGCCTACCGCCTCGTGGGTGGTCGTGGCCTTGGATCTCGCCCGGGACCTGTCGCGGGGCCGGGAGATCCTCGAGCGCTGGAAGCCTCCCCTGGGGGTCGAGCGTGTCTGGTGATGTCGTGGTGTTGGCCGACGACGCCACCGGTCGCGTCGCCGCGTTCGTGCATACCTTGGCTTTGCTTCCGGTCGGCCGGTGTGGGTGCTCGCCGGCGGGTTGGCCGTCAACGTCCGTCTCGGCCGGACCCACCGCGCGACGAATGATATCGACACGGTCAGCGACGACCAGCCGCGCCTGATAGAGCTGCTCGCCGCTGGTCACGCCGAGCGCCTCAGCGCCGCAAAGGTTCAGCTGCAGCATCCCGAGGTCGAGATCGACGTGATGGAGTCCACTGACGGCGTCGACTTGCCGGCGCATCCCTCGGACCGGGCCTTTGCTCTGGCTCGCCGATGGACTATGGCGACCGCCTCGGCGGTCGAGTTGTCCGCCGTGGACGGGCAACGGACAGTGGCGAAGGTGTCGCTGCGGGTCGCGTCGCTGCCAGCGCTGGTAGCGCTTAAGACGGTCTCGCTTCCCAGACGACGTTCCGGAAACTATCCTCACAAGGTCGGCTCGGACATGCAGGACCTGTACCGTCTTGTTGAGGGCCGCTACTTCGATGAGGCGCTTGAAGGTTTGCTCGGCGCACCCGACGAGCTTCGCCGATGGGTCGGCGGGGAGCTGTCGGCGACCTTCAATGGCTCGAACCGGCGCTACTCGGCGGCACGGCTCCGCCGTTTCGCCGACAACATGGAGAGCCGCTCGATCAGCGAGGATGACCTGTCTGCGCTGGGCGACTTGGGCGATGCCCTCCTCGGCTCTAGACCGTACACGAGGCGTCGGCGTCTGTCACTACTCGTTACGGCGGCTTCTGGTGGCACGGCCCGTTTCGGCGCGCCGACGACTTCCCCGACGAGCGGCGCTACTAAAAACTGCGCGCGCTCGGGGTGCCGCTACGGGATACGTGGTGGCTTCGAGGAGCGCACCTAACGGATAGCTGGGTTCGCTCCGCTGGTGCGACGGGCACCGTCACCAACCATAGGCTGGCATGATTTTCACAGTCGTCTCCACTTTTCCCAGCAACCATAAGGGTTCTTGGCCTTGTTAAGGCGCCTCGGAGGATCGCACAACGTTGACACAGTAGATAACGCGGTGTAGCTTGGGGCGCCTGGAGGGCATCAAACGGTCCTCCGCCGGCATGAGTTGGCCGGCCAGAAGGAGGGCTTCATGGTCGGCAAGACCGCTTCAAGGAGTGCCAGGGGAGTCGACCTCACCGACTTGCTCGCGAGCTTTACGCTGAGTCTTCGTGCCGCCAACAAGGCGCCGCGGACTATCGAGACGTACTGCGACAGCCTCGTCCAGCTGATCGACTTCTTGATTAGCTCCGGGCTCTCGACCGATGCCACGAAGCTGACTCGGGGGCTACTGGGATCGACGACAGGCAGCTCCTTCGAGCAGATGCGCGACGCTGCGCTGCTCCGGCTCTTCATCGACACCGGTATTCGGGCTTCCGAGGGAATCAACCTCCGAGTTGAGGACATCGATCTCACCTCTCGGATGCAGACTGACCCCGGAGTCGCGATGCTTCGCGGCGATCTCCGAATTTTCACTACACGCCCAGACGCCACGATCGATCGGCCAGTTGTAGACACAATCGTGAGTCTTCTCCGGCCGGGCTGCGGGCCTAAGAGCCAGGTGGACGACCTGGTTGATAGACAGTCAGAGGATCTGTTCCCGTCGGGTTTTCGGAGAGGTCACTAGTGATACCCCGACGGTTGCTGCCGGTGCTGATTGCGTTGGCGATGGTGGGGTGTGGATTAGGATTCGTGGTGCCCGCCCAGGCGAAGACGTCGTTGGTGGCCCGGGGCTATTGGCTGGTTGCCCACGATGGCGGGGTGTTCTCTTTTGGTGACGCAAGCTATTTCGGTAACTCGGTGGGCGTCGTCTCTGGAACCGGCGCCACTAAGACGATCGGCATTACGGCCAGCGCGTACGGCGGCTACTGGCTTTTAAGCGCAAACGGGGCAGTCGCTGCTTTCGGCGGAGCCCCGTCGTTTGGGTCGACCGCCGGGATGCAGCTGAACGCGCCGATCGTTGCCATGGCAGCCACTCCGAGCGGGAACGGCTACTGGGAGGTGGCGGCCGACGGTGGTGTATTCAGCTTCGGCGACGCCCGCTTCTACGGGTCTATGGGAGGCATCCACCTCAATGCCCCCGTCGATGGCATCGCAACGACACCGGACGGGCGTGGCTATTGGCTGGTTGCCCAAGATGGCGGGGTGTTCTCTTTCGGTGACGCAAGCTATTTCGGTAACTCGGTGGGCGTCGTCTCTGGAGCCGGCGCCACTAAGACGATCGGCATTACGGCCAGCGCGTACGGCGGCTACTGGCTTTTAAGCGCAAACGGGGCAGTCGCTGCTTTCGGCGGAGCCCCGTCGTTTGGGTCGACCGCCGGGATGCAGCTGAACGCGCCGATCGTTGCCATGGCAGCCACTCCGAGCGGGAACGGCTACTGGGAGGTGGCGGCCGACGGTGGTGTATTCAGCTTCGGCGACGCCCGCTTCTACGGGTCTATGGGAGGCATCCACCTCAATGCTCCCGTCGAGGGCATCGCCGTCCCGTAGTCGAAGCGAGCGAGCCTCATACCGCCAGGAACGGCCCGTTGCGGTCTGTCGTAGTATCCGGGTTGCATTTCCCGATCCCCTCCTCGGCGGCGTTCGGGAAGATCGGCGACGGCTACGTGAAGGACATCCACCGCTTCGGGGAGGTGAACGGGATCCCGGTGGTGCAGTTCAAGAACTGGGAGCTCCAAGGAAGGCGGCGACGGGGAGGTGATGCTGATCGGGATCGCCCAGGAAAGGGCATCGGTGTGGCGGTCGTGGCCGGCGACGGGGCAGGAGAAGGCGGTCCACCCGTACATGGAGTTGGGCCGGCAGACGGCCTTCGCGAATCACTTATATTTTTACATGTGGGATCCGAAGTGGGGCCCGGCTTTCATCAAGACCAACGCCTATGCGCCCTCGCCGATCTGAATCTACCTATTACTTTCCCGGCAGCCGCAAGGGTTGTTCGCTTTGCAGGGGCGCCTCGGAAGGTCGCACAACATTGGCACAGTAGATAGCTTGGGGTTATCGGTTGAGCTTTGGGATGGATGACCCCGGCGGATCGCTGATGGACGCGGCCCTTGGTGAACCCGTGTGCTGGCTGCTACGGGTCGAGTCCGTGTCCCTGATCCCGATCGTGTCAGGGACGCCCTTTTTCCTGTCGAAGGGAAAGCTCGGAGCGAAGGCAACTCGCCAGTTTCGGCAGGTCGTTCTCGTGCACGCGGGTTCCCGCTTTGACGTGGTAACCGGATCGCCTGCCTACCTACACTGTGCGTTCGGTCGGCTCCGACAGCTACGCGATTTCTACTGCTGGGATCTGGCGGTCACTGCTTTCGTCGGTCCTCGTCGTCGCCACAAGCGTCTCGTCCGCCGTGGGGGACTAGCCGGCTGGCAGCTCGGGGTGTTAGTAGCTGCTGTAGGTCTATCCCTGTCAGGATGGCGTGGTATCGATTCGTAGGAGGGTTGTGTAGCCGCCGGCCTTGTTCACTGGTGGCTCGAGCAGGTATAGGTATCCGTGCAGGAGAGTCCCGGTCGAGGGTTGCATGCCGTCGCTGTAGGTGTTGACTTGTATGGCTGGTAGCGTTGCGGTCACGGTGACCTTGCCGGTGCTCGGATCGATGTGGACGAGTTCGGGTGTGGCGGTGACGGGGGAGGTCGACGTGTTCTGTGGCCAGATGACGGTCCAAAGCCCGCTTGTGAGGTTGCCTACTGGCTGGGGGAGGTAGGTGTGGGTGGGGGTTTCGAAGGCGGGCTTTGGGTTTGCGCCGTCGAGCCGCCAGATCGTCTGCTGGGCGCATCCGTGCTTGTGGGTTCCCATTCCGATCCACAGGTGACCGGGGTCAGCGGTGAGCCAGCAGGCGAGCAGCGAGGTGTCGGCGACGACGACGGCGGGTGCCTTGGCGTCGGGGGCTAGTCGGTAGAGTGCGCTCGGAGGCGGCTCGCCGGGTGCTTGACCGCTCTGAAGGGAGTTGGCGATGTAGAGCCCTTGTTGGTTCGCGGCTAGGAGCGGACGGAACAGTTTGGGCATCGAGATGGTGGCGATGAGCGCGCCGGTTGTGTCTGAGACCTCGACTATTTCTGCGCCGCGGGGAGTGCTGTTGTCGTAGATCCACACCAGCCCATCTCCGTAGACGCTGACCGGCCGACAGTCAGAGCAGTCTGTGTAGGTCATCACGACCGGGCCCTCGGTCACTTGGCCGGTGCTGGTCACCGTGGCGATCGTGATGTCGGCCTTTAGTCCCGTTGGGCCGCCTTTGTGGTAGCGGGTGACCGTGCCTACTTTGCGACTTGGACTGGTGGGATCGGTGCAAGGTGTCGAGACTGGCCGGGAGACAGCCAGGGTCTGCGGGTTGACGGTTGCGGTCAGGCAGGTCGGTGAGGTGGTACCGCCCGACGTGTTCGCTGCTACTCCGCCGAGCAGAAGCTCGCCGGCGGAGGAAGTCGTGATCTGGTCGAAAGAGCCTGGCCTGGGGAGCTGGACCGATGCTGTGCGGGTGGAAGGGGTGGGGTTTGGTTGGGTGCCTCCGTGCGCGGTCTGCGGGGCGGCGCCGGTTGTCACTTTGGTGACGTGGTTGCTGCGGAGGACGACGGCTGTCACGGCGAGGACCGCAACGAACGCGCTCAGGCCGGCGGCGAAGGTAGCCATTCGGCGGTGACGCCGATGGCTGCGCCGGGAGGCCGCCATGATCTGCTCCAAGCCCACGGCCGGCGTCGGATCGAATGCCCGGCGGATCGCTTCGCGTAGATCAGTCATCCGGTGATACCTCCATGAAAGACCGCAGGTGTGCGAGCCCGCGGTTGAGATGGTTCTGAACGGTTGTGACTTTGACACCGAGGAGTTCGGCTACTTCGATGAAGGTCCACCCGTAGCCGTGGACGAGGACCACCGCGATCCGCTGGCGTGCGGTCAGGTTCGCCAAGGCCCGGGCGAGTGCGGGCTCCACCCACGGATCTGGCCACTCGGGCCGCCCATGAAGGATCCGCAGCCGACGAACCCGCGTCCGGGACTGGCCCACGCGATACAGGTACGCGACGGGTTTTTCTAGCCCTGCGAGGCGATCCTGGTGCTCCCAGGCCCAAGCGAGCGCTTCCGCGGTGGCTTCATGGCCGCGCTCTCGGCCGTACGCGGCCATGAGAGCTAACCTCAGCCGCGGCTCCACCGACCGGTACCAGGCAACGAAGGTATCGGTTCCGACCGCTTCGCTCGGCTCCACTGCCCTCACAATATGTAGAGCGCCGAGAAGGCCACTGTTACCACATCAAATCGAACTCGCCGCGATGTCACCCTCAACGGCCGAGCGTGGCCCGCTCGCCAGCCCTGCTGCGGCCCACAGGGCGACTAGGGACGGCTTGTGTTCAGGGCTGGGCCGGGAAGGAGGCGCATCCGAGCGGTTTCGGCTGAAACGCGGCGCGTGTCCCCGGATTCTGTCACGGCGTCTTTCGCGGCGAGAGCGGCGCCCAGGTGGATGTCAATATGTTGAAGGACTCCCCGCCCTGCATGTCGGCAAAAAGTAGGTCGTTCCCCCGCACTTGAAGAAGCCCCAAGTGCCGGCCGGTAGGGCCGTCACTCCAGGTGAACCCGTTCAAGTCATGGGGGTTCGCACCGTCGAGGCAATTCGTGTTCGTGCCACACTGAACTGTTCCCACCTCGGTCACGTGGGACGGTGAGTCCGCGATAAGAACCCAAGCGGACCCTACCTTCATGCACACTTGGAGCACCCCGTGGGCTGCCACTAGCTTGCGCATGCCTACGGCGCTGGCCGCGGACCACGGGCCGCACAGATTTGGACCCGCCGCTACCGGCAGCCGCGGGGACACCGTGGCGGTCGAGTGGGCAAGCGTTTCGAGCGGCGCTTCCTTGTGGTGCGCCGGCGATGATGCTGCCGCTGCGATACCTACTCCGGCGGACGCGGCAATTACGGCGGCTGCGATACTGCCAGTCACCCATCTCGCTTTCCTCCCGGCACGTAAACGAGTCGAGATCCGCTGGTCTTGGCTCACCGTCACAGATGCTCCCACATGTGCTGCGTCACCGCCAAGCGGTCGGGGAGTCGGGAGAGAACCCAATCAGACGCTCGGCGTGCCGTGAACGTCGCCTGGGACCGGCCTATCAAGTTGCGAACAACCCCCGCACGAATTCACCACGAACCCACGAATCACCGAACGAGGGCAGTCGAGAGCTGGCGGACTTTAAGCCATGGCCGTCCGCTCGCGGGTGCCAGCGTGGGACCGGGCGGGGATCGACCCGTGTTGGTCTGGCCCCGGCGGGGACGTGTTCGTTCTAGGAGCCGGCTTCTCGATTGCGGTGTCGGAGGAGATGGGCGACGAACACCGATTCCCTGACACCGCACAGCTCGGACGGCGGGCTACAGCGCGCTTAGGAACCGCGGCACCGCGAGATTTCGCCGAGGCCCGATGGTCCGAGAGGCGTCTCGGCGAGAGGGGATTCGAGGGGTGGCTCGCGGGTTTGCCGAGGATCAGCCGTACATGTCGAGCGCGGAGAACCTTAGGCGCAGAGCGCTATTCGGAGTTGGACAAGTCTATGCGGGCCGTACTGGTCGAGTGCTGGTCGAGTGCGAGGAGCGGGTGGCTGAGGTGCCGTCGTGGCTGCTCGATCTCGTCAGCGTCTGGCATGTGCGCCAGGCGAGAATCGTAACGTTCAACTACGACACGTTGATCGAACGCCGCCTTGAACTTCCTTCGCTTGGTGTAGCGTCCGACGGCGGCTCGATCACGTCCGGTGATGTCCTCGACGGCATCCCACCACCAGCGAAGAGCGATAGCGACGCTCCGAGTAGGGCCCGAGGCCGCTGAGCCCCCTCGCCCCCTCGATGTCAGGACTTGGCCTCGCTACTTGATTTTGAGACCGGACCAGCTGATCGAAACTGTGAGGTAGTGGACTTCTGAGCCGCTCGGCCACCAGTTGCTCAAAGGGTTCCTGCCCCCAGGAAGTGACCTCGGTTCACGCCAGGGCTACCGAACGGCCGGGCAGAAGCAGCTCAGTCAAGCGGGGCACTCCCAGAGCGCAGGGCGGTAACACCCGAAGTTCTTCTGTGGCGCTGCTCGCGATTTGAGGTCTAACTTCTAGCTGGGTGGCTTCTTCACTTGGGGTTATGACCGGCCGTGCTGGATTTTTGGCGGGTGACGGTGACGGG
>JAKBBS010000108.1 GCA_021808425.1 Actinomycetes bacterium
CAGGCTTCGTCGGCGACGCGATCGGCCTCAGCCTCATGCTCGCCCCGGTTCGCCGACTCGTTGTTAGGCTTGTCGGCAACCGCCTCGCGGGACAAGTGCACCGCTTCCCCTACGGCGCCTCGGGGGTCGTTGACGGCCGGTCGGGGGTCGTTGACGCCCGATCGTGGGAGCCCGATGCCCCCGGAGGTTCGCTGGAACGCCCGAGCGACCAGACTCCCTCCGACTGATCCGCGACCCTTACGAGGCGGTGCACGCGTGCCCGGGTGAGCCTCCAGTTGAAGAATCACCCGGGCGCGAAGCGGGCGTAGCCGCGAGGCCAGGTCTTAGCCGGGCTGCCAATTGTGGGGTAGCCGGCGCGTTGGATCAGGCAGCAGCCCCGCTGGATGCGGGAGCCGCAGGCGGGGGTCCAAACCCGAACGCAGTCCTGCTAGCGCCGATCTTGGTGACGTCGGTTATAGACGTCGCCGTTTCAGTTCCAGACTGCGTCACAGCGCTGATTCGTACCGTGTCCTTAGCCGCGACTGCGCCGATCCCGTTCGCCTGTGAGTCGACGACAGTCGAGGAGGTAACAGCGTAGGTGTGGCTGTAACCGTCGGCGCTCGTTACCGTGATGGAAGTCGACGACGCAGAGTTGACGGTCCCAACCTGGCTCTCGACCGTCTGGTAGGCGCCCGAGGCGGTCTTGACGGTGTACACCCCGTGCAGGACG
This sequence comes from Actinomycetes bacterium, assembly GCA_021808425.1. The sequence continues at coordinate 710 of JAKBBS010000108.1, forward strand.
TCGCCTCCCATCATCGGGCCGCCGAAGCCGCCGAAGCCGCCGGGACCGAAGTGGCCGGGGGTTCCGAGGGGCGCCGGTGTGGGTGTCGAGCCCGAGGAGCTGGACGAGGAGCTGGCCGATGACCCAGAGGAAGTCGACGTCGCCAGCGACGCCGACGAGCTGTGAGTGGAAGGAGAACCAGAGAGAGCGAACGCTGCGCCGGCACCCCCGAAGCCGAGGAGGGCGGTGAGGCCCACGGTGGCCGCCGCACGGGACATTTTCCTCTTCGGGCGTTTAGGCGCCTCGAAGGGCTGATCGTAAGGCTGATTGGTCATTTTTTTACATCCTTTCGTAGTTGCATTGGACGTCGGCCGGCAGCACCGGCACCGCTTCGACAACTCGATGATCGTTCGCAGCCCTGAGCGCGGACTTAGACATCCTTTGGGATCCTCTGGCTTTCGCCTTGGAAAAGCCTTGGAGAAAGGGGCCCGGAATCTATGTGGGCGCGCCCAGCGGAAGCGCCGGCGGAAAATATGCTGGCTGGGCTGATGTCCCTTCCTCCGCTCTCCTCCAGCTTCACGACGACCTCGATCCAGGCCGAAACGCCGCGGCCGTGACGTCACCGAATCGACTCGGTTGGCTTCGAGGGGGAGCCCGGTACCGTGTTCCGATCCTCGCAGTGACAGCTCTCATCGCTGCACTCTTCGCCAACCTGCTCCCGCCTTTCGACCTGCTCGTCTTCATCCGGGCGGGCCGAGCCGTCCTCGACGGGGTGAGCCCCTACTCCTCCGTCCACTCGAGCACGTTTCTGACGGGGCACGCCTTCGTGTACCCGCTGTTCGTGGCGTGGATCTTCGCTCCCGTTGCGTTGCTCCCGTTGCATGTTGCGGAGGTTCTCTGCGAAATAGCGTCCGTGGGGGCGGTCGTCGGCGGCTGCCGCCTGCTCGGTCGGCGCGAACCGCTCGTGCCGGTCTTGGTGCTTGCGAGCGCCACGACGATCGTCGGACTGCAGATGGGCACGATCAACGCCTTTTTGATGCTCGGTCTCGGGCTTGCGTGGCGATGCAGGGACCGGCATCCGATCCTCGCCGGCGTCCTGATCGGCCTGATCGGTGCGGGCAAGTTGTTCCTGCTGCCGCTCATCCTCTGGCCATTGGTCACGAAGCGATACCGCAGCGCTGTGGCAGCGTCGCTCACCGCTGCCTCCTTGATCGGGGCGGGGATCATCGTCGGCCCTGTCGGAGCGCGCAGCTATGTTGCGATGCTGGGAGTCCTGGAGCGAAACGAGGTGACCCACAGCTGGTCGCTCGCCTCCATGCTGAGCGCCCTCGGGGTCGCTGTCCCTTCTGCCACGAAGATCGCACCGTTGCTCGTCGCGGCGGGGCTCGCCCTACTTTGGGGCCGGCGGCACCGCTTCGCCGACAAGCAGGTGCTAGGCCTGCTCATACTGGCGAGCCTGTTGGCAAGTCCGATCCTGTGGAGCTCTTATCTGCTCTTAGCGCAGGCAGCGCTTCTGCTCGTTGGGGCAGGAGAACTGACCTTGGCGTTCGCCGGACTCGCAAGCTGGGTGTTGGTAACCCCTGACGTGGCCTCTCCGGTGCGCATCGCCATCGGAGCCGCTCTTAGCGGCGCCCTCTTCGTGGTCATGCTCGTAGCGTCCGGCAAGGGGCACAGGAGCGCTCGATGGGATATCACCAGAGCCCTTCGCAATGAGGCAACCGCTAAGGTCGCCCTCGCTCTGGTAGGCGTCGCCACGCTCGGATACCTCCTCCTTCCCCCGGCCCTGCGGAGTCCTCTCCCGGCCCTCGGGGCCATAGCCGCCGTCGGACTGTTGACGCTCCGTCCTTCAACCCGTTTCGCCGGAAGGGCGCTGCGCTGGGCCAGCCGCAGACCGGGTTGACCGGCTGCGGGTCGTAAGGTCCTTCTCTGCGCCTTGGGACGACGGCTCGTAGTATCGCCGTGCGTCGAGGCCTTCGGGCATGTAACGCTGCTCGACCCAACCGCCCTCGAAGTCGTGGGGATAGCGGTAGCCCTCCCCGTGGCCGAGATCGGCAGCCCCCGCATAGTGACTGTCGCGCAGGTGTGCCGGAACCGGACCCGCAGGCCTAGCGCGAACGTCTTCGAGCGCCGACCAGACCGCCAGTGCTGTCCTGTTGGACTTAGGGGCCATCGACAGGTGAACCACGGCTTGGGCGAGATTCAGCTGCGCCTCGGGGAGACCCACATATTCGACGGCGTGCGCTGCTGCTGTAGCCACAAGCAGGCTCGTCGGGTCTGCCATGCCGATGTCCTCACTCGCGAGCACGACCAGGCGCCGCGCGATAAAACGCGGGTCTTCCCCCGCGACGATCATCCTCGCAAGCCAGTGCAGGCCCGCGTCAGGGTCGGACCCTCTGATCGACTTGATCAAGGCGCTCACTACGTCGTAGTGGTCGTCCCTGCCCCAAGTGATCGCCCTGGCGGAGCGGGCAGTCTCCACGTCACCCAACTTCACGTGGCGTGAGTCGCCAGCAACGGCGATAGCTACCTCGAGGGTCGTGAGGAGGGCTCGACCGTCACCGCCGACCGAGCCGACCAGTGCGTCGGCAGCGTCGGGAGCGATCCTCGCATCTTCGGCAGTGAGTGCCCGCTCGAGCAGGGACTTCAAAGCCGGCTCGCTTAGAGGTTCCAGCCGCAGCAGGGTGGAGCGGGAGAGGAGGGGTCCGTTGACCTCGAAGTAAGGGTTTTCTGTCGTAGCTCCGATCAGGGTGAGAGTGCCGTCCTCGACGCTCGGAAGTAGGGCGTCCTGCTGGGACTTGGAGAAGCGGTGCACCTCATCGACGAGTAGCACCGTCGCGATCGACGTTTCGCCGAGGCGCCCCCGAGCCCGCTCCGTCGCGTCCCGCACGTCTTTGACCCCGGCCGTCACGGCGCTCAGCGCTTCGAATGCGGCGCCGACGGAGTCCGCGAGCAGCCGCGCGATCGTCGTCTTTCCTGTACCGGGAGGCCCCCACAGGATCAGCGACGTCAGGCGTCGGGTGTCGACGAGCGCCCGGAGAACTCCTCTCGGGCCCAGAAGGTGGTCTTGGCCGACGACGTCCTCGAGACGACGAGGCCGCAGCCTGGCAGCAAGCGGCCCTCTCGCTCGGAGGTTTTCTGCCAATGCGTGCTCGAAGAGGTTCGGCGAGGACCTCACATCAGCGGCCGTCGGGGATCGCCGGCCGTCGTTGTTCGCCACGACACCACTGTGGCGCATGGCCGGCCGCCCGCGAAACTCGCTAACTTCGAACGGCGCCGCCACTTACGCCTACCGAGGGAGGACAAATGACTGGAGGTCCACTCGAAGGCCTGAGAGTCGTTGACCTGACAAACGACAGCGGCCGCTTCGCCACGAAGCTTCTTGCCGAGTCAGGGGCTTGCGTTCTCCGTTTGGGAACCGGCACGAGCGGTCCCAGGATGCTTGCGGCGCAAGCCGACGGCATAGGCGGCGTTGCGGACTGGTGGTATGACAACTCGAAGGTCCATGCCGCCGTAGAACTGGACACGCCAGAAGGGCGAGAAACGTACCGGGAGATCTGCATGCGCGCTGACCTGGTCATCGAAACGGAACCGACGGGCCGTCTCGCCGGTCTCGGCATCGATCACGGCGACCTTGCCAGGATCAATCCCCAGTTGGTGCAGGTTTCCCTAACCCCGTTCGGGCGCAGCGGACCGCGGGCGCATTGGCAGACGAGCGACTTGGTGTCTGCGGCACTCGCAGGTGTGATGTCTCTGACAGGACTGCCCGAGAATCCCCTCAACCCTTGGGGGCGTCAGGCCTTCAACGTGGCCGGGTTCGTGGCAGCGATCAGCGGTCTCGCAGCGCTCCGTGCGGCACGGCTTCGTGGTACGGGCGAACTTGTAGACGTCGCGATTCACGAAGCGGTGTGTACGACAGTGGAGCAGCTGATGTTCCAGTACTGGTTCGACGACGTCCTTCCCTACCCGAAAATTGCCGAGCGCCAAGGCTCGTTGCACTGGATTCGCGCGTACAAGGTGGTGCCCGCACGCGAGGGCTGGGAGATGGTCACGCCGACACCGAACGCCCCGGGGTTGCTCAAGTGGATGGTCGAGGAGGGCTTCCCAGATGCCGTCGAACTAGCGACGAGGCCGCTAGCAGAGCTCGTCGCCGACTTGGACAGCGTTATGAAGGTCGTGGCGAACTTCGCGTTCGGCAAGGACGCCGCTGAGCTCTTTCGCGAGGCGCAATCGCGCCACATCGCCTTCGCCGAAGTCCAGACGGTGGCTCAGGTTGCTGCGAATCCCCAACACGCGTACCGGGGTTTCCTCCGCGACGTCGCCTGGGACGGACCGCGGGTGGCTGTACCCGGGCCCGTAGCACGCTTCGACCGGACGCCATCGGCTTCTCCCGCACCCTCTGAGCGCCTCGCCGCCGAGCGGATATACGAGTTCCTCGATGAGCGGTGGCCGCGACGAGCGCCAGTGACCGAAACCCGCGAGCAGGGCGGTAAGCCCCTCGAAGGGCTGCGCGTGCTCGACTTGAGCCACGTGCTCGCAGGGCCGATGTGCACAAGGCTGCTCGGCGACCTCGGGGCTGACGTCGTCAAGGTGCAGACGCAGGAACGGGCCACGACGGTCAACGACCCGACGCACCCGTATTTCTACACTTGGAACCGCTCGAAGCGGGCGGTGACGCTCAACATGAAGCACGAGAAGGCTCCAGACGTCATCCGCAAGCTCGTCTCTGCGAGCGACGTGCTCATCGAGAACTTCTCGGCTGGGGTCCTCGACCGCTGGGGTATCTCATACGAGGACGCCAAGAAGTGGAATCCCCGGCTCGTATACGTGACGATGTCAGGGTGTGGCCACAGCGGCCCTTGGTCCAACCTGGTCACCTACGCTCCCACGATCCACGCCCTTTGCGGACTCACCTATCTGACGAACCCTCCAGGACGCGGCGACATCGGTCCGGGCTTCTCGCTGAACGACCACGCTGCGGGACTTTCTGCGGCCTTCGCCATCCTGGCAGCCCTCGAGGAGCGCGACGGAACTTTCAGCGGCAGCGGCAGCGGCAGCGGCCAGCACGTCGACATCTCGCAGATGGAGACTGGCGGCTACCTGATCGGACCGGCACTGGTAGATTTTCTCTCGAACGGCCGGGAGGCGCAGCCCGCCGGTAACGCCGACTTCCTCGACCCGATGGTTCCAAACGACTGCTACCTGGCGGCCGACGGGGTTTGGCTTGCGATCTCCTGCCGGAGCGACGAGGACTGGGCTCGGCTCGTGTCGGTTGCCGGGCTCGAAGCAAGCGATTCGATGGGCACCAGCGCAGGAAGGGCCGTCAGAAGGGCAGAGGTCGACGAGCTCGTCACCAACTGGGTCGCCTCCACGGACGCCGAGCGTGCTCAGCAGCTGCTCCAGGAGGCCGGGGTGCCAGCAGGACGGGTCCAGAACGCCGCGGACCTCATGTCTGACCCGCAGCTTCGCGCCCGAGACATGTGGAGGACCATCGAACACCCAACCTTCGGCACGCGACCGCATGACCGCTACCCCGCTATCTGGAGCCGCTCGACGCTCGAGCCGTACCGGCGAGCCGCCGCGTACCCGGGGGAAGACAACTTCGAGGTTTATCCGGATCTGCTCGACGTCGACGAGGCCGGCGTTGCAGAGGGGATCGGCGACGGGCTGTTCGCCTGAGCCGCCCTTCCAGGAATCCGCCCCGTTCTATGATTGCACCTATGGTGCGCTTCGCAGAGCTGGCGAGGGGCTTTCCGGTTTGACTGTCCTCGTGGTCGGGCTCACGGTAGCGGTCGGCCTCCTCGGCGTCTTGGTGGCGGGCCTGCTTCGCGGCCACGCCGAAGTGCTCCGTGCCTTGCACCAGATGGGTGTAGATATGGATCCGGGACGCGAACGCCCGGGACACTCCGCTGATGCCGGGTGGGTCGGGGTCGGTGCCCCGGGGAGGGCAGGACCTCCGGGGATCAGGCCGACTCCCGAGCGGCCGGCCGACACCGACGTCGTCGACCTGACCGGGGTCACCCCGCGCGGGGACGCAATCAGCTTGGCCGTCGCCGGGGTACGCCACGACACGCTGATCGCTTTCCTGACCTCCGGTTGCGCCACGTGCCGCGGATTCTGGGACACTTTCAGGTCCGCGTCGGTGCAGATTCCGGGGGGTGCCCGCCTAGTAGCGGTGACGCGCGGCAGCGAGGCGGAGTCGCCTGGAACCGTCGCCAACCTTGCAGGCGACCTGCCCGTCGTCATGTCGAGCGAAGTTTGGGAGCACTACGACATCCCCTACGCGCCGTATTTCGTCTACGTGTCTGGTCCGGGCTCACGTGTGGTCGGTGAAGGAGTCGCCGCCGGATGGGAAGAGGTGAAGGTCCTCGTGGCGAACGCAGTCGCGGACGGCACGACAAGCCCCACCGTGCGCGGTCGAGCCCGCGCCGGCCGGTCTGGCGCCGACCGGCGCCGAGACGACATAGTCGACCGCCAGCTGCGCAGCGCAGGAATCGAGCCTGGGGACCCGAGGCTGTACCCGACCTCGATCGCGGACAGCGCAAGCGGAGAATGACCGCAACCGTCTCAGGGTTCGGTCTGTCCATGACCGTCCCGACTGGTTGGGAGGCGGTCATCTACCGCCGACCGTCGACGCCGGGAGAGACCACCCATCCAGTTGCCCAAGCCGCCACAGTGGCGATCCCGGCGCAGCGGGGTGACTACGGCGGAGGGATAGTGGAGACGCTGGGATCGACGGACGTGTTCGTCGCCTTCCTCGAGTTCGGTCCGCAGGCCGCAGGATCGGCCCTCTTCCCGACGACGGACGTAGTCCCGGCAGTCACCGCGGAGTCGTACCGGCCACGCCAACTTCAACGCACCGTCCAAGGTCAGGCCGGCGTCCAACGATTCTTCACGATCGTGGGGCGAAGTTTCTGCCTTTACTCGGTGATCGGCTCCGTCTCGGCAAGGGTCTTACTTGCTTCCGCCGCTAATCAGCTCATCGGCTCGTTCCAAGTGCAACCGCTACCGTGAGCGCGCTCGAACCGGCATCGGCCGTCTTCGTCGCATCCCTCGGCGTGCTCGCGGCCGCGGGGGTAGCCAAGATCGTCAAGCCCGACGACACGTCGAGGGCTCTGCGGATCGCTGGTTGGCCGTCGCAGCGATGGTTGGTCCGCCTCGCAGCGACCGGAGAGGTGGCGCTAGCGGCCGCCGCACTTGCGGTACCGGGGCATTTGACCGGGTCCCTCGTGGCGGCAGCGTACGCGGGATTCGCGGCGTTCGTGGGATTGGCGCTCGTCAAAGGGTGGCCGCTCGCTTCGTGCGGATGTTTCGGTCGCCCGGACAGCAAACCTGGGCTCATCCACCTGCTCCTCGACCTGGGCGCTGCGGGCTGCGCCGTCTGGTGGGCTGCGCGTCCGCCGCGCAATACCGCCGAGCTCTTCAAGGGTCAGCCGTGGGCAGGGGCAGCCATGCTCGTCGTGAGCGCAACCATCGCGTGGCTCGCGTACCTGATCTGGACGAGACCGTCGCTTCGGACCTCGTAGTGGATTCTCCGGTTAAGTCGTGAAACTCGACGTTGCCCGGCCCGTCGCCGACTTCCTGCTGGCGCGCACATCGCGGCGAGGCTTTCTGGCCAGGGCGACCGTCGCGGCCGCTGCGATGACAGTTGCTCCGGTCGACCTACTTCTGAAACCCGGAAACGCCTACGGATTCATTTGTGAATGCGTGCCGGGTACAGGCTGCGATTGCACGTCCATGTGCTGCGACGGGTACACGCAGTTCTGTTGCACGATCAACAACGGAATCAACGGCTGCCCGCCGGGAACGTTCGCCGGCGGTTGGTGGAAAGCGGACGGGTCCGCGTACTGCGCCGGACCCCGCTACTACATCGACTGTATGGGCGAATGCCAGGGGTGCGGCTGCGGCGGAGGCAATTTCTGCCCGACGTGCGACAACCTCACATGCGAGTGCGCGCTCGGGTCCTGCGGCAACCGGCACGTCGGATGTACCGAGTTCCGCTACGGGCAATGCCACCAGGAGATCGCCTGCACCGGGAGGATCGCATGCCGTGTCGTTTCGTGTACCCCGCCATGGCTTCTGGACCCTACGTGTAGCACGGTTGCCCAGACAGACGACAGCACGGCAGACCACTACGCTCCCTGCCAGGATGGCCCGCAAACGCCGAGCCCGCTCGTTGTGGGTATCGCAGCGACGCCGACCGGCAAGGGCTACTGGCTGGCGGACGCCGCTGGCGGAGTCAGCGTCTTCGGCGACGCCGTCTCCTACGGCTCGATGTACGGCACCGCGCTCAATCGCCCGATCGTGGGGATGGCCGCCACGTCGACCGGAAAAGGCTACTGGCTAGTTGCATCCGACGGGGGCATTTTCAGCTTCGGTGACGCCTCATTCGACGGCTCGACCGGCAGCATCGCCCTCAACAAACCCATAGTGGGAATGGCCGAGGATCCCATCACCCACGGGTACCGCTTCGTCGCGGCTGACGGGGGAGTGTTCGACTTCTCCGCGCCTTTCTACGGCTCCACCGGGAACCTGGTGCTCAACAAGGCGATAGTCGGCATGGCCGCCACCCCAGACGACGCCGGGTACTGGCTGGCAGCCTCGGACGGCGGCGTGTTTAGCTTCGGCGACGCCAACTTCTACGGCTCGATGGGGGCAGTGGTGCTCCAAAGGCCGGTGGTCGCCATAGCGGCCACAACGACAGGAAAAGGGTATTGGCTTGTCGCTTCGGACGGGGGTATCTTCAGCTTCGGCGACGCTGGTTTCTACGGCTCGCTTGGTGCGACAAGCCTCATGAGCCCGATAGTTTCAGTCGCCGTCACACCGACCGGGAAGGGATACTGGATGGTCTCGGAATTGGGTGAGGTGTACCCTTTCGGCGACGCCGCGACGTTCGGGAGAAACCCGTGAACTCCATCTACCTACCTCTCGGAATCGTCGTGGCGGTCTTCTCGGCCGCCCGATCCACTTGGTCTCCTTGTGGCATGTCGATGCTTTCGAGCATCACGCCTTTCGGGGAGCGGCGAGCCCGGGGCACAAAGTTCGCTTGGACATCGGCGTGGTTCGTCACCGGGGCTGGCGTCGGCGGCGCCACGCTGGGCGGCCTCGCCTCGATCCTAACGTTGAGTGTCCGGGCTGCATTCGATGTTTCAAGGTCAGCTTCGGGATCAGCTTCGGGGTCACGTCTGACCGGCGGACTCACAGTTGGCGTCGTGTGCATGGCGGTCGCCGCGATTGGAGCGGCAACCGACGTAGAGCTGTTTGGAGATGTCCTGCCGATATTGCGACGACAAGTCGACGACGGGTGGATGTCACGGTTTCGGCCGTGGGTGTACGGAGCCGGATTCGGTTGGCAGATCGGTTTCGGGTTCGCCACCTACGTGATGACTGCCGGGATTGCCGTCACGGTCGCTTTCGCCATCGCTGCCGGGGTGGCTGCCAACTCCGTCTACGAGACCCTACTTATATGTGTCGTGTTCGGGCTCGCTCGGGGCGCGACGGTGTTCATCGTCGCTGGCGCTTCCACTCCGCGGCGTCTGCGCCAGGTGCATCGTGATCTGAACCGTTTTGAGGGACCGGTAAAGCTTGGGGCCGCGTTAGCTCAGGCAGCGAGCGCTGCTGCGTTGGGTAGCGCCGTACTTTTTCCGAATCTATTTACAGGTTCGAGCGGGAGCGACAGGCTGTTGATACTGGCATTTGGAACCTTGGTAGCGGCGATCAGCGCAACGCCGTTGGCTGCACTCGCAATGAGAACGGTACAAGCTCGTTGATCCACCGTCGGCTACGTTGATGTCGATAGGGATCGTCCGCAGGTCGCGCAAGGGCGTCTTCTTCGCTGCGGTCGTCGCTGCCTCAGCGTGCCTTGCAGCGTGCGGATCGAGTCAAAGCGGTGTCGATACGATCAACCCTTCACAGGGCGCCGGCGCTACGCTTCCCAGCGCGAGCACCGTGCCGCCTGGAAGCACGCTTCCCGTCAGTCCGTCGACGACCGGGCCGGGAGGACAGGCGGCGGTGGTCCCGACCGTATTTGACTGCGGAGGCGGCGCGTACGAGCCGACGACCCTGCTCGTCACCTGCGCGAACGCCACCAAGGACGCGACAACCCTCGTGACAGGTGTGACCTGGACATCCTGGTCGGCAACGAGCGCGTCCGGCCGGGGGACGGTTCACCTGATCGTCGGTGGGAAGCCGGTCGCGGCTGCCGCGAGCCTCAAGCTGAGCGGTGTCGAGCAAACCTCCAACGGGTTGCAGTTCGCGACGATCGAGCTCACGTGGGTCGGAACATCCCCTAATGGGAACCCGACGGAGCAGCTCCCGCTCGCTGTAGCGCCATCGCCATCTTGACCGACGAAAGCGCTCGTCTATGATCCCGATGGTGCGAATGATCCGTCGGTCCATAATGGCGCTCGGCCTGACGGCGGTGATCGCAGTCGTGGTCCGACTCCGTGGATCCGGCGGGACACCACCCCAGCACGGCGGATGGCGCGAGATACCGACCGACGACTTGGCCTGAGGGCACACCTGACAGGTGCGTATCGCTGTAGTTGGGGCCGGAGCTGTAGGTAGCCGGATCGTAGAGTTCCTAGTCGGATCCGACGACGTGGAGTCCGTCGTCGTCATCGGACATCCGAGTGGCCGCAGGCAGAGAGACAGTTCTTTCCCCTTCGACGG
>JAKBBS010000109.1 GCA_021808425.1 Actinomycetes bacterium
ACCGCCTGCGGGGTAGCGCGGTTGCCGATGATGTCTCGGGCCAGGCTTCCGGGCAGCATGTGAAGCAACAGGAAGGTGATGGTGACCACACCGAGGGTCACCACCACCGCCTGTCCCAATCTTCTGATTATGAACCCGATCATGACCGGGATCCAGCCCTCAGATTGCCTTGCCTACTTCGTGAGATACCAGTTCTCGGGTGTCATGTACCCGAACGCATTCGGCGTGTAGCCGCCGAGCTTGTTCGACACCATCGTCCCTGCGTCACCTTGATAGGTGCCGATCGACGTCGGGCCGTACACGACGGGAAGGTGCGCCTCTGCGAACTGTGCGTAGGCGGTGATGGCGGCTTTTTCCTGGGATGCAGAGCCGTAGACGGTAGCCGAGATGAGGCTGTTCATCTGAGCGTTGTTGTAGTTGGAGTAGTTCGCCGAAGCGCCGTTTTGGAACAACTCCTCGCCGGTGGGCAGGAAGTCCGGCGCGTAGATCCAGCCGGCGCCCCAGTTCTCCGCCGTCCACTTGCACGTGGGTTGCGTCGAGGTGCACTGGGTGGCAGTCGAGATCACCTGGTTGAAGGTGTGGGTGGTGAGGTTGATGGCGATACCAACCTTCGCCGCCTGCGCCTCCAAGTCGTTCATCTCACTGGCCAGCGTCGAAACCCCCGACTGGTAGTCGATGTTGAACGCGATCCCCTCGCCTTGGGTGATGCCTGCGCCGCACTGGTTCGCCGCGGTGCCCGGGCTGGTACAGGTGGTCTGGCCGCCCGCCACGACCTTCCATCCGTGGCTGGTGAGCAGGCTCGCAGCAGCTGTGGTCGAGAAGGCATAAGGGTTGGTGGTTGCGTTAAAGCTCGCCAGAGGGCTCGGAGGGCTTCCCGGGATCGGGCTGTACGTCGGGACTGCCGTTTTGTTCAAGAAGGCGTCGATCCAGCCCTGCTGATCGACCAGGTGCTGGAGCGCCTGGCGGAAGTACAGCTGGCGGAAGATCGGCCCGACCGTCGGGTTGTTCAGGTTGAGCGGGAAATAGTTGAAGGAATAACTGGCAGCCTTGTTGTCAGTATATCCTTCGCCTGTGACCGTCGAGAGCTGCGGGGCGTACTGCGAAGGCAGGTTCGCGATGGTCAGTGCTGACGGTCCCCCGGAGCGGATCTGGTTGAACTCGGCGGTGTCAGCGGTGAAAGGAACCTCGACGAACTTCGAGATCGTCGGCTTCGGTGAACCCGAGTAGCTCGTGTTGGGGACCATAGTGACCTGGCCGGTGGTCGTGATGCTCTGAAGCTGGAAGGGGCCGTCAACGACGCTCCAGATCGGCGAGCTGTTGTACCCGGCGACGTTCTTCGACTGGGCGTCGAGGAACTTGTAGACCGCCTCAGCGCCGGCCTTGGTGGAGTCGGCAAGCGAGGAGCTGACCGCCGTCGGGGCGGGCTGCGACAGTGAAGTGCGGTCCCAGGCGAGCGGCAGAGGCGTGATCTGCGACAACTCGTTGTAGAGGAACCACTCGGGGTTGTAAGCCTTGTTCAGTTGGAAAACTATTGTCTGTGGGTTCGGCGACGACATCGACACTACGTTGTCCGGGAAGTAGCCGGGCACGTAACCACAGTAGTTGCTGGCCGGGTTCGCTTTGTAGAGGTTCACCCACTCCTCAACGTTGTACGCCTGAACGGGTTCGCCGTTGGACCACTTCCAGTTGTTGAGCGTTACCGTCACGGTCTTGTCGCCATTTGAGAAGACTGGCGCTTGGCCGATCGAGTAGTTGTAGTCGACCGTCGGCGAATAGTTGTTACCGAACCAATAAAGCGGCCGGTATAAAAGGGCGCTGAACTGGTCGATGTTGTTTGTGCCGCAGACCTGGGCGCTGGTCATCGGGAAGATGTAGTCCGGCTGCGCGCCGGGACCCTCCGTGAAGGTCACCGTACCCCCCGAGATCTTCGCGCCCGTGGGTGCTGTCGGGGTCGTGTAGCCGACGCCGGTGAGCGCCGCACCACCAGTAGTGGTAGCGCTGGAGCCTGAAGTCGTCGCCGACCCACCACTTGGCGTACTGGAACTTGTAGAGGATTTGGCGGAACTCCCGCAGGCTGCGGCAATAACCGCCACGCCTGCCAAGCCCACGCCCAACGAGAGTGTGCGGCGATTCTTGGTCAAGAGGTACTCCTTTACTTTTCGGTACTTCAGCTTCTGAGTCTCGACGCAATCCGAGACGGCACTACTGCAGGCGGATTGACAGGATGACCGTCGTGAAGAGGAAGGCGATAGCGCAGGCAACGGTTGCCCGGTCCAGGTTGCGCTCGGCGACTGTAGACCCGGCGGCAGCCTGGCCGAGGCCCCCTCCGAACATCTCCGAGAGGCCGCCGCCCTTACCACTGTGCAAAAGAACCATACCAATCAGGGCCAAGCACAGCGTTACCTGGATCACGACTACTACAACGGTCATATCTGTTCTCCTACTCTGCCTACCCGACAGTAGGCTTAATTTTTCCTTAACGCAAGCCGCGCGGTGCCGATAGGCGGTCAGGCGAACGCTGTCAGCGAATGCCGGCCGCTTTTGAGATGATCTCGGCGAAGTCCACCGGGTCGAGGCTGGCCCCACCTACAAGGGCTCCGTCGATGTCCGGCTCCGCCATCAGCGCTTCGATGTTCGACGCTTTCACCGAGCCGCCGTACTGGACCCGAAGCGAGCCACCCGGGCCCTCACCGTAGTCGGCGACGACTGCGGCCCTTATGGCCCCGCAGACCGCCTGCGCGTCGTCCGTGCTCGCCGTTCGGCCGGTACCGATCGCCCAGATCGGCTCATAGGCGACGACAGTCCGTGCGATCATCTCCGGGTCGATCAGGCGAAGTCCCGCCCGGAGCTGGGCGAGAACTGTCGCCTCGGTGAGCCCCGCCTCACGCTCGTCGAGCGTCTCTCCGACGCACATGATCGGCGTCATCGACGATGCGTGCACCGCCGCTACCTTCTTCGAGACCATCTCGTCGGTCTCGGCGAAAAGCTGGCGACGCTCGGAATGACCAACGATGACGAACGAAACGCTGAGCTTGGCAAGCATCGCTGCGCTGACCTCGCCGGTGAAGGCGCCGCTCTTCTCCCAGTGCACGTCCTGGGCGCCGAGCGATATCGGCAGGTCGTCGGCGTCTATCACCGTCTGAACGGATCGCAGCGCCGTGAAAGGGGGATGCAACGAGACGTCGACCTTTGCTGGATCGGACGCTCCGAGACCGTAGGAGAACTTCTGGACGATGTTGATCGCCTCGAGATGGCTGTAGTTCATCTTCCAGTTGCCCGAAATCAGCGGCTTGCGCCGCGATCGGGTGGTCAACGAAGCCCATCCCGTAAGGCCGCGATTCCGGGAAGGTCGCCGCGCTCGATGAACTCGAGTGACGCTCCCCCGCCCGTCGATACGTGGTCAAAGCGCTCGGCGAGACCGAACTTGGCAGCCGCGGCCGCGCTGTCGCCTCCGCCGACGACGCTGAACGCGCTGCTTGCGCTGATTGCCTCGGCGAGCGCCCTGGTACCGGCCTCGAAGCGGGGATCCTCGAAGACACCCATAGGCCCGTTCCACAGCACGGTTCGGGCCTCGGTCACCACGTCGGAGAACTCTGCCGCCGTCCCGGGTCCTATGTCTAGGCCGATCCAACCGTCAGGTATGTCCACGCCGATCTGGCGGGTATCCCCCGCCGGCTCGACGTCGGCCCCGAAAGTCCCGCCCGGACCGAGGACAGTCAGGTCGCTCGGCAGGCGGATGTCGTTGCCGGACTGGAGAAGGTTCCTGCAAGCGGTGACCTGATCAGCCTCGAAGAGGGAGCTGCCTATGCGGTGACCGGACGCCGCAAGGAACGTGAAGCACATCCCGCCACCGACGATAAGCGTGTCGACTTTGTCGAGCAGCGCCTCGATCACACCAAGCTTGTCGGACACCTTGGACCCTCCGAGGACTGCGACGAACGGTCGGGCCGCGCCGTGCAAAAGCCGGTCGAGTACCTCGACCTCACGCGCCATGATCCGCCCGGCGGCGCAGGGCAGCAGCCGCGGTGGGCCGACGACCGACGCGTGCGCCCTGTGGGCGGCGCCGAAAGCGTCGTTTACGAACAGGTCGAATCCGGCACAAAGCTCATCGGCGAAGGTCAGGTCCCCCGCCTCCTCCCGTGCGTCGAAACGTAGGTTCTCGAGTACGTCGACACGGTCCGCGTCGACGCCGCGAGCGTCGAGGAGCCCCTTTAGGTGCCAGCGGATAGGCTCCATCGAGTACTTCGAGTCGGGACGGCCTTTTGGGCGCCCGAAATGCGACGCTGTCGCTACTCGCAAGGCTCCACGGTCGAGCAGCCACGTGATCGTCTCGACGCTCAAACGAATGCGGAGGTCGTCAGTGATAGCACCGGCGGCCATCGGCACGTTGTAGTCGGTCCGGACGAGGACACGCTTGCCTCCCGGTGAGGGGAGGTCCTCCAGCTGAGGAAGGCTGCTCAAGGTCGGGGTGCCCCGCCGACGATCCGTGTCAGATCGACGAGGCGGTTCGAGTAACCCCATTCGTTGTCATACCAGCCGAACACCTTGACCATCGATCCCATGGCCATCGTGAGCGGCGCGTCGAAGGTGCACGAGGCCGGGCTTCCGACGATGTCTGATGACACGAGAGGCGCCTCGCTGTAGACGAGGACCCTCGACAGCGGGCCGGTGGCAGCGGCCGACTTGAACGCTTCGTTGACCTCCGAGACAGTGACGTCACGGCGGAGGATTCCGGTGAAGTCGGTTATCGACCCGTCCACGACAGGCACCCGCAGCGAACTGCCGTCCAAGCGGCCTTTCATCGACGACATCACCAGGCTCGTCGCTCTCGCCGCGCCGGTGGAAGACGGGACGATGTTGACCGGGGCGGAGCGGGCGCGGCGCAGGTCCTTGTGGGCGAGGTCGAGCAGGTTCTGGTCGTTCGTAAAGGCGTGAACCGTCGTCATCAGGCCCTTCTCGACCCCGAATGCGTCGTCTAGAACCTTGACCATCGGCACGAAACAGTTGGTGGTACAGGACGCGTTCGAGACGATGACATGCTCGGCGGGGTTGAATGTGTCGTCGTTTACGCCGACCACGAAAGTCGCGTCGGCTCCGTTCGCCGGGGCGGAGATGACCACCCGGGGAGCTCCCGCGTCCAGGTGCGCCGCGGCCTTGTCCCTGTCGGTGAAGATCCCGGTGGACTCCACGACCACGTCAACGCCCAGCTCGTCCCACGGTATCGCTTTCGGGTCGCGCTCGGCGAAGACCTTGAAGGAGTGACGCCCGACGCTGATCGAGCCGCCGTCGTGGCTCACCCGTTGACTTAGCGTCCCCTGAGTCGAGTCATATTGAAGGAGGTGCGCGTTGGTCTCCGTCGGGACTAGGTCGTTGACACCGACCACAACAAGCTCCGCAGCCCCGGAATCGGACTCGGCTTGGCTCAGGATCGAGCGTATGAAGTTCCTACCGATTCGTCCGAACCCGTTGATACCGACACGTATCGCCATGACTGAGAGTCTCCCTTGATTGCCGTGACTTAGAAAAAAGCGAACCTGCTCTGGCCCTCGCGAACCGCGAATCCGCACGTCAGCCTACGCGAGCTGCGACAGCCATCGAGCAAGCTTGACCGGGTCGTGCCCGCCAACGCCAGCATCGGCGAGGTCCCTGCGTACGACTCTGGTTCCCTGAACCTCGAACTCGGTGTCAGGGACCCCGTGTATCAGCATCACGTCGACGGGGACACCGTGGCCGAGGATCGCCGTCAGGTGGTCCACCTCGCGGTAGCCGGCCGTCTCGGGAGGCTGGGGGGCAAGATTGCAGACGTATACCCGTCCGCCTCGCCGCTCGGCCAGCGCTTCCCGGATAGCGCGGACGGTTGCGGCCGCGAGGACACTCGTGTAGAGCGATCCGGGTCCGAGCACCACCTGATCAGCCGACACGATGGCTTCCGGGACCGCCGGGGGCGTGGGTGCTTCCCCCGGCTTCACAGCGATCCTTCGAATCCCTCCAGCGGTCTGCGCGACAGCCAGCTGGCCGACCACGCGCTCACCGGCGATGTCCGCTTCGAGCTCCACTGGGACCGATGTCGCCGGAAACACTCGCCCTTTGGCCCCGACGAGCCGAGCCACCTGCTCGGCCGGTCCGCTCAGGTCCCCGTCAGGGCCTGTCAGGGCCGCCAACATGAGGTTTCCGAGAGCGTGGTTCTCGAGGGCCGTACCGGCAGGGAAGCGGTACTCGAGGGCTTCTGTCCAAGGATTGACCGGATCGGCCAACGCCGTGATACACCGGCGGAGATCCCCCGGGGCTGGTATGCCATTCGACTGTCGCAGCCGTCCGCTGGACCCGCCGTCATCAGCAACAGACACTACCGCTGTCACTTGTGTAGCGTAGCGTCGGAGCGCTCGGAGAGTAGTCGCAAGGCCATGGCCGCCGCCGAGCGCCACTGCAGACCTTGCGAGCGCTGAAGGTTCAACACCCGAAGTCTGCGCCTCAAATGCCTCAGACATTCAACGGTCCACGTCTCGGTGAAATGTGGCAGCGTCATAGCCGAGTCCTCCGATCGCGCCGGCCAACTCGTCTGCGATCACGACCGAACGATGCTTGCCTCCCGTGCAGCCGACAGCCACGCTCATGTACGCCTTGCCCTCCGCCTCGTAGCTTGGGAGGAGGAACTCGAGAAGTGACGAGACCTTGTCCAAGAACGTACGGGTGTCCGGCTGGCCCAACACGTATTCACGCACCTGCGGGTCGCGGCCGGTGAGGTCGCGCAGCGCCGGCACCCAGTGGGGGTTCGGCAGGAAGCGCACGTCGAACACGTTGTCGACGTCCGGTGGCAGGCCGTGTTTGAACCCGAACGATACGACGGAGATCTGCATCGAATCCGTACCGCTGCGGTGGAACAGGTCGATCAGACGCGCCCGAAGCTGATGCACGTTCAAGTCGCTTGTGTCGATGACGACGTCCGCAGCCTCTCGAATGGCCGCCAAGCGAACCCTCTCCAAGGCGATCGCCTCGAGAAGCTTGTCCCTGCCGAGCGGATGGCGGCGGCGGGTGCCCTCGAATCTGTGTAGGAGGACGTCGTCGGCTGCATCGAGGAACAGGGTTTGAACGTGAATCCCTCGTTCACCGAGCTCACCGACCGCCGCTGTGAGATCGTCGAGCTGCTCGGTGTCACGCCCTACCACGAGGGCGACCCGGTCGCGCGTCGATCCGGGGGCCAGCGCCAAGTCGGCGACCGACACTATGAGCGGGGTTGGTAGGTTGTCGACGACGAACCATCCGAGGTCCTCCAGGGTCGCTCCGGACTGGGATCTTCCCGCCCCGGACAGCCCGGTGACGATCACGAAGTCGGCCACAGTTAACCGCCGCCTCGCTCGAAGCGGATCTTCTCCGCCCGCAGCGCCAGAAGCCTCGGTATCCGAGCGGCGTCGCGGTACTCGGCAGCACGGGCGAGGAATCCGGGCGGCGGTGCGGGCTCTGTCATTGCAGTCACATACAGCCCGGCGGCGGCCATCGCGTTGACATACCTGGATAAAGGCCTATGGACGAACGGTATCCACACGTCCTTCTCGACCTCCTCCAGAGAATGGTCTTCGTCGAGGTAGGGACCTATCCGCCAGTACTGCTCGTCAAGGATCGTGTCGTCGATCCATCCCGAGCCGGGTGTCTGCAACAGCGGGTGATTGAGCAGGAAGAGGAAGCGTCCCCCCGGCGATAGCACCCGGCTTACCTCAGCGAGGGCTTCGTCGACGGCGGTGATGTGCTCGAAGACCAGGCACGCCACGGCTGCGTCGAAGGTTCCATCACGGAATGGCAACCCCGCCGCCTCAGCTCGGCCGACCAGCACTCCCCCGCCGCGCTGCGAGGCTGCGTCAACCTGGGCTTTCGCCGGGTCCACCCCGGCAACGAGATCCACGCCCGCCACCCGGGCCGCCAGGCGGCCCACTTGGCCCTCACCGCAGCCCACGTCGAGAACCCTTGTCGCCCCGGCGAGCTCGGCTTGAATATAGGGCAGGATCTGCTCCTCGTACTCGGGGTCAGCCCCTTCGGTGAAGCCCTGCTGCCACCAAGCGGCGTGTTCCTCCCATAAGCCCTTCCAATCCGGGGACGCCTCCTGCGCGCTCACCACCAGATCAACGCCTCGTGAGCCTGCGTGACCATCAGGCCCGACGGCAGTTGGCCGCAATGCGCTCGGCAAGCTCGCCGTGAAGTTCGCTCGGAAGGTCGTGCGCCATGCCGGGTACGAGCCACAGCTCGGCGCCCGGCACCGCTTCCGCTGTCGCGACCCCGCCAGAGTTGTCTACCAGGGGGTCAGAGTCCCCGTGGATGACGAGGGTGGGAACCGAGACGTCGTGAAGTGCCTCGGTGCGGTCGGGCTGGGCGAGTATCGCGAGGAGCTGGCGTACCACGCCGGCCGGGTGGTAGGCGCGGTCATACGAGGCACCCGTCCGTTCGCGCACGACTTGCTCGCTCGGCGGGTAGCCGGGACTCGAGATCAGCTTCGATCCAGCGACTCCCGCTTCGATCGCCTCCTGGCGCGTCGCCGGCGGCGTCGCGAAGAACAAGGCTTCGGCGACGCCGGGATGGGCTTGACCGACACCTCTGTTACCTGTCGTCGAGAAGATCGACGTGAGCGTCAGGCACTTGTCGGGGTGCTCGATGGCAAACGTCTGGGCGATCATCCCGCCCATGGATGCACCGACGATGTGGGCCTCCGAAATGCCGAGCGCGCCGAGAAGTCCCGCCCCGTCGGATGCCATGTCGGAAAGGGTGTAGACGGGAGGCGGGATCGTCCCTGCAGCGAAGGCGGCCGCCATGTCCGCTACACCGGCGGCGTCGAACCAGGTGGACAGGCCGATGTCACGGTTGTCGAAGCGGATCACGTGGAAACCCCGAGTGGCGAGCTCGGCTACGAAAGAGTCGTCCCAGGATGTCATCTGAGCGCTCAGACCCATGATCAGAAGAATCGTCGGATCCGAGGGACTGCCGTGGATGTCGTAGAAGATCTCAATACCGTTGGCTGCAATCTTGGGCATGAAGAAAACCCTAGCTGTGCAGTCGGTCGAAGAGGGCGTCCGCAACCGGCTCCGGAAGCCACGACAGGTTGGTAAAAGCTTCGCGCTGGAGCGCCTTGAGCGCTTTGGGGCCGCCGAGCTCGGCTATCAAACGCTTTCTGCGTGCGGGCCCCAAGCCTGGAACAGAGTCCAGAACTGAAACGGTCATCCTTTTTCCCCTTGTACTGCGGTGATACGTGATGGCGAATCGGTGCGCTTCGTCGCGGATCCGCTGCAGCAGGTAGAGAGCCTCGGATGTCCTAGGGATCCTGATGGGTTCCGGCGTGGCGGGCCGGTACACCTCCTCGAAGCGCTTTGCGAGCGAAGCGACCGGGATCTCCTCTGTGAGTCCGAGCCGCTCGAGTACTTGGACGGCCACACCCAGTTGACCTTTTCCACCGTCGACGAGAAGCAGTTGCGGCGGGTAGGCGAACCTTCTGCGCCGTTCCTCGACTGGTTTAGACCTCTCGGCCAGATAGGCGTTGAGGCGCCGGGTGAGCACCTCGGCCATGGCAGCGAAGTCGTCGTTGCCTTCGACAGTTTTCACCTTGAATCGCCTGTACTCCGCAGGCCGTGGGAGCCCGTCTTCCATCACGACCATCGAGCCGACGTAGTCGGTCCCTTGGAGGTGGCTCATGTCGTAGCACTCGATTCGAAGCGGAGACTCGGGCAGGTCGAGGTGGTCCTGGAGGGCAGTCAGGGCCCGTGCCCGTGCGTTGTGGTCAGCCGCGCGGGTCAGGCGGTGCCGGCGGAACTCCTCGGCGGCGTTTTTCTCGACCGTCTCCATGAGGGCGCGTTTGTCACCCCTCCGAGGGACCCGCACTTCGACCGCGGATCCTTTCCGGGCGGCGGGATTGACGCTTCGCTCGACCCTGTACGCGGAGTCCGCTGCCCACCATTCGACATCGGTGGCCGTTGCCGCGTCGGTCCGCGACCGTTGGGAGGTTGCGGAGCCGTCGGATGGCGCGCAGCGCTCTGAGCGTTGCATTTCGAGCCACTCGCCGATCGTCTCTGGATCCTCGGGGACATGAGGAACGAGGATCAGAGGTGGGACACCGAGAGGGGCGTCGTCGTAGTGCTGTTCGAGGATCGAAGCGACGAGCCCTGCGCTTCCGAGGTCCTCGACTTTGTCCACGATTAGCCCTTTTCGGCCTACCACCCTTCCCCGGCGCACGTAGAAGACCTGGATGGCTGCCTCCAGTTCGTCTTCGGCGATGGCGAAACAGTCGAGGTCCTCGCCTGCTTCGGCGACCATCTGCTGTTTCTCGACCGCTTTTCGGACGGCGACCAGGCGGTCGCGTATCCGCCCGGCCCTCTCGAACTCGAGCTTCGCGGCCGCTGCGAGCATCTCGGCCTCAAGGCGGGCGATCACCGACTGGGTCTCTCCTTCGAGGAATCCGAGGAGGTCCAGCACCATTTGGCTGTAATGGGGAGCTGTAACCGCCGCTACGCAGGGACCTGAACACTTCTCGATGTGGTAGAGAAGGCAGGGGCGTCCGAGCCGATGGTGGTTGGCGAACTTGTTGTCGCTGCAGGTGCGGACCGGAAAGATGCGGGTCAGCGAGTCGAGCGTTTCGCGTATCGCGTACGCATGGGCATACGGGCCGAAATAGCGGGTCGACTTGTCCCTGGTGCCGCGGCGGACTGCCGCCCTCGGCCACTCATCCGCGACGGTGACAGCGAGGAAGGGGTAGCTCTTGTCATCCCTCAACCTGACGTTGAAGCGCGGTTTGTGCTGTTTGATGAGGCTGTACTCGAGCATGAGAGCCTCGACGTCACTGCGCACCTGGATCCATTCGACGCTCTCGGCCGAGGCAACCATCTGGGCTGTTCGCGCGGCGAGGAGGGCGGGATTTTGGAAGTAGTTCGACAGCCGGCTTCGAAGCGACTTCGCTTTGCCCACGTAGATGACCCGCCCGTCGCGGTCCTTGAACTGGTACGAGCCGGGTGTATCGGGGATGGTTCCCGCTACAGGACGCTCGAGCACTACCCGAGTCTGCCGCATCTTCGACCTCGCCCGGCGCCATCATTTCGGACGCCGCTACCGGTGTCGCTGCGCTTCGAACATTGAGGGTGCGCACGGCGGCCGCGCTCACATATGATGGAGGTGCCGGCCCGGAATCCGGCTACATATTCACTTCGAGGTCGACATCCCCGCGGATGGGCGCCCGGGCTGTCCCCGCCGACCGCAGATCGAAGTGCTCCTTGTGGAGGTGTCTGCCCGTGCTCCGACTA
>JAKBBS010000110.1 GCA_021808425.1 Actinomycetes bacterium
CTCGTCGGGGCCGACTACGAGCAGCGCTGCCGAGCCGGTGAACCCGGTCAGGTAGCGGATGTTCGTCAAGGAAGTGACCAAGAGGGCCGAAATTTCTTCTAGC
Source organism: Actinomycetes bacterium (assembly GCA_021808425.1). The sequence continues at coordinate 104 of JAKBBS010000110.1, forward strand.
TCCCCTCGGAGGGCAGCGAGTCGCGAGGAGACGGCCATCGGTTCCATCATGGGCACCCACAGTAACCCCGATTACAGTGTTCACGTGAGGGCAAGGAGCGTCCTGTGACCGTACTGCTCGTCGTCGCCGCCGGCCTTTACGGGCTGGTCATCGGCTCGTTCCTCAACGTGGTGATCCACCGGGTGCCGCTACACCAGTCGGTGGTGCGGCCACCCTCTGCGTGCCCGTCATGTCAGAGCCGCATAGCCCCCTTCGACAACATCCCTCTCTTGTCGTGGCTGGTCCTGCGCGGTCGTTGCCGGTCGTGCTCGGCGCCGATCTCGGCGCGCTACCCGGCCGTGGAGGCGCTCACAGCCCTGGTGTTCGTCGCCACGGCGCTGCGCTTCGGTTGGAGTGCGACACTGCCGGCCGAGATCATCTTCGTTGCTGGACTGATCACGCTCTCGTTCATCGACTACGACCATCTCCTTCTGCCCAAAGTGGTCGTATACCCGCTGGGGCTTCTGGTGCTGGCGGGGCTGGTCGTAGCTGCGGGGGTGGACGGAAGCTGGCACAGGCTCGCTATCGCCTTGGTCTGCGCCAGCGTCGAGTTCGGGCTTCTGTTCGCTATCAATGCCGCCAGCCCCCGCTCGCTCGGCTTCGGCGACGTCCGCTTCGGGCCTGTGATCGCCCTCGCCCTCGGTTGGCTCGGCTGGCGGTATGCGCTGATCGGTTTCTTCGCCGCGAACCTGCTCGGCGCCCTAGTCGGGATGGCGCTGATCCTGGCGCACAAGGCGGGACGACGGACGCCGATCCCCTTCGGGGTGTTCCTGTCGGCCGGGGCGTTCCTCGCCCTGATGGTCGGTAGCGCCGTCCACTATCCGGCCTAGGCTTAGGGCGCGTTCGGCGTCGGGGACTTCGAAGTCCGGGAACGTCAGCGGCTTTGCAGGGCCGTCAGGTTCTTGGGGACCCGAGAAGCGAACCTGTCGGCGACGCTTCGCACGATCCCTCCGATCTTCCCGGGGGGTGCGAGGCACCCGAAGCAGAGGGCACCCGTGGCGACAACCACCGCCATTTCAAGTGCAGGGGGGACCAGACCAGCGACATAGCTGCCACCTGAGCTTACGTAGAGGAGAAACGAGGCAACGCAGAGAACGACGAAGCGCTTCGGGTTGCCGTCCGTCTTGATGGCACCGAGAAGCAACAGCAGCACTATCGCGGGGCCCCAGTAGTACGGCCAGTACTCCACCTCGAAGAAGGTGCGGGCGAACATCGAAACGCCCACCGCGAAGACGACGGCGTGAGGATCTCTGCGGTTGCGAACCGCCCACGCTGCCGCTAGCGCAACGACTACTGCGAGGGACCGGGTAGTGGAGCCGGTTACCATCTCCTGCTTGCCATAGACCGTCGAGATGTAAAAGTGCGATGCAAGACCCCACCAGGGAAGGTGCTGGCCGGTGTTGGGCATGGGCTGGCGGAGCATATCCGTTGCCGCTTGGTGGAAGTCGATCGCTAGCAGCAGGAGGCCGAGCAGGGCCGGGGCGAGCCCGGCTCGGATAGCGGTGCGCACCCGCAGCCCTGGCGGTGATGCGGCAACGAGGACCGGCAACGCGAGGCCGGCCCAAGTCTGTAGCAGGATCGCAATCGACAAGGTGAGGGCTGCGCCGATCGGCCGTCCCCGCAACAGCAAAGCAACGCTGAAGCACGTCAAGGCCAGGGCGAGCAGGTCCTCGGGATGCCCGGCTACGCCGGGCGTCGGACCTACCAGAAAGACTGCAATCGCGAACGTTATGAAACGTCGGCGCCTTGTCGGCACGTGGATGGTGTCCGCGAGGTAGTCCACGCCGAGCACCGCAGTCGCCGCGCACAGGAAGAAGAACGGTCCACTTACCAGCCACATGGAGGGCTTGGCTAGGTCCAACGGGTATCCCGTGACGAGCCCGAGATGGCCGGCAAGGGCTACGACCGGCGCGTACAGGTAGATGAAGCCTGGCAGTGCAGCAAACCACGGGTTGGCGTGATAGACGTACCCGGGACCCCCGTTCCACGCGTACTGCGCTGCGTGGGTGGTGGTCCAGACGTCCTGGTTCGCGAGCCACTCGTGGGGTACGCCGGCCACATACGGCAAACCGAAGCTCATCCATGCGCAGACGGCCACGCCCAGGACGTACATGAGGGCAGCCCAACGCCACTGCCCCCAATGTAAAGTCTGCCTGTCGCCGCTCCACGACTCCGAGTCCATATGAACATATCGGACAAGCGGGTCGGGGAGCTTGAGTGACAGAGTAGGTGGCTGAGCTGGGATCTGGCACCCGGCCGCGTCTTGCTACTTGAGGCTCTAGGCGAGGAACTCGCCGAGTTCTGCAGCTACGACATCCGCCGGCACCTCGCCGACAACTTCCAACCCACGCGGACCGTCGAGAACGAACGTGAGCTGGCCGCCGGCGGCCTTCTTGTCGCGTCGCATGAGTTCGACGAGCTCGCCAGTTCGATGCGTCCGCTCCGGCCGTACAGGGAGCCCGTAGTCTGCAACGGTCTTCTCGTGCAGGGCAACCCTCGGAGAGTCGATTCGGCCGAGGCGATGAGCGAGGCGAGCCGCGAAGATCATCCCGATGCCGACTGCCTCCCCGTGAGCAAGGTCGTAGTCGCCGGCTGTCTCCAGAGCGTGACCGAGCGTATGGCCGTAGTTGAGCAACGCCCGGCGTCCCGCCTCGCGTTCATCGGCGCCCACGAAACTCGCTTTGGACTCGACGCAAGCAGCCACCGCCTCGTGTATGGTCATGCCTGGTAGGTCCGCGACTCCGAGGAAGCGGTATTTGGCCATCTCCCCGAGGCCGCTGCGCATCTCGCGTTGTGGGAGCGTGTCGAGCGTGTCGATGTCACAGATAACTGCTGAGGGCTGCCAGAAGGCGCCGACGAGGTTCTTGCCTTCTGGAAGGTTCACGCCGGTCTTGCCACCCACCGCGGCATCGATCTGACAAAGAAGTGTCGTGGCGACATGGATGACCGCCACCCCTCTGTGATAGACCGCGGCAGCGAAGCCGCCAACGTCGGTGACGACACCACCCCCGACTGCGACGACGACATCTCCGCGATGTAAACCCCACTCGGCGAAACCCCGGCAGAGCATCCCGACGCTGTCGAGGGACTTGGCCTCCTCGCCGTCGCCGAGAAAGAACATCTTCTGGTCGACGCCGCACTCGACGTCCCATGGAATGTTCGCCTGGGTGACAACCGCTGCTTTTCGCGCCGCGCCCGGGATCAAACTGGCGAGACTTCGCCTCGCTCCAGCGCCGACCATGACCGGGTAGGCGCGCTCCCCAAGGTCGACGCGCACCTCCCTAATCTCGGCACCACCCAGGCTGACAGAAGTCAAATCGCCCCTGCGGCTGCGACATCCACCGATCCGGATTGGATGGCAGCCTGGTAGGCCGCGAAGTTCCTGGCGAACTCAGCGACGGAATCACCCCCGAACTTTCGTAGCGCCTCCCCGGCAAGCACGAGCGCCAACATCGTCTCGGCGACGACGCCCATGGCGGGAACTGCCGTAACGTCGGTGCGCTCCTTGAATGACACAGTTTCTTCCTTGGTCACCACGTCGACTGTCTTCAGAACCGGACGGTTCAAAGTTGCCAGCGGCTTCATCGCCACACGTACGACCACCGGTTCACCGTTTGTGATCCCGCCCTCGATACCTCCGCCTCGGTTCGTGTCACGTCGATAGTCCGCTGAAGTCGCGTCCCACGAGATCGCGTCGTGAGCTTGCGATCCACGCCGTCCCGCCGCCTCGAGAGCGTCTCCCACCTCGACGCCTTTCACCGCCTGGATGCTAAGCATCGCCTGGCCGAGAAGGCCGTCGAGCTTGCGGTCCCAGTGCACATGACTGCCGAGGCCGACGGGAACCCCGTACGCGATCACCTCTACCACGCCGCCGAGAGAATCACCGACCTTCGCCGCAGCCTTGATCTGAGCGACCATCGCCTCGCCGCCTTCGGCGTCAAAGCAGCGGACCTCGGATTCATCGACTCTGCCGAGGTCTCCGGGTCCAGGCCGTAGGCCTTGCGGCGCCCGAGCTTCGCCGATCTGGACGACGTGGCTCACGATGCTCACCCCGATCTCGGCGAGGAGGGCCTTAGCAACAGCCCCCGCCGCCACCCGTGCGGCGGTCTCGCGCGCTGAGGCGCGTTCGAGCACGTTCCTTGCGTCGTCGAAGCCGTATTTCTGCATTCCGGGCAGGTCGGCGTGCCCGGGGCGCGGCTGGTGAAGTGGTTTGGCGGTGACCCCGGGTTCGGGCGACATCTCCTCAGTCCATTTCGGCCACTCGCTGTTGGCGATCTCAATGGCAATCGGCGAGCCGAGCGTCAAGCCATGACGGAGGCCGGCAAGCAAGGTCAGCTCATCCGCCTCGAAGCGCATCCTCGGTCCCCGCCCGAAGCCGAGCCGTCGACGGCCGAGCTCCGCGCCGACCATGTCAGATGTCAGGCTCAAGCCGGCGGGTACGCCCTCGACGATGACGACGAGACCTTTCCCGTGAGATTCACCGGCGGTCAGAAAGCGCAGCACGTCGGGCTAGCGTAGTCGCCTCGACCGCCGTTGAGCGTCGGAGACGACCCCCGGCAGCCGGAGGTGTGTTCAGCCGCCGAATGGATCCCTGCTGCTAATCGGGAGGCCGCCTGGGATGGTGGTGGTCGTCGAAGCCGCTGGGACCGCTTTGGGAGCTACCGTCTTCACCGCGACCGGCGGGCTTACCGCCGCAGGCGTGCCCTGGCCGTGGTGTAGCTCCTTTGTCCACACGACATAGCCAGCGACGGCTATCAGTACCGTCAGCAGGATGACCGTGGCGTACTTCCGCCAGGTGGGGATTGGGGACCTAGTCGAGTCGATCATCTGTCAGCTCCGGATCATGGTGCGTAGAAAACTTCGGTGGACATCGAGGAGGTCAGCTGGCCACCTTGCGCCGAGGTGATCGACACGCTTTCGATGACCAAGCTCCGCTGAAGCCCGGCGAGGCCCGACAGGAAATTGGTCAGCTGCGGATACGTCCCGGTGGCCGACATGATTATCGAAATCTTCTGGAGACCGCTCGGAGCGGCGTTGGGGGCAGCGGCCTGGCTGGTAGTTGCCGGCCGGGGAGGACTCGGGCTAACTGTGGTCAGCTGCGTCCCTGTCGACGTGGCTAGAGCATGCAGCTGATCCAGAAGCGCCCGAAGATTAGGTGTCGTCGGAAGTGCACCGTCGAGACTGGCAAGTTTGACCTTGTCGGCGGGGATCTGGGCTTCGAGAGCCTGTAGTGAACCGACCTGCGCATCGAGCTTCTTTATTTGCGCGGCGGCAGCGTTGTAGGCCTTGTGCGCAGCGTTTATCTTTGCCGACGAGGGTCGGTAGATCGCCAGGTACCAGGCGAACATGAGTACAACTACGGCAGCCGCCGCTAGGCTGAACAGCCTTCTGGTGGGCATGTTCATTTGGCTACTCCCTTTGATCGGGCGCTCTCGGCGACCGCCGTCACATTCGCCGACGAGGAGAACGTGACAGCTCCGCCATTGGTCTTGACGTTGATGGACCCGACGTTGACGTCAGACAAGTCCGGGTCGCTCGTCAGCTCGGTCAGCCACTGCGACGCCGAGGGAAGACCCCCGGTGCCTGTGACCGCAAACGTCACCGTACCTGCCGAGGTCGATGGGGTCGCCCCCGAGGCCACCACAGTTCTCGTCCCACTGAAGCTCGTGATGCTCAGCTGCGGCGGCAGAACGCCGGCGAACTGCCCGAGGAGGCGGACCCAGTCGACATCGCCCGACAGCGCCGTCGACTCGAGAGAGGCGCGCTTCAGCACCTTCGCGTGTATCGACGTGATCGCCTCGAGGTGCCCAACCTCGGCAGTCAACGCCGGGACTTTCGCGCTTTCGGCTCTAGCGGCACTTTGAGCGTTGCTGACGGAGGCGAACTCGAAATAGCCCCCAACGGCGAGGGCAGCGATGGCAACGACGACACCGCCCATTGCGACAAAGGCGAGGCGCTTGGCTTTGCGTGCCGCCAGGACTTCCTCGGGGAGGATGGAGAGTCGGATGAGCGGGGCGTCGGTGGGCCACAGCGCCAGTCCGATTGCAGTGGCCGCCCCAGCCGAGATCGCCCGGAGCTGCTCGGCGTCGTAAGCGAGCGACGAACAGTCCAACGTGGCCAGCGGGTCAAACAGGCTGACTTCCACCGGAAGGTTCCCGCCTATCGACGCTGCAAGTCCGCTTGTGAGCGCCCCTCCTCCGGTGATGAGCAGCTTGTCGACATCGGAGTTGTTCGCCTGGGAGACGAAGAAGTCGATGGTCGCACGAATCTCCTCCGCGAGGTCGCGCATGTCCGTCGACATGACTTTGCGGGCCTGAGCGGAGAGCGTCGACACCTCGGGACCTGTGCCGCCCCGCTTCAGTCTCTCAGCGACGGCCAGTTCGACGTGCATGCGCTGGGATATCGTCTCGGTCAGGCGGGAACCGCCGACGGCGAGTGAGCGGATAAACCGCGGGACGCCGCCTTGGCGAACCCCGACTGTGGTGAGCTCAGCGCCGATGGCGACCACAACCTCGACCTTGGCTGTAGTAGCGAGGCCGGACGGCGGCTGCGGTACTGCCCTCATGAGCGCAAGCTGCGAGGCGTCCATCACAGTCGCCTGCAGCCCTGCGGCGGTGAGCACTTCGAGGTAGTTGTGCAGGACTTCGCGATGCGCTGCGACAAGCAGCACTCTTTGCGTCGACTTCCCGGCGGAATCCGTGACTGGATCTCCGAGGAAGCCGAAGTCGAAGCTGGCGTCGTCCATCGGGATCGGGATCAGCTCCTGGCCGTCGAATCGTAGGCTGGAGCGCGTCTCGTCGACATTCATGGCAGCAACTTCGGCTTGACGGACGAAGACCCTCGGACCCGAGACTCCGAGAACGACATTGGAACTCTTGAATCCCGTCTCGGCCCACAGCCTGCGCAGGACCTCGGCGACTCCGACCGGGTTGTTGATCTCGCCGTCGACGACGTAGCCTCGGGGAAGCCCGACCTGGCCGTAACGGCGCAGCGATCGGCGTCCGTCTCCCGAAACGACGACCTCGGCCGCCCGGATAGCGGACGAGCCGATGTCGAGTCCTATCGTCACCGACTCCACGGTCGGCCTCCGCTACGTCGTGGCGTTCTCATCGAATATTTTATCGGTTGAAGAGTTGCGGGCTTTACTTGAAGCCTTAGGCGCGGAATACGACGAAGTGAGCCCCGCCAAAGGCGGGGCTCACTTCTAGTTTTGAATCTCTGTTCGTCTTCACCAACTCTGGCGTCCCACGACAGGAGTTAGTTCAACTTGCAGATAGTGCGTCTTTAGGTTAGAAGGTGGTGTAGAGGACTCCTGGGTGTGCACCAAAGTTCTGAGCTGCCGAACCTGCTGCCGGCTTCGTGGCAGTACCCGATGTCAAGCCGGTGGGAACAGTGCAAGCTCCGGCAGTCTCGGAGTAACCCGTGAAGGAATCAGTCGGGTTGTTGTCCTGGACGATTGCGTAGCAGTTACCGTCCTTGGCGTAAGCTTGGAGCTCCGCTATCTGCCCACTCGTGGTTCCGACAGTGACGGTCACTGTGTTGCCGCCTTCGGCGGAGGCTGCTGTCGTGCTCCACGTCAACGACGCCTCGATACCGGCGAGTGCCGTCGGCGACGCCGTAAAGGACTGGTTGTTCGTCCAGTACGTCTGCTCCGCGGTGAGGGCGTTCGTCAGGTTCGACTGTGACGACCTGGCGTTGGCTGTATTTCGAGCCCCGAGGAAGGTGGGGATCGCGATCGCCATCAAGATGGCGATGATGAGCAGGACGACCATGAGCTCGATGAGGGTGAAACCCTCGTCGTCGCGCTCCCGGCGCCCCTTGATGGCTTCTAGCATCTTTGTTGTTTGCCTTTCGGTTAGGTTGGGACCTGCAGTGCTACGGGAGCAAGACGCATGATGCGCCTCTGCCGGCCCGCAGAATTGTTTTCGGCGCTGCTTGTGCCAACATGAGCCCCTATTGGCTGCTGTTCCGCCATTTCGGAAAGCGCTGTCAAGTGTGTCCGGAAACGGCGGCCGTAGACCGTACCCAAATGCGGGAAACCTCAAACCACCGACGACGACGATATCGGCTTCCTCTGAGCGCGCAAAGTGGTCAGGATCGCCGCTCACAAAGGACCGGATCCTGACCACTTTTGACGTCGTCGCCCGCCATCAAAGCAGGAAGCAGCTCTGTCAGTTGTTGTTGCCGACCAGCTTGATGATGTCGAACATCGGAAGGTAAAGCGCTATGACCATCGAACCGACGGCGGAGCCGAGGACGACGATGAGCAGCGGTTCGAGTATCGACGTGAGAGCGTCGACGGTTCGCTCCACTTCTTGTTCCAGGAAGTCCGCGACTTTACGGAGGAGCGTTTCGAGCGACCCGGTCTCCTCGCCGACGGCCATCATCTGGGTGACCATCGGCGGGAACACCGGATGCTCTGCGAGAGGACGGGTGAGGGGCTCACCGCGCTTCGCCCCTTCCGCGATGGCCTTGACGCCCCGGGCGACGATCGTGTTGCCGACCGTGTCGGAGGTGATCTCGAGGGACTCTAGGACGGGCACGCCCGCTCCGAGGAGGGTGGACAGGGTGCCGGCGAATCGTGCCAGAGCCGTCTTCTTCAACAGGCCGCCGAAGATCGGTATACGCAGCAGGATCGAATCCCGTGTGGCCTTGCCGGCAGGTGTCTTGACCCAGCGACGGTAGAGAAAGACTAGCGCTATAACTCCAAGGAGCACGAACGGGGCGCCGTGCACTGCGACATTTGATATGGCGACGAGCAGAAGGGTAGGCGCCGGCAGCTTCCCGCCGAGCTGCGAGTACATGTTCTTGAAGATCGGCACCACGAAGAGGATCATCGCCGAGAGGATCCCGAGGACGAGGGTGAGCACCGAGATGGGGTAGGTCATGGCGCTTCGGATCTTGCCTCGAAGCGCCACCTGCTTCTCGATCGTGTCCGCGAGATCCGACAGGGTGAGATCCAGGCTTCCGCCTACTTCACCGGCGCGGACCATCGAACGGTACAGGTTGTTGAACTGCTTGGGGTGCCGGCCGAGCGCTTGCGAAAGCGACGAGCCGGACTCGATGTCCGCCCGCACCTGGTCGATGACGCCGGCTAGCTGCTTGTTCTCCGTCTGCACCGCCAGAATCGAAAGGCTGCGCAAAAGCGTGAGCCCGGAGCTGACCATCGTCGAGAACTGGCGGCTGAAGACCGCTATCTCCTTGAGCTTGACCCGGTTGGAGAAACCGGGGATCGCTATCTCGCGTTTGAGGCCGGGACCCGCCTGCTTGTCGATGCTGATCGGCACGTAGCCCATCTGGCGAAGCCGGTTCGCGACGAGCGCCGTGTTCTCCGCATCGAGCGAACCGGACAGCACCTTCCCGGCGCTGTCACGAACTTTGTACGCGTACGTGGTGGGCATCAGCGCGACCCTCCGACGAGGCGGCGCATGTCGTCCTCGTTGTGGCAGCGTTCCAGCGCGACTTCGAGGCTGATCGCCGAAGCTTTCACCAACGAGGCGAGCGACTGGTCCATGGTCTGCATACCGAACTGGCCTCCCGCCTGCATCGAGCTGTACACCTGGTGGGTCTTTCCTTCACGGATCAGGTTTCTGATCGCAGGCGTGGCGATCATCACTTCGCATGCGACGGTACGACCCCTGCTCGCCGCCCGGGGCAGCAGCTGTTGGGTGACGACCGCCTGGAGTGCGGAGGCCAGCTGCACCCGGATCTGCTGCTGTTGGTGGGCCGGGAAGACGTCGATTACACGGTCGATCGACTGAGGCGCGTCCTGGGTGTGTAGAGTCCCGAAGACCAAGTGGCCGGTCTCTGCCGCGGTGAGCGCCGTCGAGATCGTCTCGAGGTCGCGCATTTCACCCACGAGGATCACGTCGGGGTCTTGGCGAAGGACGTGTTTCAGCGCCGAGGAGAAGGACTTGGTGTCCTCCCCGACTTCGCGCTGGTTTACGACCGCCCGCTTGTGGCTGTGTACGAACTCGATCGGGTCCTCGACGGTCATGATGTGACATGCCCGGGTCGTGTTAACGACGTCGACCAGCGAAGCGAGCGTCGTCGACTTTCCCGAACCTGTAGGTCCTGTGACGAGCACGAGGCCTCTCTGCAGGTTCGCGAACCCGTTGACCACGGCGGGTATCCCGAGTTTGTCGAGCGGGACGATCCTAAAAGGGATAGCCCGCAGCACGGCTCCGACCGAGTCGCGCTGTACGAACACGTTGAGCCGGAACCGACCCACCCCCGTCACGACGTGCGAAGTGTCTAGCTCGAGTTGCTCCTCGAAGCGTTCCCTCTGGCGCTGCGTGAGGATGGAGTAGATGAGCCGGCGAAGCTCGGACGGGGTGAGCACTTCGTGGTCCGAGAGCGGTCTTATAGCACCGTCGACGCGGATGCACGGCGGAAGGCCGGAACTGAGGTGAAGGTCCGATGCGCCGAGGTCAACCATCTCTGCGAGGAGGTCGTTGATGTGCAGTTCGGTCCCGGGCCTGGATACTCCTCCAGCTGACGCTTCCGACGTGTCTGCTGCAGGACGGTCCTCCACGCCGTAGAGGACCTCGATCGCCAACGAGATGTCCGACGCGGCGGCAAGGACCGCTTTGACCTGCCAACCCGTGTCGGCGGTTATGTCGGCGACCGCCTTTTGGTCCATGGGGTTCTCCATGGCGACGATCAGCTCGCTGCCGCTCATTCCGACAGCCACGGCGCGCAGGCGCTGGCAGAGCCCGACAGGCAGCATCCCGCCCAGGATCGCCGGGATCGGATCGGCGTC
>JAKBBS010000111.1 GCA_021808425.1 Actinomycetes bacterium
ATCGAGGCCAGTTTCTCGGAGCCAGCAGGCCTTGTGGGCCGTGATTGAGCAGGGCGGCTGCTCTATGCACGTTCGTGCGCAACGCTGCGACCGGGAAGATCGTCGGATCTGAACTGGATATTGCGCTGGCTGAGGGCCACTGTTCCGCTTGGGGGTGAGCCATCGTTCCGGTGGGGGGTGAGCCGTGGCGCCGTGGGGCGGGCCGCCGTGGTGGCCCGCCCCGGTGCTGGCGTCGTGGTTATTCGAGTTGGCTGAAGTGTTTGCGCATGGAGTCGTCGCAGGTCAGGACGGTGGCGTGAGCGTTCGTGGTGATCCTGTCGACGATGGCGTCAGCCAGGATTTTCTCCTCGATCCGGTCGTGCCATTGGCCTGGTGGCAGCTGGGTGCAGTAGATCGTGGACGCGGTCTTGTGGCGCCGGTCGACGAGGGTGTGCAGCTGCTGGACTTGCGGCCTGGAGGGCGCGGTGAGGAACCAGTCGTCGATGATCAGCAGCTCGACCCTGACCAGCGTGTCGAGGCAACGTTTCTTCTCCCCGGTGCGCTCCGCGATCGTGATCCGGTCGAACAGCTCCCCGGCGGGAAGGTAGAGCACCGTCCGGTATTGTTGGCACGCCTTGTTCCCCAGGGCGCAGGCCACATACGTCTTCCCGGCACCGGTCGGGCCTTGAACGATGATGTCCTGGTGCTTTTGGAGGTAGGTGCCCACGGCAAGACGAGCGAACAGCTCGGTGTCGATGTTGCGGCCGGGCATGGCCTTGAGGTCACCGAGATCGGCGGCGGGCTGGGCGAGACCGGCGTGTTTGCGTAGCCGGCCGAGCTTGCTGTTGCGTCGACGCTCGTATTCCCAGTCGACAGCCATCTTGACCATCTCCGGGCCGGACGGGGCCCCGTTCGTTGCGGTCTGTGCCGCGAGGTTCTCGAAGTACTCGGCCATCCCTGATAGACGCATGGCTTTCAGCCTGGCGAGCGTCTCGATATCGATCACGCCTGCCCCCCGTTGTCGCTGTAGTAGCTCGAACCGCGGACGAACCCGGCGTCGCCGAGCGACGCAGGCGGTGGAGGATCGCCGGGCTGCCACGCGGACCACAGTTTCTTGATCAGCGTGTAAGACGGCGACGGTGTCGCGTCGAGCGCACGCCCGCAGGCGTCCTCCAGCCGGCCCATCCCACCGGGCTTCTTCGCCAGCGACATCACGCCAAGGCAGGACCGGTAGGACTGCTCGACGATCTTGCGGGAGGCGAGGATCGCCCGGATCGCCGCCAGCGTGTTCGGGCCGATCGTCGCCGCCCAAGCCTCGAAACGTTGCGGTGTCCAATCGCTGAGACGGTGACGGTGACCCTCGGGCATATGGGCGGCGACGGTCGAATACCGGCCGCGGACACCGACCAGGCGGGTGTGGCAGGCAACGCGTTCGCCGCCGTCGAAGACCTCGATCAGCTGCGAGGTGACCCGCACGTCCAGGCTCTGGCCGAGCAGCCTCGAGGGCACCGAATAGAAGTTCCTGTCGATCTGAAGGTGGTAGTTCGGGGCGACCTTGCCTTTTCGGAGATCGGCCAGCTCGAAACGGACCGCCGGCAGGGGGGTGAGCAGTGGCTTCTCGTCTCGCTCGAAGACGATCCGGCGGGAGTCCTCCCGCTTCTGGAACGGCCTGGCGTTGATCTCGTCGACCAGGTCGAAGATGGCCTCGTTCAGCTCGGCGAGGCCGACGAAACGCCGGTCACGCAGGACCGCCCCGATGTGGTTGGCGACGAAACGGACGCTTCCTTCCGCGACCGGTTTGTCCCGCGGGCGGCGGACCCTAGCCGGCACGACCGCGGTGCCATAATGCTCGGCGAGGCGCATATAGGCAGGGTTCAGCACCGGTTCGTAGCGGTCCGCCCGCGACACCCCGGTGCGCAGGTTATCCGGGACCAGGAGCCGGCACGTCCCCCCGAAGGCTTCGAACGCCCGGACATGCCCGTCGATCCACGACCGCAGAGTCATATCCGCGAACGCCTCCACATATGTGTAAGCGGAGAACGAGCAGGCGGCCACGAACAGCCACGCCTCCACCCCGGCGCCGGTCAAGGGATCAGCGAAGCTCATCGCGTCGCCGGCCCAGTCGACCTCGATCGACTCGCCCGGGCTGCGCTCCACCCGCATCGACGCCCCAGTCGCGCTCACCCACCGGCGATACTGTTCGGCGAAGAACGAATACCGGTAAGGCACCCCACCGTCGGCCCGGCATCTTGCGACGTACTCGTTCCACAACAGCAGTAACGTCACCGACGGGCGTGCCATCTCCCGGTGGACATGCTCGAAATCCGGTGTGACTCGATCGGTGACCGTCTTGGGCGGATCGGGGATCACCAGGTTGCGGACCTCGTCAGACCCGAGGTCCGCAACCCCCTCGAAACCGATGCCGGCAGCGGCCGCTGCTGTCAACACCGACGCCACCGTGTTGCGCGAGCAGGACAACACGTCCGCGATGCCCCGCTGGCTCACCCCCTCGGCATGCAACCGGAGGATCTGTTTGTAGTCGACCATCGGAGGGCGACTCCTTTCGTCACGCCCGTGCCCCAATGACACGGAACCGACGAACGGTTCCACCAACAGCAGGCGCCTCAGCGGGATGGTTCGCACTGGCCAACCAAGCGGATCCTGCGACGGAAGACTCCCCGACTATTCCGTCAAGCTAATCTTGACAGAATGGTGAGACCGAGGAGTGTGTTGAGCGAACACGGGGTCGCGTTGATGGACGCCGTCGCGATCGCGGCGGCCGACAACAAGCGGGCCGAGACAGCCCTTCACGACGCAGTGCGCCACGCCCGGGAGGCGGGCATCCCATGGGCGATGATCGGCACCGCGCTCGGAGTCAGCCGCCAGGCCGCCCAGGAAAGGTTCTCCCATCCAGCCCCGGGTCGGCTGGTGTAGCCCACGATCGGAACCCTGGGCACCACCGGAGAGCCGGCTCACCCCTCAGCGGAACACTGGCTCACTCGCAACGGAACAACGGCTCCCAGCGACCGCAATATCCAGTTCGCCGCCTTCTGCGAGCGGGTGCTGGAGGAGAAGGACGGCGGCATCAGCCTCATACGTCTGATCGACCGAATCACTGCCGTTAGACCAGCTGTTTTGTTCGGCAACGAGATGCCGCCGGTCACGCATCCCGTGTGGTTGGCCATCGGTCTCAAGCCCGGGATGGCACGCGGCCGCCACTCGCTCGTTATAGAGATCGATAAGCCGTCAGCCCAGAGAGCGAAGCTCTTTGAGGGTGCTGTCTTGTTCGAAGGCGAGGACCGTGGGGTAAGCGTGTTGCTCAACCTGCAGGGCTACGTGTTCGAACTAGAGGGCCTCTACTGGTTCGACGTCCTCCTCGGGGAAACCCTGCTTACCCGTATACCGATCCGGATTACCTACCAGCCGGTATGACGTCTTCCCGACGGGTGAAGGTCTCCGACGTCCATTCGTCACGAGGCAGGGCGCCTAGCGGCACCACCGAGCGGTGCAGGGGTCGGGATGATGTGGCTGGGATCAGCTTATCGATCTCTCCTATCGCATCCGCCTGGGAGAGATCGTCTCGGTTCATCTCCGCGAGGACGAGGCGGATCTCGAGAGACAATTCCGCCGCCTCGTCTCCTGATTCCTCGAGGGCGAAGCTGGCTTCGCTGAACCACTTCAGGAACGCGTCGATCGGAGCGCCCGCATCCCGGACAGCGGCCCACGCGTCGATGATGGACTCGATTCCCATAGTGCTCGCCTCCGACAGGATACTGCTCGACAACCTTATCGGAGCACCGGGCTACCCGTCTGAGCAGGGTCGAAATGCCTGAAAGTGCGGAAAACCCACCCCGACCCATCGTGAACCGGGCCCGGACGGCGGATGCCGCCTTCATTCGGCAACAGTTCGACGAGCTCAAGATCGAGGCGTACTTAGAAGCACGAAAGCTGCGTTCCGTCGTCCGGATCAGCCGACCTCCGCGGGTGGACCACAACCAGCCACCCGGAACTATGAGTCAGCTGGTAGACGTACTTGATGCAAGCGGAACCCGCGTTGCCGAGTTCCACCAGTATTTGCTCCCCGACGGCTCCATCGGGGCAAGCGGCCGCCGTGATCCGAAGGGGGTCCTGGTAGGTGGTGTCTACTACCGAACCCTCTGAGCCATGAACTGAGGGAAAGCGACCGATCCCTCGGAATCGGCCAGCGCCATTGGTCCTTCCAGGCCCAGCGCCGTCACCAACCCCGCCAACTCGGCCAGGCCCTCAATCGCCAGCCGGTGCGACAACGCCGCCGGTGCCCGGTCGGTCCATCCCACCGGCAGCGTCACCCGCCCGGCCGGACCACCCTCACAGACCACCACCCGCTCCGCCCCTGAGCGGGCCTTCTCGAAGATCACCGGCAACGTCTGGCCGGCCAGGGGATGGAACGGATGGGTTACGACGACCGAGTCCGAAACCGGGCTCGACTTGGACGGACGGGCCCTATGCCGGGACCGTGGGGACGCCAAGGCGGCGGAGCTTCCCGCCGGTCTTGGGGATCATCCGTTCCCGCACCGGCAGCGGCGTGAAGGTCCGGGCCTCGAGATCATCTCTCAGCCCGCCCAACGGTTCCGCTGCCCCGAAGACGATCGAGCGGGGTGCCACTCCCTCGACCCCGGCCGACCTCGCCCCCCGATTGCCCCGAACCCGCTCCCTGGCCATAACCAAGATGGCGGGGTCGTAGACGAGGTTGTAAAGGTCGTCGAACCGACGCTTGGGATCGTCGGTCGCCCACTGATGCAACTTGGTCTGGATCTTCAGTACCCGAAGCCACGCGGCGTCGCTGTCGAGCCACGGCTCGCCGATATTCACCGGCGATCTCCTGACATTCCAGTCCCGCTATTGCGAGCCCGCTGCCTCCGTTCGCCATGCGGCCGGCTTTCCCGGCCTCGGACTACTACGGAGGCTCCGTCCCCTCCCCGGGTCGTCAGTCGACGGTCGACCTGCCCGCCGCCGTCCTGGCTGGACAGCGGGTAGGGCAACCCGAAGAAGGTTCCCACGTTCACCATGCACCGGTCGGCAGGATCGGCGCCCAGCTCTTCCCCTGCAGCATCGCCACACCTACGCCGCAGGCTTTCGGTGTGGCCTCCTACCCGGCCTACGTTTCCCGGGATCGGAGTCGCTTCGCCCTCAGTAGCCTCGGCGCGCGCTGCCACCCGGCCCGCATCCACCAGGTTGGAGCCGGTTCCACGCTTAAGGGGATTCATCCACTGGTTTACTCTCGTTACACCTGTCTGCCTCGCTAGCCGGACCCAGGCCGTCTGGCGGTGCCGATCTGTCCCGTCGTTGTCAGGGCTGCTCACCGCCCTCCCCCGGACCTCCAGGATCAGGCTGCCCTCAGCTTCAGTCGGCCCGCTGCGACGGACCGAAGGTGGGTCCTTTCACCCCACCCGGATACATGGCGCCTCGTGGCGCACGCCCAAGTCGTGGAAGCGCAGACCGGCGAGACCGGCGGCTTCGGTTGCCGGGAGCCAGACCCGCTGGCGCCAATTGGTGTAGCGCAGCGGGGCGCCGTTGGCGACCACGAAGACCAGGGAAGGTGGTGGTGAACAAGGTGGAGCTACGACAGGAGACCTACCTTCCTGAGCAGGAGCGGGGCGGCTTGGCCGAGGTCCGTGACTTCTTGGTAGCTCACGAAGGCGCCGGCAGCGGCGAGGTCGCTCCTCGCTTTCTGTTCGTAGGATCCGATCCAGGGGAGCAGGTCGAGATCGCAGCAAGCATCCACGGCGTACTACGACAGGTGATCGAGGCTATGAGCCAGGGTCTCGCTGTCACGGTCGTTCCTCAGGTGCAGAAGCTCACAACCCAGCAGGCGGCGGAGCTTCTGGGCGTAAGCCGGCCGACACTGATTCGGCTCCTGGAGACGGAGCGGATCCCGTTCGAGCGAGTGGGCTCCCACCGACGCGTCATGTTCCGAGATGCTCTTGCCTACAGAGAACAGCGCCGAGCTGAGCAGTACAAGGTGCTCGAAGCGACGTCGGTGGACGTCGATGACGAGGGCGACATCGAGACGGTCCTGGCTTCGCCTCGCGAGGCACGACGCCAAGTGGCCGGGCGGCCTCGCGCACGATAGGACTGCGATGCCAACTCACCTGTCCGATGTATCCTCCCACGGTGTCGCTGCGAACCCGGAGTCGTCGCCCATGTGGAAGTAGATGTGTCCCCGGAGCGAGCCGTCGTCTTGGAGGCGAGCCCAACCGCGTCCACTGGCCCGATCGTTGTCGTCGTTTCCTTCCCAGCTGAACTCCACGCTCGGACGCCCGTCTTCCGAGGTGTGACGGCAATCCAGCCAGCCGGTCACCGCGATGAACCCGAATTCGCCCGAGGCTTGCTTGTCGAACTCGATGTACGCGGGGCCGATCAGATCGAGGGCGTCCAGGTCCCAGAGATCCATCTCAGTGATGCGCCACCTCCCCCCGATCTTCTTCGGTCGACTCTTGACCAGGGTCAGTCTCGGAGGCGGTGCGGGATCAGCAGAGCCCGAGCCGGCGACCTGGGGGGTTTCGCTGAGGGCCTCGAAGGCGGCGTCGAAACGCTTCCGGCGGGTTCGGTTCGTCTCATGGTTGGCTTCGGCGGCCACCGCGTCGATCAGCCCATCGATGTCATCCCTGCTTCCTGTGATCATGGCACCCGTCGGGATGCCTCGGGCTCGGAACACCAGGCGCTCACAGTCGGAATCGAGGTACCTCAAGTCCCGAAGTCCCATAGCCACCTCGTCGCTCACGACGATGTCGACCTGGACTTCATCGTCGGGCAAGGGTCTCGGGTCGCGCAGATCGAAGCAGGAGTCCTCCCAGCCGCTGATCAGCCCTTCGTCGCCGCACGCGCTGCAGCGCCACTCGATCGCCGCAGGCAGATCGGCTCTGAACACCGCAATGTGACCAGGACAGGCCCGCCGTCCCGGGCGGCGCTGGCAGCGCAAGGCGCTCTCCCACGGCGACCCCGCTTCCGCCGCTGTCGCGGCGCGAACCACCGACCCCAGATGGTCGGCCATCCGGCGGGCCGGTCCGGGCACGTCGTCGGGAA
The DNA here is from genome assembly GCA_021808425.1 of Actinomycetes bacterium. Next base: position 7,045 of record JAKBBS010000111.1, read on the forward strand.
GGTCTAAGAAATGGCGCAGATCAGACACGAACATCGGCCTGCGACAGTACCCCCCTTCGCCGGCCGGAACTTGGTTCGGACATAGGAGCGGGTCCATTCCTGTGACCCGGAAAACCTCTTCAGCCAGCCCGTGGCTCGTCGCCCTTGGGCCGCCTCCCGCTGCTCGGACGAGACGCAATGAAGGCGTGGAGAGCCTCCACCGGGACCCGCCCGGACCGGCCAATCCACACCGAAGCGATCTCGTCCGCCTCGATCCCTACTTGACCGGTCCCGACGACCGGAAGGCCAAGATCCGCCAGGTAGGTAGCGCCTGAGCCGCAGCTCGTGGGACGCCGGCACCGAGGCCCCCGCCGGTCCGCCGGGCTACCCTTCGGGTAGGGCGATGGGGAACGTAAGGCCCGGCCCGGGCTGTGGGGAGGAGCGATGCATCCAGCCGGCTGGTTCGTGGACCCTGGTGACCCCCACCAGCTCAGGTACTGGGACGGACAGACGTGGACCGGCTACACCCAGCCGCGAGTGCCCGGAGCGCCCATACCCGGCGGTCCTGCGCAGTACGCCGGCTACGGGTATCCCTCCATGCCGCCCGTCGCAGTCGCGGCGAAGAGCCCGGCCATCTCCATGCTGGTGTCGTTCTTCCTCCCCGGCGTCGGCTCCATGATCAACGGCGACGTCGGCACCGGCATCGCCATCCTGGTCATCTGGCTGATCAGCTTCCCGCTGATGTTCTTCTTCATCGGCTTCTTCACCCTGATCGGCGCGTTCATCTGGGGCCTGGTGGACGCCTACCAGGGCGCCCGCCGCTGGAACGCCCGCCACGGGATCATCTCCTGAGGCTGCGCCGACCCGACCATGGATAACAACGCCCCATCAGCCATCGTCTTCCAGGACGACGACGCGGCCTACCTCCACTGGCGGGGCGCCCATCTCCGAGGTTTCGTGCTCAACTGCGCCCGTCGTCCGACGCCTGATTATCTGGTGCTCCACAAGGCTTCCTGCGGGTCGTTTGCCTCGGCTGTTGGTGACGGCCGGAGCTGGACCGTCGCCTACATGAAGGTGTGCTCCGACGCAGCGTCGACCATCGAGTCGTGGTGCCGACGGCAGGTTGGCGCTGAACCGCAGCGATGCGGGGTGTGCCATCCCTGAAGCACAACCACTTGAGTTCCTCAACCGCTGTCTGCCGGCAGCGCTGGATTCCGGCATGATCGTCCGTCTCTGAATAGCGGAGGTCCGGTATGGGGCGGAAGCTGGTAATCGAAGGTGGGGACGGCCAGGTCGGCTCGGTCCTCGAACAGGTGGCGGCAGACAACGAGTACCAGCTGCAGGAAAAGCTCAAGAGCTACCCGGAGCTGCTGCCTCTCGATGAGCTCGGTGTTCCCGGTAAGGCCATGGTCATAGGGCGGGAGTCTGCTCTCGATTCCGGCAACGTCGACCTCGTGTTGCTGGGCAGCGCCAGAGACCTCGCGTTGGTGGAGTTCAAGACCGGTCCTCAGAATCCCGACTTCCGAGCGTGCCTCGCTCAGCTCCTCGACTACGGCTCCGATCTGTGGGGCATGTCGCTTGACGACTTTGAAGTCAGGGTGTTCCGACCGTACGTTGCCAAGCAGGGGAGTTCGAACGGGCTGCCGCCGGATGTTTCCCTCGACGACCTCATGGCTGGACCGGGTACGACGGACGTGCAGGACGCCGTCGACTGGCGGCAGCGGCTTCAGACGCAGCTCCGCGACGGATCCTTCCACTACGTCGTGGTGGCACAGAGGTTCACTGAATCCTGTCCTTCGGACACTGCGCTACCTGAACGCGACGGTCCGAGGAGCACGATTCTCGGCGGTGGAGCTAATTCGCTTCTCGGGGGCCGAGCACTCGGCCTTCGAAGTCCGGTTCGTGGCGGGCGCACAGCCGGTCTCCGGCGGCGGCTCAGCCAAGACCGCTCTATCCGGGCTCGCCGAGTTCCTTGCGAGGATCACAGACGACGACTATCGACACGCGTTGCAGGACCTCTTCAGCGGCCTGTCTGAGATCTCCGGATTCACGGTGTACTGGGGCACCGCCGGGTGCAGCCTCCGTGTTGCTGTTCCCAACCACGGGCCGCTCTCTATCGGCTGGGTGTTCCCTCCGGGGCCGCCTCGGTGGATGGGTCTCAGCGGCCGTCCTGGCGACCGCCCGGAACTTTCCAGAGTGGGCTGGAGCGAGACGGCCGGGCTCTCAGCAACTCGACGTCCCTCATCGTCCGTAGAAGATGACTATAATACTGGTCATGTCTCAGACGTTGCCGTTGGCCGAGATCAAGGCTCACCTGTCGGAGATCGTGGACCGGGTTGAACGTGAGCACGAGCGGGTGGTCCTTACTCGCAACGGCCGGCCGGCGGCGGTGATCCTCAGCCCGGGGGACCTCGAAGCTCTCGAGGACACCCTTGAGTTGTTGTCTGATCCTCAGGCGCTCTCGGAGATCCGGGCAGCGCGCGACGATGTGGCCGCTGGGCGGACCGCCTCGGCTGAGGAAGTGCGCACGAAGTATCTGCGTCGGTGACGCCTGCCGGCTACGGGCTGATCGTGGCAGCAACCGCCGAGCGGGTACTGACTCGACTACCCGAAGCGGTGGCCGCCGCGGTGGTCGAGTTCATGGTGGGACCCCTTATCGAGTCTCCTCGCCGGGTCGGCCACCCCCTGCGTTACGAGCTCACCGGGCTGTGGGCGGCGAGGCGGGGACCCTACCGTGTGGTTTGCGAGATCGACGATCAAGACCGGACGGTGACGGTTCTGAGAATCGATCACCGAGCCGACGTCTACAGACCCCGCTAGCGTCGGTGACGCTGCAAGCCTCATCCCTTGCCGGCATCGGCGTGAGCGTGTGCTTGAACCGGTTCTCGCCACGCAGTCGCCCCGAGAGCGACGGCGACCAAGGTCGCCGAGCTGGTGGAGAGGTGGGTCCAGGCCAGCGGAACCGGGGCATCGACGAGGACCCGGAACCGGTCGATCGTGAAGAACCATCTGGTCCCGGAGCCAGCCACCTTCATGTTGTCCGTGGCCGGTCTTCAGCCTCCCCCCTCCGGCACGCCAGCAGGTAGGAAGCCGTTGAGGAGGATCGCCGCTGGCGGGATCGGGCACGTGCGCTGATCGTCTCAGAATGGCTATAGGTCAAGGATGAAGCGCAGGGGCCTGGCCGATGGCATGGAGTTCCTCGACCGCTGCCGCCCCTCGCCGCCCCACGATCCGTTCGGTGGCGACGACCCGAATCTGGTCGCAGCGCGCGTAAGAGGGACGATCGAGCCCGCTGCCCCCGGGCTGGAGCTCCACATGGCTTCGAAGGCCGTACGATCGCGACCCGATCGGAACTATCACGGCGAGGTCTCCTGCGCTGTTGTTCAGAATGTCTGCCGAGACCACAACGGCAGGCCGGATGAACGCCGGCTCATGGCCGATCGGATGGCCGAGATCGACGTCATAGATCTAGTCGGTCGCCGATTGATCGGGCGGTTCGGCGATACGAGGCTGATGCGAGCTTGCTATGAGGCGGGACCGACGGCTGGGTAGGTGGTTACACCCTTGTAGTTAGGCCCCCGCCGGCTCGGTGGGGTGTTTCGGGGAGCAGTCAGCAGTCCGCCAGGGAGCGAAGAGAGGTGCAGATTTCGTCTCGTCGAGGGCCGAGGAAACCAATCCTCTGGACCAGAGCGGACCGGCGGATGCGCTGAAGGTTGTCGAACGAGGCGGCGCATTCGACGTTGAGGCCCTCGTCCTCGCCGAGCAGAATTTCGGTCGGGATATTGCGTACGGTTCGGGTGACGGGCGCGACGACGATGCCGGTGAGCACGGGGACGGCCTCGCTGCGCGTGATCACCAGAACTGGCCTTCGCTTGT
>JAKBBS010000112.1 GCA_021808425.1 Actinomycetes bacterium
GAGGTAGAGGTGCCAGCAGCGGTCATCGACTTCGCCCACGCTGTCATCGAACCTCTTCCCGAGGCCGCGGTTCGAAGCGACCAAGTCTTCGCGGCTCCTGTGTCCGCCCGGCCCGACGGGTCGCCCTTGCAGGAGTTCATCGCATGGACCGGGCGCAACCCAAGTTGGTTGCCGGGTTCGGCCCGGTAGGGCACCAGCTACAAGAACACCTTCATCGCCGCGGCCGGGGACTGCCGAGCGGCGACGGGGGAGGTACCCTCCGTGCGAGCGGGTGGCCCCACGGTGGCCGCCGCCCAGTACGCCATGCTCGTCGGCGATCCCGGACGCTGGAGCCGGGAGAACGTGCAGTCGCCTCCTCACCAAGCGTCCGCTGACGTGACGACTTGAGCAACGAGGACCTCGAGCGCCTCCGCCGCGAGTACTTCGCCCAGCCCCGAGCGTGCCTACGCGCCTCCCCTCTGCTGAGGACCTTCGGCTGTGCTTGGTGGCGGGGGTTCCGTCGGTTCGCGAGCCGCCCGGTCCTCCGCGAGTGCGAAGGCGCAGGGGTGGGGCGTACGTACAGCCGCATGCGAGCGATCCCGGAAGCACACGAGATCACGCCTTGGGGTACTTTTCTTCTCGATGTCGGCGGGGGCGCACAGTTGCCGCTCTCAGCTGCGGTAGGCGTCGCGACGGTGGTCGATGTCGAGGACGTAGACGGTCCCGGTCTCGTTGTCGATGCGGTAGCCGACCCGGTACTCGCCGCGCCGAGCCCGCCACTGCCCTTCGAAGGGCTTTCGCAGCCGTGCTCCCACTCGGCGGGGGTCCTGCGCAAGCGGGCCGAAGCCGAACTCGATGCACGCCGCAGCTACCGCTTCGGGCAGGGCCTCTGCAGGCGCCGCGCTGCGATCCGGGCCACGACGACCCGGTGGTTCACCGTGACTGCTGGTGATGGTGGCGGAAAGCGAGATCTCGGACTGCTCGCTCATCGAGCACCTCCCCGCGGCGATGTCCGCATCTGCCGCCCGCAGACGGTCCTGGGCGTCAGGATCGGCGAGCAGTTCGAGGGTGGCCTCGATCGACATGGCCAGCTCCCGGCCGGATCGCCCCCGAGATGAGGTTTCAGTCGATCACGCAATGCCCAGGCCGCGCCCAACGCCGCCGCACGCCGTCCCTGTCCTGGACGATTACACACCTCAAGGTGCCGTCCCGCATCCATCGCCTAGCGGTCGATTCCGCGATCCGTAGCTCTGACGAGACCCGCTGTGCATCGCACAATGGATCCTCAGAGTGGTCCGGGTCGGTCGACCAACCCGCGGCCAGAAGCGTCGCCTCCGCGTGGGCCGCACGATGGAAGTTCCGATGCGAGTGACCCCATCGGATACGCCGAGTCGTCGGAACGAGTAGAGAGCCGATTGAACCTCGGATCATCTCGTTGAGCACGCGCGCCACCTCTGCGAGGGGCGTGAACTCGGGATGGTCGAGCGTAGAGACACGCCCGAAGACATCGTCGACAGCGCGATGTCCCATGAAGCGCCGACGTACCCCGTGCTCGATCCCCGACTCCCACGCGATGTCCGTGGCGACGCTCTTGCGCAAGAGATGCGGCGACACCCGAAAGCCGAGATTACCGCTGACCAGCCCCTCGGCAGTCGCAGCGGTCTCGATGTGTACTGCGATTCTTGCTTGTTTGTGCTAGAATGCGGTCATGTATGCGGATGCCAGTGCGGTCGAGCGGTCCCGGACGTTTACTGAGACGGCGCGCCGCGCCCAGATCGTGCAAGCGGCGATCGCGACGATCGCCGAGGTCGGCTACCACAACGCCAGCTTCGCCCGGATCGCCAAGCGGGCCGGCCTATCGAGCACCGGGCTGATCTCCTACCACTTCGAGGGCCGTGACGACCTGATCAGCGAGGTGGTCGGCGCGATCGTGGGCGCCATGGGCGCGTTCATGGCCAAGCGGATGTCGGGCTGCTCCGGTCCGACCGAGGCGCTGCGGGCCTATATCGAGGGCAACGTGGAGTTCATCGGGGCGCATCAGACCGACATGAAGGCGCTGGTCGACATCTTCATGAACGGCGGCTTCGCCTATGACGCCACAACCGAGGCGGCCGTCGTGTCCCCGATAGAGGGCATCCTTGCTGCGGGCCAGGCCAGCGGCGAGTTCCGACAGTTCGACAACAAGGTGATGGCCACGCTCGTACAGCGGGCGGTCGACGGCCTGCCGTTCCTGCTCGCTGCCGACCCGACAATCGATGTCGCCTCTTACGCGGCGGAGGTGGTCACCGTGTTCGACCTGGCCACCCGGGCACAGCCGTGACCGGCCCACGCACCCCGACGGCACCGGCGACGCCGGCGGCGATGGGCTTGGATGGGGCTTCCCCCGGCCCAGGCCAGCCGATGGAGGCGGGGCTGCAGGTGCCGGTGAGCCTGCGATGCCAGCTCGCCCGGCTCGGGTTCGACATCGGTGCCCCGACGGCGCTCTACTACGGGTTGCACGCCGGCGCTGGAGTCTCGAACCTGGTGGCGTTGACCGCCGGGGCGGTACTGCCCGCCCTGGGTGCCGCCTACACGGCGGTCACCAAGCGCCGGGCAGACGCCGTGGCGCTACTCATGGTGGCCACCATGGTCACCTCCGTGGCGGCGGCGGTGATCTCCCGTGATCCCCGGTTCCTTCTGGCCAAGGACGGGCTGTTGACAGGGGTGTGGGGCGCCTGGTTCATCGCCACCGTCGGCGCCCGCCGTCCCGCCACGTTCGTGTTCGCCCGGCCGCTCATGGAGGGCAGGCGCTTCTACAGCGCCGGCTCGTGGGATGCCCTCTGGGATGCCGAGCCCCGCTTCCGGCGCATCTGGCGGGTGGCGAGTGTGATGTGGGGTGTCGGGCTGCTCGCCGACGCCGCCTGCCGGATCGTCATGTCCTACACCCTGCCCGTGCCCGAGGTCCCCGGTCTGTCCGCCGCGCTGTGGCCCGTCACCTTCGTGGTGCTCCAAGTGGTGAGCAACGTCTACTACCAGGCCGCCGGCCTCAACCAGATCCTCGGGGCCCGCTGGCAGCACCGATCCAACACCTGAAGGGGTTCTCACGATGACTGTCACGCCCACTCCTCTATCGGGCAGCACCTTCCGGTCCAACCGTCGCCGCGGAGCGTGGCTCGTGGCGGTGGTCACCACCCCCGCCGCCACCATGGCGGTGTGGGCGATCGCCAAGCCCTTCGCCGGGCTCGACGTTCGCTTCGCGACCGGAGCCGCCCTCCGCCACGTCGGGGCGCTCACCGTGATCTTCGTCAGTGTGGTGATCGCCGTGGCCGGCTGGGTGGCGCGCCTGGTGCTCGAACGCCTCGGGGCCGACAAGGCCCGACGTCGGTGGGTGGCGGTCGAGGTCGTCGCGCTGGCTGTCTCCTTGGCCGGTCCTATCGCTGCGGGGACCACCGCCGCCACCCGGATCGGCCTGGTGTGTGTCCACCTGGCCGCCGCCGCGGTGCTGATCCCCGCCCTGGCCGACATCTCGCCCCGCCCGGGGCAGGCCGAGCGATGATGCGCCTGCGAGGTATCAACTACGACGTCGGCTTCTCCCCGGCGGGAACGTCGTCCCGGAAGTTGTTCGACCCCGAGGTGGTCCGCCGCGAGATGCAGGTCATCGCCGGCGAGCTGCACGCCAACGCGGTGCGGGTCACCGGCGCCGACCACGACCGGCTGGCCGTCGCCGCCGCCCATGCCGCCGACGCCGGTCTGGAAGTCTGGTTCGCGCCGTTCCCCTACGAACTCGCACCCGAGGCACTCATGGGCTACTTCGCGGACGGCACCGAGATGGCCGCCGCACGGGCCCGCCATCGGCGGGCATCGACTCCCAACTCGTCACCGCAGTGCACCTGCGCCGGAACGGGCACACCCTGCCAAGATCACCGCGACGGCCTGCTTGATCCTGGCCGCGCAGCCTGACCGGTTCGGCCGTTGTGCTGGTTGTCGATCGAGTACCGGACGCGACGAGCTACCAGACGTAGGGGATGAGCTTTTTGGTCCGCTCGCAGTACGTGGTGAAGCCGGGCAGCTCCCTTCGACGAAGCCGCTCTTCGGCCGGATCGATCAGATCCGGTGGTGGCCCTTGTCGCTCACGAGATGACGGGCCAACGTGGCGCAGGCGACACTGTCCCACTCTCACGCGGCTTCGGTGAGCTGAGACAGGGCTGCGGCCGAAAGCGCGGCGACTGTGGTGCCGGCTTCCTCAAGGATGCTCGATACCAGTTCGCTGTCGAGTCGGAGCAGTCCGAGTAGCAGATGGCCTGGCTGTATCCGCTGCTTGTCTGAGGCGGTGAAGATGCCCTTGCGGGGAGACAGCTCGATGGCTACCCGAAGCGAGAGCTCCAGTGACCGCTTCGCCTCTGGCGTAAAGTGCGGTTTGCGAGTCTTGGTGGTCTGGACCCTTCGATCGGGTGCTGCTTCCAACGCTCCTGGCCCGAAGGTCTCCTCGACCGCGGCCCGCACATCTTCGTAATCGATTCCGATAGCGTTCAATGCCGCTGGGTCCACTTGTCCCGCCGGCTGCGCATTTGTGCGAGGCAGACGGCGGCGGATGGACGTCGGCGTGATCCCGCAGTCGTGTAGCGGCTTTCCGGCCGTCTCCTCTCGTCCTTCGGCGCAGCCGTAGAGGATGTGCCCGACACTGATGTAGTCCGAACCCAGTTCGACGGCGAGGTCCTGGGCTTCGACCAGGACGGATCGTGACGGCTCGGTGAATCGCTCGAACATCTCACCCTTCCTTTCTCGTGGTGCTGGCACGGCCGCCGTGCTTTTGGTGGACCGCCTGTTTTGAGATTCCTAGCTCGACTGCGATCTGCGACCACGACCAGCCGAGGTCGCGTGCTCGGTCGACCTGAAGTGACTCCAGCTGTTCGGCCAGCCGTCGCAGCGACGCCACCGCTCGGAGCCCGATCGCAGGGTCGCCGCTGCCGGCAGTCGCAGCGAAGTCCGTGGAGGTCATGTAGTCAATCTATCTTGACTTCTGTGTTCCGTCAACACCGATTGACGACATTCCACGGCAGGGATGTGAGGTAGTTGCAAATGACAGACTCCTGGCTCTGTGAGTCGCGACGCAACTGGGGCGCCTCTCTCGTCCCGATCGCCGGTCAGCAGCATGATCAGGCCCCAAGGTGGGGGCGACTCCGAGCGACGTTGATCAGTGCAGCTGCATGGCGTTGCACAGGGCATGCCCTATGCAACGCTCGCAAGCCGCCTGCCTCAATGCGCGAAGCCGCAGCGTGTCGCCCCGCCCGTGCCCTGGCGCGCGCCGCCTTTTTGCCCTACGCAGGAGTTGAGTAGGACCCCACAAACTCGCCCCATAAACGACAAGCCGCCGGCCCAAACATGCTGGTCGGCGGCTTGTGCATACGTAAAGAGGCGCGGAAAGCGCCGGTACTTGGTGGCGGGGGTTCTGTCGGTTTGCAAGCCGCCCGGACCTCCGCTGGCGCGAACGTGCTGGTATCCAGGCCGTGCATACGCAGCCGCCTGGGAATTGCAGTACTCAATGTTGACGCCACAAACCCGAAGTCCCCAGAAATGCTACCGATGAACGCTGGGGCACCGACCTTCGGGTTCACCGAAGGCGCGCTGCAACTTCGCTTTGGCACACGGCAATCGGCGCCTAGTGGACATCTTGGGCGGCCACCCAGAGCCGGTGGAGCTCGGCCTGACAGGGGGTCGGCTCGAGACGGACGGACTTAACCGACTTGGCGGCCGCTCCGAGCGGTGGCCTCCCTGGCCCCGCCGACGCCCTCGAGCTGACCGGGTCCCTAGCTGCGATCTGCCCCTGTCCGCCAAACACGGAGATGTATCACTCGGCCTCCGTGACCACGACGGATGAGGTGGTGGGAGACGATGAGCTGGAAAACGCGAGAGTAATCGCAGCCCTGACACCGCACGACGAGGAGGATGAAGTCGCTCTCGCCGAGGCCAGTGAAACGTTACTGAGTGCCCCGAAACCGTCGGCTGTGAGCCATGTTTCGTCGGAGCTTGTATTCGAGTCACGGCCTGGAGTGGCGCAGGGCGAGTCCGGGACAATGCGGCGACGGCGGGCCTCGGCGTGCGAAGGTGAACCCGGACGCGGTTGCGTTGGAGAAGGCAAGCGAGCGGTTCGAGCGTCTCGCCTTCGGTGCAGAGACCGGGCAGATCGGGGGCGTTGCCGCTGTATCCGCCCTCTGGTTGTGGCTCGAAGACAAACTTGATCTCTGTCGGCTCCCTCACGCCGAAGGACCTACGACACTCCAGGGCTCCCGAGACATCCCAGGCACCGGCCTGCTGCTCATCGCTATCTCTCCTCGGTACGGACATCCCTTGCGGTGAACGTATCTGTTCCTCCGCTCGACGGAAGCAGAGCTGTCCGGCGTTGGTGTGTCGCTACCTCCGACCCTCGACACCCGCCGTATGTGTTCCCGCTGCATACGACCAAGGCTCGGGATCCGAGACGCTCGTCGCTGTGCTACTGTACTCGGGTAGTGTGTGCCGCCGCTGGAAGGAGCGACGCTGAAGACCATCCTCCTCTGCACGCGGAGAGGCGAGGAGCCACTCATAGAGTTCCGCCGACTCCCGACTGGCGAGTGGAACTACCGTCAGAGGGGCGAGATGACGGCGGCCGGTGCCCATGAGTTCGTGCGGTCGATCGGTTCCTACGCGTTGACCCGACGGGTCGAACCAGCGGAGGGATCGCTCTTCGAGGAGGCGCTGATCGAGACGTATGGCCACTCAAGCGTGTACAAGCTCATCACGACTGACGTCGAGCATCCGTCACCCTCGTGACCGTCGCCATCGGGTGGTTGACAAGTCGAGTCATCGCTCCCCGTGTGGCCTGGGGGGTCTCGGACTAGCATCGTCAGCTGGATAGGCCAACCCGGCCACCATGGCACCAGAACCCTCCCGCCGGGTCTGATTGTCGAGCAAGCGACCAGGGCAGTCTCGCGGAGCGTCGCGCCCGTCTGGCCGTCGAAGCGTGGCAGGCGCCGAGGCGTTCGGAGACGGGATGGCGGTTCTCGAAGATGAAGATCTTGAGCAGGGCGTACCGTCCCGCGGTTGCTCGGCAAGTTCGATCCGATACTGCACGGATGGGCCTACCGTTCCTTCGTGCTCGGCGACCGCACCGTCGACTCAGACACACTCGCGTCGTATTCGACCGCTAGGCGCGGCCACGCGCGCCCGGCCGTGTGACGCTGCTTGGGTGGCACCTCTCTGTCGGCCACGGGCAATGAGCCCGTCGCGTTCCGCTCCGCGAAGCGTCTCGGTCAGCACCTTGTAGGAGATGCCATCCAGGGCATCGTGGAGGTCCTGGTACCTGAGACCTCCCTCGGCGAGTTCTGCCAGGACGGCCAGAGTCCAGCGACCGGACAAAAGTTGAACAGCAGGGGAGCCTGAAGGAAGGCTGATCGAACTCACAACCGTGTCGCCAAACATTCCCCGCGGCCCGTCAAGGTTGTTGGTTCGGTGACGTCAAAGACGCGGCAATGCGGGCAGGTCTGCAAAGTAGAACTCGTCTCCGTAAAGGTCGCCGCCGGGTGACTGGCTGCCGCTATCTGCCACCGAGCCAGCATCGATGGGTACGAACCCAGCGTCTCGGACCAGTTCCGCGCGATCACCCCGACGAAGCAGGGCCATTGACGTCGCCGCCCCGCTCCTGAACGACTTCGCCCGCCATTCGTCCGAACTTGCGCCTGCGCTCGTCGCTTCATCCGTTGAACTCGTGATCCGCTGCTCAGGTACTGGGCCTGGGAGCAGCACCGTACGATCGTAGGGACGACCCTCTGCTACCGCCATCGACTGTCCTGCATTCATCTGGTATTCGCTGATCCCGCCGGGCTCCCATGGACTGACTGAGCCTGCCGCTATGCCTCGGGTGACTTGTCCGGGATCCCAACTCGCCTTCGTACCTCGCTGACCGGCACCTCGGCGAGAGCGAACCAGTCCAGACGCAGGTAATCGATGCTGTCCACACCCAACACGGAATCACAGCAAAGAGCACCTCGTCGCATGGCGTCGGCCATGCGAACGGCCACTCCGCCTTTGAGATGAGATGTGCCCCGGGCTGGCTTCGAAAAGCCTGGCGCCACTTCGCAGGTAGCCGCCGCGTCGGTTAGGGACAGATCCGTGATGTGTTGCTCAGACGGATTGGGGCTCATAGCTAATCTGCACGATATTGGAGAAGCTTTTGGTTGAGAGAAGTCGTAGCTCGACGCGGAGGCCCTCCCGAAGGAGCGGTTCACCCGCCCCAATGAATTTGGGATGAATCGAGAGATCAAGCACGTCGATCAATCCGCTGCGCATCAGCGTTTCGGCAAGGCGTGTGTGACCCCAGATGACAAGATCCCCATCCCCTTCAGCCTTCAGACGCCTCGTTTCCTCGACCACCTCTCCATCGAGAATCACCGAACTGGTCCAAGCTGCCTCCGTAAGAGTGGAAGAGAATACATACTTCTTCATTTCGTTGAGGCAGGCTGCCCATGGGTGCTCGACCCGTGACTGCCATAGTTCTGCGGATCCATCGTAGAAATTCCGTCCCATCAACATTGCGTCCGAGCGTCGCTACCTGACTAAGCGCATCGCCGAGACTTCCGCAGCTTCGTAGGGTCACGGCCGAACTGGCGTGATCGTCGGATCGCCGGGAAGGTCCAGCGCCGTACCGCGAGTGGTGAGAATCCTCCGTCCCGATTCGCCCGTCTTATCAGGCCAACACGCGGGGACTCTGGTTGGTGAGGTGTCCATTGGGACCTCCAGCGTTCACGGGACGTCAACATGATGCTCAGGGCCCGAGAAACCGTCCCGCCTCGTCCTGTGCCTCGATTCCTTCGGCACGGACGCATTCATGACGATTCCAGGCCAGAGCTACGACAAGCGGTCGATCGGAAGGTTCCGGATGCGGACGCGCTGGCGTCCGAGCACGACCACCGCCCCTCGCTCCAAGTCCTCGGCCACCTGTGGCAGGTTGGCGGTCAACAGGACCGACTGCTGACCGGGGGTGAGGTCGTCGCCCGATCGAAGCAGGACGACGGATGGCCCAGCCGCCCCACTGCCGGCGAGCAAGGCCCCGAAGTCGGCGTCCGCCGAGACCACCACGCGTCTATCCGTTCCGGCGCAGGCCAGGATGTCTACGTCGGACGAGTGCAACATGTCGAGATCCGCGACATGCAAAGCGTCGTGGCCGGCGTCCTGTAGGTTCGCGGCGACCGCCGGTGACAGGCATGCATCGACCAACAGCCTCACACCGGCTCAATGACCGGCAACTCCCGCTCCTGCATCGCCGCAGCCGCGAACGCAAGCGCCTGATAGACGTCCTCCGCTTCCAAGTAGGGATAATCGGCGAGGAGTTGCTCGACGCTGCGGCGACCTGCCAACTGTCCGAGCACGGCCGCGACCGTCACCCGAGTGTCACGGATGACTGGCAACCCTCTCATCTTCTGAGGATCAACCCTGATTCGGTCGAAAGCCACGGATGTCCTCCCTGGTATGGCAACGCAACCACGCTACCGCTCACGATCACCGGCCCCGACCATTGCCGCAATCCCGTCGCGACACCAGGCGGCAGCTCCGGCCCGGCTGGCAGGGACGCTCTGGCGCGACTGGCTGGGCGGCGCGTTTCGGCCAGCCCACGACGATGTCCAGTTTGGCCGTGTTCGTTTGCGGGACCGCCACGGTCACGGCGACGAGCGCAGCGGGCGGGTGATCAGCTCCTGTTCGCCACGGTTGGCCGTCATAGGGCGACCCGGTCGGCCGCCTCAGCCTCTCGGTCCCGTCCTACCCGGCGCAGCAGCGCGGCCCGGGTGGCGTGGTAGGGATGATACCGGTCGAGCACCGCGGCCAGCGCTTCGACCTCGGCCAGGGCTGGCCCCGGGCCGTCCACCTCGGCCATCACCACCGCCCGGTTTAGCGTCACCACCGGCGAGGAGTCGATGGCGGCGAGCATCGAGTACAGCACCAGCAGCTGATCCCAGCCGGTGGCCTCCCACGACGGAGCCTCGCAATGAACCGCCGCGATGGCCGCCTCCAGTTGGTAGGGCCCGGTGCGACCGGCACCGGCTGCCCGCTCGATCAAGGCCCCGCCGCTGGCGATGCGGCGCCGATCCCACAGCGAGCGGTCCTGGTCGCCGAGCAGCACCAGGCGGCCGTCACAGGAGAGCGGGGCCGGCCAGCGGGCCAGGTGGAGCTGGATCAGGGCGAGCAGGCCGAGCGCTTCAGGCTCGTCGGGCATCCAGGCGACGAGCAGGCCGGCGAGCCACTCGGCGTCAAGGGCCAGGTCCCGGCGGACCGCCTTGGCTCCGGAAGTGGCCAGGTACCCCTCGTTGAACACCAGGTAGACGACCCGCAGCACCGAGGCGAACCGGTCGAGGCGGTCCTCCGGTTCGGGAACGGCATAGGCGATGCTGGCGCCGACGATCTTCTGCTTGGCCCGGGTGAGCCGCTTGGCGAGCGTCGCCTCGGGCACCACGAACGCCCGGGCGATCTCCGCTGTGGTCAGCCCGGCCACGGCGCGCAGGGTCAATGCGATCTGGGCGTCGGCGCCGAGTGCCAGCGCCTCGACGACCGCATCGGCCACCATCTCCTCGGCCAGATCGAAGTCGCCGAGGAGGCGGACCAGGCTGGCGGTCAGCCGGCCCGCCTCCTCTCGGAATGTCCGGTCGAGCGCCGAGAGGGCTGACCCGATCGGCGACCCGTCCACCGTCACGTTGCTCAGCGTTCGACCACGGGCCGGACCTCGACCTTGCCGTCTGGCACCGGGAAGCTCCTGGCCAGGTCGAGGGCGGCG
>JAKBBS010000113.1 GCA_021808425.1 Actinomycetes bacterium
CCGGTAGTAGGGCTGCTTCTTTTTTCCCATCCGCATCAGGCGGAGCTTGACTGCCATGTCTTTCCTAGCCTCTCATGCGCCTAACGACGCTTCTTCTTCTTGTTGTTGACCCGCTTCGGGGCGGTTGTAGCGCGTCTCGCGGCCCGACCCATAACTCCGGGCATGGACGCCATCTGGCGCATGTATGTCTGCATCTGCTTGAACCTGTCCAGAAGGTTATTCACCTCTTGGACGCTCGTACCACTACCGCGTGCTATCCGTGTCCGACGGGACCCGTTGATGATAGAAGGATTCCGTCGCTCATCTGGGGTCATGGACCTTATCACGGCCTCGATCGGCCCCATCATCGAGTCGTCGATGTCTGCGCTGCGCACCTCCTTGGGTAGGCCTGGGATCATCCCTATAAGACCCGACAGCGGGCCCATCTTCTTGACCTGCTGCATCTGCTCCAGGAAGTCGTCGAGAGTGAACTGACCCTGCTGGAGCCGGGTCATGGTCTGCTCGGCCTGTTCCCGGTCGAGTGTCGCCTCCGCCTTTTCGATCAAGGTGAGGACGTCGCCCATACCGAGGATGCGGTCCGCCATCCGGTCGGGGTGGAACTGATCGAAGTCGGCGAGCTTCTCGCCGTTGGAGGCGAACACGATCGGCCGCCCGACGACCTCCTTGACCGACAGCGCAGCGCCACCTCTCGCGTCCCCGTCGATCTTGGTGAGGATCACCCCGTCGAGCTCGAGGGTCTTGTGGAACGCCTCGGCGGTCGCGACGGCGTCCTGGCCGATCATGGCGTCGACGACGAGGAAGGTGTAGTGGGGTGTCGTCGCCACCGAGATCCTTCTGACCTCGTCCATCAACTCTTCGTCGATACCAAGGCGCCCCGCCGTGTCGATGATCAGCACGTCGCGGCCCACTCGCAGTGCTTCTTCGAGGCCTTTCTTAGCGACCGTCACGGGGTCTGACGCTTCGCTGAACACCGGCACGCCGACCTGCTTGGCGAGGACCCTCAGCTGCTCGACGGCCGCCGGCCTTTGAAGGTCAGCCGCTACGAGTAGCGGGTTGCGTCCCTGACTCCGCTTGTACCACGAAGCTAGCTTCGCTGCAGTCGTAGTCTTCCCGGCGCCCTGCAAGCCTGCCAGCAGGACTACGGTGGGTGGTCTCGACGCGTAGGTGATCTTGAGCGTGTCGCCGCCGAGGATCCTGCGCATCTCCTCGTGGACGACCTTGACGACCTGCTGGCCCGGTGTGAGGCTCTGCGAAAGGTCGACCCCGATCAGCTCGTCGCGGACCCTCCCTACGAAGTCCCTTACAACGCGAAGATTAACGTCCGCCTGAAGCAGGGCGAGGCGAATCTCCTTCATCGCCTCGTCGACGTCGGCCTCGTTCAGCCGTCCCCGACCGCGCAGCTTCGTAAATATCGTGTCAAAACGGTCGGTCAGCGACTCGAACATGAGACGCCGAGTCTAAGGCATGCGGCGCTCCAGCCGGCTCAACCTACCCTTCTGGACCAGCTACTGCGGCGCCAGGAGCGCGTCGACGAACTCGGCGGCGTCGAACTCGACGAGGTCCCCGACCCCCTCGCCTAGACCTACCAGCTTGATGGGGATCGCAAGGTCATCTGCGATCGCGACCACGATGCCACCCTTCGCGGTGCCGTCGAGTTTGGTAAGCACCACGCCGGTCACGCCCACGGCACTGGCGAACTGGCGCGCCTGGATCAGCCCGTTCTGTCCGGTCGTCGCGTCTATGACGAGGAGGGTCTCCATCACTACGCCAGGTGGACGTTCCGCCACCCGCCGGACCTTCTTCAGCTCTTCCATCAGGTTCGTCTTCGTGTGGAGGCGACCTGCCGTGTCCGCGAGCACAAGGTCGCATCCTCGGGCCGCCGCGTGCTGCACAGCGTCGAAGACGACGGCACCCGGGTCTCCGCCTTCGTTGCCTCTGACGGCGGACGCACCCGCGCGCTGCGCCCACATCTCCAGCTGGTCGGCTGCGGCCGCACGAAAGGTGTCCCCCGCCGCCATCACCACTCGGTGACCCTTCGACACCTCCTGAAGACCGACTTTGCCGATGGTGGTGGTCTTGCCGACGCCATTGACACCGACGAAAAGCCACACGGTCGTGCCTTCCGGAGCCATGCGCAGCTCGCGGTCGCCCGCCAACAACTCCACGAGGTCCCTCCTCAGCGCAGCGATCAGCGACTCTGCCTCTGTGACCTCACCCGCCTTGACTTTCAGTCGAAGCCCGTCGAGCAGCCGCGTCGTAGCGAGGACCCCGACGTCGGCAAGGATCAGTGCTTCTTCTAGTTCCTCCCAGGTCGAGTCGTCGATCTTGCCTCTCGATCGGACCGATCCCAGGTAACCGCTTAGCAGGGTCCTGGCGCGAGCCATCCGATCCCGGATGCGGGGACGCTCGGCCTCGACGACCGTGCCTTCGGAGACGACAGCGCCGAAAGAGCCGACACCGTCAGACGCCGTCTGCGGAGCTACCTCGGGCTCGACGCCCGCCTCGACGACCGGGCCGGCCCCTGCAGCAGCCTCCTCTGCCGTGGCGGGTGGCGCGACGGTTCCGACCGCGCCGGCGCGCGCCGGCGGGATCTCATCCGACCGGAGACGGGGCGTCTCGGGACGGGCGGCCGGACGTTTCGGCAGCGACTCCGGGGGCTTGCGGGGGAGACGCCGCCGGGTGACGACGACGAATCCGGTCGTGGCAAGCGTCGCCAAAGCAACTACGATCACCACAATTGTAAGGATCAGCATCGCAAGGGAGCCTACCGGCGGTTACGCGTCGGCAGGCGTGCGGCGCTCCGACTGCTTCTCGCTGACGACCACCGAAGCGCCACCGGGTGCCATGGTCACCCCGTAGAGACAATCGGCTGCTTCCATCGTGCGCTTCTGATGGCTCACGATGAGCAGCTGAGCTTCGGATCGGAACTCTTCGAGGAGGTCCAAGAAGCGGTGCAGGTTGAGGTCGTCGAGTGCCGCCTCGACTTCGTCCATCATGTAGAACGGCGAAGGACGGGACCGGAACACAGCGAAGAGGTAAGCCATAGCCACGAGGCTCCTCTCGCCTCCCGACAGCAGCGACAGCCGCCTCAGGTTCTTGCCCGACGGCCTCGCCGCAACTTCGATGCCCGTTTCGAGCAGGTTCTGCGGGTCGCTGAGCTCGAGGTGGCCCTCCCCTCCCGGAAAAAGCCGTACGAACAGCTTCTCGAAGTTCGCCGCAACATCAGCGTACGCCTCGGCGAACACCCCGGTGATCTCGGCGTCTATCGCCTGGATGACCTTCGTCAGCTCCCGCCGGGCGGACCTCACGTCGTCGAGCTGCGACTCCGTGAAACGGCTCCGTTCGAGCAGCGCCGTGTGCTCCTCAAGTGCATGCGGGTTGATCGGGCCCATGTTCCGCAGTTCGCGCTCCAGGTCGTCTCGTCGCTGCGTCGGCGTCACGCCCTCAGGTATCGAGGGGCAGGCAGCATCGTCGGAAGGGTCGGGCTCCTCCCCGAGGTCTCTTCTCGCGGACTCGACAAGCGCCTCCAAGCGTGTCCTCGCCTCCGCTTCCGCAACGTCGAGGGAGTTGATCCGCTGGCCCAGTCTCGCGAGCTCGTCGGCGGCGGCGGAGCGGCCTCCTCGCAGGGTCTCTAGCCGGCGTATGCGCGAGACGCGCGCCTCGGCCTCGACTCGCCTTGCCTTTCCCACCCGGTCGGCTACTTCTAACACGATACGCGCCCGGTCCTTGACGAGCGATTCGAGGGCGGCGACCACCCCGACTGAGGCCTCCGCTGCCGCTCGGCGCTCCGCTCGGCGCACTCGCTCGGCAGTTTGGCGTTCGAGGCTCGACTCGACCTCCGAGAGCCTGCGAAGTGTGAGATCGCGTCGCTCCTCTAAGCCTGCCGCACGCACTTCGAGGTCTCTCCTAGCTCCCGCTAGGGCTGCCGTACGCTCAGCAAGGAGGGCCCGTCTGGCGACCGCTTCGTCACGCCTCGACGCCTCCCGCTCTGCCATCTCCTCGAGTGCAGGAAGCATCTCGGCCAACTCGGCGATCCGTCGCTCGTCGCGCTGCACTCGCGCAACCAGGTCGGCCTGCAGTTCGCTGAGCTCTTCGAGCTCGCCGGCTCGCTCGGCGATCTCGGCGTCCACACGCTGAAGGGCGTCCCTGGCCGAGCGAACCGAGGTTGCATTCGACGCCAGTTTACGGGTCGCAGCAGCGCGTTCGAGCCGTGCGCTTGCGAGCGCTACCTGCGCCGCTTCGAAATCCGACTTAGCTTTGTTCGCGGCGTCATCGGAGCTTCTAGCCCTAGTCCGAGCCTCCTCGAGCGCTGCTCCCGTAGCGCCCGACCCTGACGCACCCGCACGCCACAAGCCGCCTGAGAACCGGTCTCCGTCGGGAGTGACGACGGTCAGCTCACGTCGTTGCAAAGCCAGGTCCAAGGCCAACGCCCAGCCACCTTCGACGACGACCGCCATCCCCAGCAATTCGTCGAGGAGGGGATCCACATCGATTCGGGTTCCGCGCACGTGGCTTCGAAGCGCGCGGCAGCCCACGGGCAAGTCCCGCATGTCCATGCCGGACAGGGCGAGTTTCCCTTCCACGTCGAGGGCCACCACCGCCCCCGTCGCTTCTTGGCGGTGAAGCTCCGCGAGTCCCTCCCGAGCTGAAGCAACGCTGTCTAGCACCACCGCAGCGAGGATCTCGCCTGCAGCAGCCTCGAAGGCGGCCGAGAAACCCTCGTCGACCTCGACAAGCTCGAGGAGCGTGCCCACCACGCCCTGCGAGCCGGCGAGGCGCTGCACACCAGCTCTCGCGCGCGCCTCGTCGAGGGCCTGAGCCAAAGCCTCCTCGCGAGCCGCCCAGCGACTGCGCTCTGCGCTGGTCGCACGCCACCTCTCCTCGCTGCTGGTCCGGTTCGCCTCGGCGGCCTCCTCACTCTCGACCGATCGGCGATCCGCCTCGATACACTCCTCTGTCTGCGCTTCCGACTCGTCGAGCGCCCCGCTCCATCTGGATCTTTCCGCCTCGAGCCGCGTCATCCTGTCGGCGACAGACGCTGCCCGCGATGTCGCCCCGTCCAGGTCACGACGGAGACGCTCAGCAGCAAGCTTCAACGCCCCTAGTTCACCACGGACTTCTGCCGCCGGGTCGCCTACGGCGGCGTCGAGGTCGCCCTCGCCTTCGACGATGCTTCGGCGGTCGAGCTCCAAATCGCGCTCAGCTTCGGCAAGCTCGTCAGCCGCTGGAAGAAGGTCGGCTGCCTCGCTCTCCGCCGATTGAAGTCGTCGGCGCAGCGCGGCCAACTCGAGCTCGAGATCGGCGACGATTTCGGCGTCGTCGCCGTAGCTGCGTTCGCGCTCGATCGAGCGTCGCCGCTCTGCGATCACCGCCTCGAGGCCGGACGCGCGTGCCTTGAGGGCCCGTGCCCGCGCGTCGAGGTCGGAAAGATCAGCTTCGACAGCTAGGGGTGCCTCACCCGCATCCTCCTCGGCTGCCTGAACGGCCCTTTCTTGCTGTGATAGAGCCGTTCGGGCGCCGGCTTGCCGTCCGGCGAGAAGTTCCCGTTCCGCCGTTATCTCTCCGAGGCGGGCTCGAAGCGACGTGAGGTCCCCGCCGAGGAGGAACCGGCGAAGCCCGGTCAGCTCCTCGACGAGGCTGTCGTGACGTCGCGCCGCCTCAGCTTGCTTTTCGAGCGGGCGCAGCTGACGTTTCAGCTCGCGCTGCAGGTCCTGGAGCCGCACCAGGCTCGCCTCGCTGGACTCAAGACGCCGTTCGGCGCGTTCCTTACGCCGACGAAATTTCAGGATGCCGGCCGCTTCTTCGATCACTAGGCGCCGCTCTTCGGGACGCGCATTCAGTATTGCGTCCAGGTTCCCCTGGGACACGATGACATGCTGCTGTCGCCCTATTCCGCTGTCAGAGAGAAGCTCCTGCACGTCGAGGAGACGGCACGGTACCCGGTTGATCGCGTACTCGGACTCCCCTCCACGAAACAACGTCCGGGTTATGGTCACCTCGGAGAAGTCGATCGGCAGAAGCCCTGCCGTGTTGTCGATCGTCAGCGCGACTTCGGCGCGTCCGAGCGCTGGGCGCTTCGGGCTTCCGGCGAAGATTACGTCCTCCATCTTCGACGAGCGGATGGTGCGAGCTCCTTGCGCGCCGAGGACCCACGCGACCGCGTCGACGACATTCGACTTGCCGCTTCCGTTCGGACCGACCACGACCGTCACCCCGGGTTCGAACTCGAGGGTGGTGGTGTCCGCGAAAGACTTGAAGCCTTTGATGGCGAGAGACTTGAGGAACACGGCGCGATGAAACTACCGGGTTTGACTGCTCATCGCTGGCAGCTGGCGCAGAAGTAGCTGCTTCGACCGTTGGCCTTGACGCGTACGACGAGCTCGCCGCACGTAAGGCACGCCAGCCCCTCCCTCGCGTAGACCCTGTGAAGCTCCTGGTAGCTGCCGGGCGCTCCGTAGAGGTCCTTGTACTGGCGGTCTGCGAGCGTGGAGCCGCGCCGTCTTACCGCCTCGGCGAGCACGGATCGCATCGCGCCATGGAGGCGGGCGGTCTCGTCGGCGGTCAACTCTCCCGAAGGCCTGTCAGGGCGGATGCGACCGGCGTGGAGCATCTCGTCGGCGTACATGTTGCCGATGCCCGCGATGACGGACTGGTCCATCAGCGTCACCTTCAACTTCGTGGACCGGGACGACAGCAACCTCGCGAACCGCTCCTCGTCGAGCTCGAAGGGATCAGGGCCGAGATGCGCAAGTGAGGGAACGCCCGCGCTCGAAACGAACATCTGCCCGAACGTGCGCGGGTCCACGAAATGCAACTCCGGGCGCCCTGCGAATCCGAGTCGCACGTGGGTGTGTTTCTCGGCACAGGCGCCTGACGCCATGAGCCTCAGCTGACCGCTCATTCCCATATGGGCGACGAGGATCTCATCGTTATCGAGGTCGACCAGCAGGTACTTGCCGGCTCGGCGGACTCCGCGCACGCTGCGCTTTGCTAGCCGGCTGACGAACTCCTCAGGGTCGGGATGGCGTCGGAATGAGCGGGCAGCACCCAGATGCACGTACTCGATCGTTGCGCCGAGAAACTCGCGGGCGAGATCCCTACGCAGAGTCTCGATCTCCGCGAGCTCCGGCATCAGGGCTTCCCCGGCGGCAAAGAGCCGTTCACGCCCCGTCGCCGGCTTCCAGCAGTGCCTGCCAAGCCTGGCACGCCGCTTGTTGTTCGGCGTGCTTCTTGGATCGGCCCCGGCCGGAGCCGTAGGCTCGACCTTGGATGTGCACGGTGGCGTCGAACTCTTTGGCGTGGTCGGGACCTTGCTCTGAGAGGACGTAGCGGGGAAGCGAATCGTATTTCCTGGCGCACAGCTCCTGCAGCCTCGTCTTGAAGTCGCCCCCGCCGGGCCCTTCCACAGCGGCTGCTATCCGCTCTGCAAGGAGGCCCATCACGAGCGTTTCGGCGCCGACCCATCCCTGCTCCACGTAGGCGGCCCCTATCAGGGCCTCCGCCGCGTCAGCGAGGATCGAAGGCTTGAGGCGACCTCCCGTGAGCTCCTCGCCCTTGCCGAGCAACAATGCCGGCCCGACACCAACCTCCGCTGCCACCTCGCAGAGCGACGCCGAGCTGACCACCGCCGCCCTCGCCTTGGTCAGCTCACCTTCCGGAATCGCAGCGTACGTCCGGAAAAGGTGGGCGGTGACAACGAGGCCGAGGACCGAGTCGCCTAGAAACTCGAGACGCTCGTTCGATTCGTTCCCTGGGTGCTCCGCGCACCACGACCTGTGTCGTAGGGCCTCGTCGAAGGCCGAGCCCGGCTCTGCGGTCCACCCGAGGCGCGCCCGTAGAGCAGCCCGAGGATCGGTCCGGCCTTCGAAGTGGTGCTCACGGACGTGCGCGATGGTCAAACCGGCTGGCTAGGCGGAAGCCTGGAGCTTCGCCATGACGTAATCAACGGCGTCGCGGACAGTCTTCAGGTCCTCCAGATCCTCGTCGTCGATGCGAAAGCCGACAGCACGATCGGAGAACTCCTCCTCGAGCGCCTCGACGAGCTCGATCAATGCCAGCGAATCAGCCCCTAGATCGTCCCCGAAGGACGCCCCCTCGGAGATCGAGTCGGAGTTGATCTCCAAAATGTCCCCAAGGCAGCCTCGAACAACTGCAAGCACCTCGGGTCGCCCCATCGGGCTACCGGCGACATGAGTCTCAGCAGGCATCTGTCTCCTTCCTCCAATCGATCATCGTAGCTAGGCGGGAGCGCAACCACGCTCGACTCAGCCGGCAGGCGCTACAGCTGCCGCCAGTTGGGATACGAGGCCGTCGGCGACCGCCCGGTCGGCGACGCCGATGGCATTGACGATAGCCCTCGCCGAGGACGATCCGTGGCTGATGACACAGACGCCGTCCACACCGAGCAGGACCGCTCCACCGTAGGTTTCGGGATCCAACTCGGCCGCAAGAGGCAACAACGTCGCCAGGATGGCATCCGACGCGCTTTTGTCAACCCCCGGCGAGCGCAGGGCTTTGACGACGGCACCCATTGCGAACTTCATGGATCCCTCGAGCGTCTTGAGCACGACGTTACCGGTGAATCCGTCCGTTACGACTACGTCAGCTGCGTCCGACATGACGTCGCGACCTTCGACGTTACCGATGAAGTCGACTCCCGGGCCCGCCGCCCCGTTGCGGAGGAGGGCGAACGCCTCCTTGGCGAGGGAGTTACCTTTGCCCGGCTCCTCCCCGATCGACAGCAACCCGACCCTCGGGCGCTCGACACCGAGGCGGACACGGGAAAAGACGGCCCCCATCTGTGCGAACTGCACGAGCCACGCAGCGGAGCATTCTGCGTTCGCTCCCGAGTCGGCGAGGACCGTCGGTGTAGAACCGGGGACAGGGATCACTGTGGCTATCGCCGGGCGGGCGACTCCCTTGATCCGACCGAACCGGAAAAGGGCCGCGGCCATCGCGGCCCCGGTGTTTCCGGCACTCACCATCGCGCTTGCATGGCCGTCGCGTACGGCTTCGGCGGCTCGAATCAGCGAGGAGTCCTTTTTGTGGCGCACCGCCCTGCCCGGGTCCTCGTGCATCTCGATGACCTCTAGCGCCGTCATCACCGGGACGTCGCCAGTGTCCCCCATCCGGTCCGGGTCCCCAACAAGAACCACGTCGTGTCCCGCGCTCAACGCGTCTCGAGCGCCGGCGACGATCGCATCGGGCGCACGGTCGCCACCCATGCCGTCGACGGCTACAGGTAAGGCCATGCCGTGGCGGCCCTCAGCCGACTTCTACAGCCTGGCGACCCTTGTACCAGCCGCATGTAGGGCACACCACGTGCGGAAGCTTGGCGTTGCGGCACTGCGGGCAGATGCTCCTGGCGGGAACCGACAGTGTCCATGCGCTCGCCCGGCGGCTGCGGCTCTTGGCCTTCGAGGTCTTCTTCTTGGGGACAGCCATAATCAGATCCTTGCAGGACGGGCCGGACGACACCAGCTTGACGTGGGACGATATAATCTAGCCGGTCGGCAAGCACCTGCAGGGAGCGTCGTTGCGATTTGCCCCGCAGCTCGGGCACAACCCGGCGCAATCGTCTCGGCAGAGGGGCGCGACGGGGAGCTCAAGGAGAAGTGCGTCGCGCACGAGGGGCCCGAGGTCGAGCATCTCCGACTCGAGAGGGTAGGTCTCCTCGTCGTCGTCGGGCTTCTCGTGGCGCCGCCGGGGCCGGTAGAGCTCCCTGACCTCGCAGGTTATGACTCCCCGAACGCTGGAGAGGCAACGTCGGCACTCCCCCTCCCACACCGAGCTGACCGAGCCTTCGACTTCGATGCCGCCGTCGAGCGCCGACAGCACCACGTCCGCGCTGACATCGCTTCCCGCAGCCACCCTGCTTTCGGCGACCTCAAGCTCGCCGACTCGCCCGACCCTCACCTCACGCCTTGAACTTCCGGGGACCCTGCGCAGAGTGGTGACAGCTACGAGCCAGGGGTCCTTCGCCACTCAGGCGAAGTCCTGGTCGAAGAAGTCCTCGTCCTCGCCAGAACCTTGCGCGGACTCCCCGTACGGGCCCGGGTTGTCATCGGGTCGCGGCGGCGTGTAGGCGAGCTTCTCCCGGCCCGCCGACACCGTCTTGATGGTCCGGTCGAGGACAACCTCGAACGCTGCCAGCTTCTGGTCGCAGTAATCCTCCGCCTCCATCCGCAACCGTCGAGCTTCGTTGCGCGCTTCCTCCACTACCCGCCTCGCGGTAATGTTCGCTTCGCGAACGATCTCCGTGCGCTGCACCATCCGTTCCGCCCGGGCGCTGGCAGCGTTGACAATCTCTTCACCCTCGCGTGCCATCCGTGCGAGGTAGTCGTCGCGTTCGCGCATCAGCCAGCGAGCCTGGCGTAGTTCCTCGGGGAGCGTTTGGGAGGCCTCGTCCAGGAGCTCCAGCACCTCTTCTTTGTTGTCGAGCTTCACAGACGACGACAGCGGCAGCGCCCGGGTCCCTTCGATGATCTCGATGACGCGCCGTATGAGCGACTCGGTGTCGTTGCCTCCATGTTCGAAACCCGCGTCAAAAGTCATCGGAACCTCACCTTCACGAACGACCGGCGCCGTTCGCCGTAGGAAACTTTGCTACGAGACGTTCCATCACCGGGGCCGGGACGGTGCCACGGATCCGCGACGCACCCCCGTAGTGGGCGAAATCGCGCACGTACTTCGACGCTATGAACGAGTACTCCGACGAGCACGGGATGAAAAGCGTCTCGATACCGGCGACTTTCT
>JAKBBS010000114.1 GCA_021808425.1 Actinomycetes bacterium
TCACGCTGCCGCCGGGTGGGGCGGTAATGTTCGCCGGCCACTGGAACCCCGGTGGGGCGCCGAGCTTCACCGCCAGCCTCACGCCACCAGCCGGTTTCCCCTTCTTGAAGCTCCCGGGCGGGGTAGCGATCACGTCGGCGACCTTCGGCTACGCCTCCGACACGTTCAGCGTTGCGCTCGCCGGCACGATTCCGATTCCCGGTGCGCCGGCAGCAACCGTCAACTTCTCCGGGTCGTTCGCCACTGACGGCACCCTCAACGCGACCGCCTCGATCACTGGCCTCAGCATCTTCGGCCAAGTCATCGACCTCTCAGGGTCGATCACCCGAAGCTCCACGGGAACTGTCACGGCCGATGTGACCACCTGCGCGCCTCAGACCGGCGGCGGGTGCGTTCCGGGACCACTGCCGGGGGTTATCACTCCGTTCTCAGCCTTGCCGTCCCTGACGTTGAGCAACGTCAGTTTCTCTCTCGGGACCTCGGGACTCGCCGTGTCGGGCACGGTGTCACTCGACGGGCTCGGCTCTCTCGCCCTGTCAGGGTCGCTGCAGTCGTTCGACACGTGGACGCTGACGGTTGCGGCGACCGCCGCGCAAGTGTGGCAGCCGGCACCCCAGGTGAGCATCGACGCCGCTCTGTCAGGCACGTTGAGCGACGCAGCCGGAGTTGTCAGCTTCGACCTGAAGGCGGCCGGAGTCGGCTCCAACCCGCTGTTCTCCTTGTCGACCTCCGGCGTCACAGTCACAATCGGTGCTATCGAGCTAGGCAACGCGGCTCCGCCGACCGGTTGCACCGTATCTGCGGGCGGGGACCTGTGGCTGGACGTGAACGGCACCCTGGCGCTTGCACTCGGATCGTTCAACGGCTCAGCGGCTGCCACCGGGTGCTTCGACCTCACCGCCAAAACCTTCACGTTGGCTGCCACTGTCGACTCCCTCGCATTGAGCCTTTTGAGCGGTCATTTGACCCTTTCGGCGCCGACGATCACTCTCGCCGACACGGCAAGCGGGTTCTCCGCGAAGATCCAATCCACGATCACGGTGCAGATGCCGACCGGCGGGGGCTTCTCGCAGGTCGTGACCGTGCAGGTCAGCCCGAACGGATTCGTGGCGGGAGCTGAGGTCAACCTGTCCACGTGGCTCGGATCCACTGGCGACGTCGCCTACGTCTACTACGCCAGCGCGGCGGTCAACGGATTCAACACCGGCGATCCCACTATCGGTTCGATCAATCTGCCCCAGGGACTTTCCTTCTCCTTGTCATTGACGATCCCCACGTCGATTCAACAGGCACTGCAGAAAGTGAACCTGTCGGTGCCCGCCGGGACGTCACTGACCGCTATCGGCACAGCCGACTTCTCAACCGACCAGTACATGCTGAAACTTTCGATCAACTTCGGGGGCGCAAACGGCGGCCTCACGCTCTTCACCGCCGGCAGCACCTCCCTGGTCCTCGACAGCGGGTATCTGGAGGTGACGCTGTCGCCGACTGTCGTCAACTTCGGAGTCGGCCTCACCGCGACCCTTAACCTCCCTTCGGCCGCGGCCAATGACCCACCGTCGCAGGTGGCCCTCGACGGACAGCTCACCGCCGGTGAGAACGCCGGCAATGCGAGTGTCACGTTCAGCTTGTCGGTAGGTGACTGCACCGGCGGCGGCCCTGGATGGGTGAACGCGTTCGGCATCCCGGGCCTGACCGTCCAGTGCGCGACGCTGCAGGCCGGTGTGAGTACCGACTTTCCGTTCTTCACGGCTGGGTTGGCTGGCACGGTGACCGCCCTGCCGTCTGTGATCGCCAACACCGTCGGCTACCAGCAGGGCGCGCCGATCACCTTCGCTTTCAACTTGGAGCCGTTCCTGCTCGACCTGTCGATCGGAACCAAGAACTCCTTCACCCCAGCACTCGAACCGCTGGCTGCCTTCGGTCAACCGACCCTGATCGAGGTCGACTTCGCCCAGCTGTACATCTCGCCTCAAGGGGCGACGGTCGGGCAGGTGACCTACCCCGCCGGGTTCGGCCTCGGTTTCCAGGCGCAGATCAGCGGGACGAGTGTCAATATCCTGGCCGACATCGGCTTCAACCCGCCGAGCATCAACTTCGTCGGGGACGTATCGCAGTTCAACATCGGGCCGTTGTCGATCGGGCCGGTCAATATCGTCCTGCAAGCGTCGCCGTCGAGCTTCATGTTCCAGCTGAACGGCGCCGCCGAACTCGGCCCCGGGTCGGTCATGATCGGGCCAGACCTTGACGTAGGGGGATCCCTAGGCGCCCAGGTAGAAGTGGACATCTCCACGAGCGGGCTCAGCGTCTTCTTCTCAGGCAATGTGTCGCTGCAGCTAGGAGCGTACGTATCGACCCAGACGTGCTACCAGGACGGCTGGTGGCCTTACGCGTGCGGCTACGAGTGGCAGTACACGGGTTTCTCGTTGACTATTGGGCGAACTGGATTCTCCATTGACTCAAGCGGGATCACTTTGGCGGCGGACGGCTACTCGGTCACCTTCGGCTTCGACGGTTCGGTGTCCGCGACGCTCGCATCGGCGCAGCTTCGGACGCTACCGGCGGGAGCGAACTGTCCGTCGCGTGGCGGTGGCGCTGCACCGGCGGGTGCCGTGCTGACGAGTGACGTGATGACGAGCGTCGCGCAAACGGCAAGTCCACCCGGCGCAAGCGGGGGAGTCGCTGCTGTCCCGTCGGGGAACCAGACGATGGCGGGAGGATGGTCGGGGGCAGCGTCGATGAGCACGCCCCGCGCCTTGCCGATGAGCGTCACCCTACCGAACGGGTCCGTCCTGGTTGCGGGTGGTGGCAGCGGGCCGACCGTTCTCGACTCGGCCGAGATATACGACCCGCAGACGGGCAGCTGGAAGACCACGGCTCCCATGGGCACCCCGCGCGTCGGCGGATCGGCTGTGCTGCTACCAGACGGAGAGGTCCTCGTCGCCGGGGGTACCGACGGGAGCCAGGCGCTGTCGAGCGCCGAGCTGTATAACCCTGGCACCGGGAAATGGTCCCCGACCGGCTCGCTCGGCCAGGCGCGCGCTTTTGCGGGCGCAGCGTTGCTCGCTAACGGAACCGTCCTCGTGGCAGGCGGAGAGGACACGGCACACGCCCCACTCGCCTCCGCTGAGCTATACAACTGGCGGACCGGCACCTGGTCGCCGACGGGGTCGCTCGCTACAGCCCGGGTGTTCGCCGCGCTCGTCGCTTTCGGAGGCAGAGCCTCGGGCGGCGGCGGAGCTTCGGGTGGCGGCGGGGCGTTGACCGCCGGTGGCCAGGGGCCCAACGGAACGCTGGCTAGTGCCGAGCGCTACGACCAGACGACCGGACGGTGGGTCCAGGTTGCGAGCATGCCTGCTGCCCGGCTGATGGATAGTGGGGTGCGTCTCGCCGATGGTCGGATTCTGGTCGTCGGGGGCGCCTATAACGCAGCGATCTACGACCCGACGACAGGGAAGTGGTCGCAGACCCCCGGAATGCCCGCAGCGGTCGCGTCGCCGGGGGTCGTCGAGCTTCCCGACGGTAACGTCCTCGTCGCTGGCGGCTTGAGCGCCGGATCGTCTGTCACAGGGACCGAGGTCTTCGATCCCGCCACCGACAGTTGGGCCAACGGTGGGAATCTCGCCAACGCCACAGCCGCGCCGGCCTTAGCCGTGCTCCCTAACGGGACAGTCCTCCTTGCAGGCGGCGAGCACGCCATCGCTTCCGCGGCGATCCCGCCGCCTCCCGGGCCGGGGGCGAAGGCATCGGTCGGGGGCTCGGGCGGCGAGCAGCTGACGTCGCTGTCAGGCTCGGAGCTCTTTACTCCCCTCGACCGTCGCGTGTCTGCGCTACCGCCAGTCCTTTACGCGGCTCCGTCGCACTCCGCTTCTTCGCCGGTCGCCTCGCCGCCCCTTTCGTCGTCGAGCGGCTTCGGCCTGGCCGGCGCCGCAGGAATCGGCGCAGCAGCGCTCTTAGTCCTTGCAGCGCTTGGCGGCATCATCTTGCGTCGCCGCCGCAGGGTTAGCTGAGCTAGATTCCTTCCTCGCTGCGTGGGGGTTTGCCGTCGACTAGGAAGTCCCAGGTCTCATCGGCATAGGTGTCCCACGTGCGGGTGGGAGCGGCGCGCGCTTGGCGGCGCAGCGTCTCGGCCAGCTGCGAGTCGGTAAGCAATCGACGGATGGCGGACGCGATCGCAGTCGGGTCCCGCGGGTCGACGAGCAGGCAGCCTCCGTGGCGGGCGTTGTCGGCCGTCGCGCCGTAATTCGATGTGACGACGGGAGTACCGGCGGCGAGCGACTCGACTATCGGCAGCCCGAAGCCTTCGTGGAGGGAGACGAACACGCTGCAGGCCGCAACCCGGTAAGCGGCCCAGACGAGGCGGTCCGAGATCGCGCTCAACGCCTGAAGCGGCCGGCCCCTACCCTGAAGGTCTCGGAGACGTTCGAAGAAAGCGCCACTTTTCCAGGAGTCCCCTCCGACAAATGACAACGCAAAGCGCTCCCCCTGGCGCCACAACAGCTCCGCCGCATGCAGGACAGCTAGGTGGTTTTTTCTAGGCTCGTGGCTCCCGACGACCAGGACGACCGGCAGGCCGTCCCCTCCGAGAAGCCGGCTTGCGTCGGCGAAATCGGTCGCCGACGGCGCCTGTTCCGGCGCTTCGAGGGCGAGCTCCACGGTCTGAATGTCTGGGCCTCGTAAGCCTCGGGACGCGAGCGTCGAACGCCAAGCTTTGAATTCGAGCGCCGCCGTGTCCGAAATAGCTGCGATACGGGTCACGTGCGCGCATGCCGCGAGATATCGCAGGTAGTCGCTGGACATCCCCTCTATTGACGTCTCCGGCATCGTGAGGGGGACGCAGTCATACCCAATGACGCAAGTGTTGCCTCGTGCGAAGCGGGCGATCGCCCCGATAGCAGCCGGCCGTGCCAGCTCGACGGCCAATTCGGGAACGACGAGAGTTGAGCGCCACGGGACTATCACATCGGCCGGCGCGTCTGAGTGTCCTCCGTTCGCTCGCCGGGCGTCCGGGTCGCCGACAGCAACGCCGAGTTGGTCTTCGCTCAGATGGCGCAAAGCGTCGAATGTGTCGGTCCATCCGACGAGCGTCGTATCGGCGTGTTGAGCCCACCTCCGGGCCGCTTGGCGGACGACTCGCTGGATGCCGGTGCCGAGCGGGTTGCGCGAAGTCCGGTCCACGTCGACCAGGACCCCGCCATGCTGCACCGAGACCGTCCTGTGTGTCTCGACGTCGAGTGCGCCGCCACGCTCGACCGCTCTAACGAGGACGTCTGTCGGGTCGCCTCCACAGCGGATCTCCCGACTGATCTGCTCGACATCACCGACGTCGGGGAGTCGTGCTGACATCACCGACACTGCTAGCCAGCAAAGGTCCGGGCGGCCGCTGTCGAGAATGTTGCTCATCGCGGTGACGATGTCGCCGGGTGACGGTCGATTGGATCCGTCGCTCGGGGCGCCTACGGGTCTGAACGTCCCTAGCGCTCCTAGAAATGTCTCGGCTCGCGAGCGCATCGCCGACGATCGCGAGGTCCCGAACCCGGAGCCAACAAGGATTGAGCGCAAACGATCCACCACTATGCGCCTCGACCGGGCCGACTGCTGTCTTGCGACGGTCCGTGGCCGTCCACTAGAAGGCCCCACAGATCCTCTGCGAACTCGTCGTCGGAAATCTCGCGTCGCCGGTCGATCTGTGTCCGCAGGATGCTGACCGCGTCGTCGTCTACTAGCAGGCGGCGCATCACGTCGGCGATGGACGCGTCATCGGAGGTGTCTACGGGGGCGATTCCACAGGCCGGGGGGAAATTCAGGAACTTCGAGCAGACGACCGGTACCCGCCTCGCCAGGCACTGCGATATGGCCAGGGAGTTTCCTTCATGGATCGACGGGAAGACAGCGAAGCGGGCGGAGGCGTAAGGTGAATCGACGCTTGGAACTTCGGTGCCGGCGAAGAAAAGCTCAAATCGCAATCCCTCACTCCGCAAGCGCTCGCAGGCGCCGAAGAGCGCGGTCTGATCGGACTTTGCGTCGAGGTTCCCCACGCAGAGTACCGTCGGGGGAGCGGCGGAGGGTGGAAGCTTGGCGACGGGAGGAGTCTCAGGGATGTGTGACGGCATCGAAGGCGCCGCAGTGGGAGGATTGCAGAATGCAACGTTCGGCCCGTCTAGACCCTGCGCCGCCAGGGCCAACGTGAAGCCACGGAAGTCGGACGCCGAAGCTTCGCTCAGGGCGACGAGTCGACCGAAGTGTCTTAGAGCGCCCACGTATGTTGCGACTGATCTGACAGTAGTATCGGCGCGGAGTAATGCGCTCGCTGCTGGAAAGCAGTCGTCGACCAAGGCGACGAACTGAGAGCCGGAGAATTCGGCGGCTCCGGCGATCCGTTCGCACGCGTCTGGTGCCAACCTACCGAGTGCTACGACCGTGGTATGCCAGGGGACGACGATCTCCGTGGTTCCTGATTCGGCAATGGTCCAGCATTCGTGTCCGGGAGTCCACGAGACGCAAAGTATGTCGCGACGAGCGGTCCAGCGCGAAATGATCGAACCTACGAGAGCGTCGAGGGGATCTGGCGGTCGCTTTTCGGGATGCAGCGTTCGCTTCCCGCCGGAGACACCCGGATCGACGAGGACTGTGTCGCGGACTACGCGAAGGGCGCACGTGTCCGTTTCAGGCGAACCGCGCTCCAAGGCGTAATCGAGCATCCACATGGCCATCTGCGCTGGATTGGAGGTCTCGGCACGGTAGCGGGCTTCGTTGATGTCATCCGCGCGTGGCAGGCATCCTGCGACAGCCGTCAAGGCGAGCCACAGCTTGTCCGGCGTGGGCTGCGCGCAAATGACGCGAGCGACGATATCGAGCAGTGCCGCCGCGTCGCGTTTAACGCCTCGGGCATTGACTGGATCATGGTCGTTGTCGATGATGTCGGCGCTGAGATGTGGCGCGGCCTCAGCTAGCCGTTGGGCGAGGGCCGCCTCGACGGCTTCGCTTCTCGGTCGGTTCATTTCCTGCGTTTGATCAGAGATGTTGCGCGCCGGAGGGGGGCTGTCACCTGCCAGGACGTGGAGGCGCGGATCTCTGCCAGTTCCGCTTGGAGCCGCTCAATCTCATCGGCGTTGCCGGATCGGCCGGCGTCTAGGGTTTGCAACGCAGCGGCCGCTACATCTTGGGCTTGCTTATCCGAGCGCACCGACGCCCATTCCGTGACCGCCTTGGAACGCCACCCGGCGACGTCGGCTTCCAGCGAGGCGAGTTTGTCTAGGAGGCTGCGTTCCCGGTCCCGCCAAGCACGCTCCGTGGGAGTCGTGTAAGAGTCGCTCGGGTGCGCAGGGTAGCTGAGCTGTTCAGCGAGGAGCGCCGACTTGGCGGCCTCCGCGAACCAGCAGCTGGTGCCGTCGAACATAGTTTGCTCGTAGTGCGAGTCCGCCATGCGCTGGCGCAGTTGGGAGCGCTCCGAACTGCTCGGCGCCGCCGTCGATGTGTCGACGACGACGACCCAGGGTCGCCACGCGGCTAGGTCGGCATCTTCGATTATGCCGACGACGCCTGCGGGGTCAGGGGCGTCGACGAAGGCCTCGGCGGCTTCGGCGTCGAAACTCAAGAAGTGGATTTCCTTACCACGCCAGCCGACCTCATCGAGGATCGTGCCGATGCGACGGCGACGGTTGGCTTCGACGACGACGTCTCGGGGTCGTTCGACAATGCACGGCGCGCCGCGGTCTCCGTCGGGTACGACTAGCAGCCCGGACCAGCCTGCGTCATAGAACGCTCTGCTGGTGCTGCCCGAAGTAGTCGTCGAGTTTCCTGCGTCTACGTAGTGCCCGTGAGCGAGCGAGCCGAGCGCCCGCCACAACACGACGTCCTCGCCTCGGTCGGTGTAGGAGTCGAACGTCGGCTTAACGGTCATTGCGTGGAAGTGTCGAGCCGGCAGGCGCACCCGTCAGTGTACACAGCCAGACATTGTCGAGGCGGCGACGAGCGGGTTCGCTGACTTCTAAACTGGAACCACGATGAGCGACCAGGCCGATCCTGACTCCGACCCAGCCGTGGCAGCGCTCGACGAGGTCAAACAGTACCTCGGCGTACTCCGACGTCAGAATATTGCCCTGGCGGTGAAGTTGGCCCGCGCGGAAAGACGCATCGAGGAGCTTTCGCTGAAGGTCGAATCGCTCGACGGCCGAGCGGAGCAATGACCGCGTGAGCGAGGGAACCCAACGAACGGCGTTGTCGGCCGACGCGTCGGGGTTGCCATACGATCGAGTCGACCAGTTCCACCAAAGCGTCGACTCAGGCGATGCGATAAGCGGGGAGATGCTCGCCCTGCGCTCCGTGTTGCGGGGCATGGGCTACCGATCGGACGTCTTCGCAGAGCGTGTCGGGCGCGGCTGTGAGGGAGAGGTTCGACGCCTGTCCGAGTACGCTCCGGCGCGACGCCAACTGTTGCTTTGGCATTTCTCCATCGGGGTCGATTGCTTCGAACGTATCGCAACAGCACGTCACGACATTGCAGTGGTGTATCACAACATCACGCCGGAGCGGTTCATCACCGAGCCGCTCTCGAACTTCTACCTTCATCTGGGACGCCAGCAGCTGCGCGAGCTTCGCGACGTTTGCGTCGGCGCTATCGCCGACTCCAACTTCAACAGGCGTGAGCTGATCGCAACAGGGTTCCGCCGAGCTGACGTGCTGCCCGTGTGGGCCGACGGGCGGACCTTCCGGCCCGCCACTGCCGGCGCGAAGCGCCGCTCGGCTGACTGGCTATTCGTGGGAAGGATAATCCCGAGTAAAGGCCAGGTGGATCTCGTCAAGGCGTTCGCCTGCTATCAGCGGACGTATGACCCGGCATGCCGCCTGGTGCTCGTCGGCAACACCACCTACCACGAGTACGTTGACGCCGTATTCCGTGAAATCGAGGCGCAGGGCGTTACAGGCAGAGTCGAGGTTCTCGGCAAGGTCGCGGAGCGGGAGCTTCTCGAAGTGATGTGGTCGTCGGGAGTGTATGTGTCGCTGAGCGAACACGAGGGGTTCGGCGTACCTCTATTAGAGGCGATGGCGGCAGGCTTGGCCGTTGTCGCGGTTGGTTCGGCTGCTGTTGCCGAAACGATGGGGGATGCGGGCATCGTTGTCGAAAGTGGCGACCCGCAAATCGTCGCCGACGCCGTCGCGTCGCTTCGCATGGAGCCTGGCCTACTCGATAGAACACTGTCAGCCCAGGGACGTCGCGTCGGGTACTTCGAGACTTTCGACAGGGCGGCCGTCCTCGAAGACGTCATCGACGGCTGCGCCGGGTTCGACCGTCCGTTGCGGGTGGCGGCATACGGCCCGACGAACTGGGTCGAGCAGTTCGGCGAACTGGCGTCGGGGACGGGCAGCTACCCTGACGTCGCAGTCATGTGGGACGAGGGCGGCGGCGAGGGCGCTGGCGGTGGCGGTGGCGAGGGCGACCCCGCGGGCGCTCAGACGGCCGGAATAGTCGTCGCCTGCCAGGCAGGTCCGATCGGTGACCACCTCGTCCGAGCGGACGGGAAGCGGGTCAGCGTTGCTGAGCACGGCGGGTGGGCGAACGCCTTGGAGGAAGTGATCCGAAAGGCGTACGTTCCGCAGGTTGCGCTGGTGGCGTTGAACCCGATCGGAGATGGGTGCCAGGTTTACCTCTCGAAGCTGCGTCGCTGCATGGCCGGCCAGGCGGATATGTCTAGCGAGTTCGGGCTTGTCGGCGAAGGCGACCTGGCCGACGAACTCGCTCTGTCAGTAGTCGACGTCGTCCATGTCGTCATAGACGTGACAAGGCCTGACCCCGGCGTCCTCGAAGTCCTGCGCAGGATCGTCGAGGCCAACTCGGGCTCGAAGGGGATCGTTGCAACCGTGCACGGATACCCGACCGCCGCCGGGGGCGCCTCCGGTTGGGAAGCTCAACTGAGCGAGGCGTTGACGGGCTGTGACTTCCTTGTGGCTGAAGGCTCGGACACCCAGATGAGCGAGCTCGCGGACATCTACAGGGACGCCGCGGACTCGGGTAGGCGACGTCGCGGCCTGCCCGCCGCCGCCCGGCGGTACGCGAAGGTGAGCGCCTCCGCGGCGCCCTCCTCGGAGTAGCCGGCGAAAGCGCGGGCGGTCTCCTCGCGGCGGGCACGGCAAAACTCCCCATCAGTCAGGCACCGCCGCAATACCGACGATATGGAGTCCATCGACGTCGGGTAGAACCGTGCATCCGGCTCGGGGATCAATTCGAGGAGGGCGTCGTGGTCCGCCGCAACAACCCCAGAACCGTGCGCCGCGGCCTCGATCGCCGCCGCTGCCGATCCGTTGTCGACGCCGCCTATGACAGTTACAAGGCAGGACCGGTACAGCCAGCGCAACTCGGAGAGCTCGAGGCCGGTGGCGACGATCACCGGCGGGCGCGAGTCGCCGTCAAGATCTGCAATGTAGTTCGGGGCGAAGGTCCTGCCTTGCTTGGCGACCAGCACGAGCTGCGGATCGCCGGGAAGTTGCGACGCGAGACCGGTGAAGGTGCGGACGATATTCTCCGTGTGCATGGACGACGAAGCGCACGCCGGAGAGACGACGAAATCGCCGGCGGCGTTGAAACCGTCGATGCGAGGGGCAGAGCCCTCCGACACGGCGGAGCAAGGGTTGTTGACGGTTTCGTGTGCGACGAACACCTTCTCCGGGGTGGCATGACCCCAGCCGATAGCGTCGAGCGCTCCAGCGTGCGACGTCGCGATCACCGCATCTGCTCGGCGGATCAAGCGGTGC
>JAKBBS010000115.1 GCA_021808425.1 Actinomycetes bacterium
TCAGCGAGGCTGGCCTTTGATCTGGCGTCCGGCTCGGACATCGCAGGCGTACTTGCCGAGCGCGTCGAAAGCGATCTGGGCGACGTTCGCGTATGTGTCCGGGGGGCTGTCCAAACCGCCAGCGGCGTAACCGATAGCAGCGTGGACCATCCTGATGCGCCCGTCAAGCCACGGCCCACCCCCGAAGCCGCCGAGCACCGGAATGTCCACCCCCGCCACCACCGCAGGCCCAACGACGGGACCGGAGTTGGTGAAGTCGAGGATCGCCGCCCCGGCGGCCTGCAACGCCAAGGCCTGGCGGAGCATTTCGTCGGCGAGTTCGGCCGTCACTACGGCGCCAGGTCCGGCTGCGTTCGCATAGGCGACGCCGTGGCGGAGGGCGCTTTGGGGAGTCACGCCGAACTGGGCGAATACCGGGATACCCGCCCGGACAACCGCTTCGACGCCGTCTGTGTAATCGGCCGCTCCGTCGAGCTTGACCATGTCGGCCCCGCCCTCCTTGACAAGGCGCAACGCGGCGCGCACCGCTTCGTCGGGGCCCAGTTGCAGCGGTCCGAACGGAAAATCGCAGCTGACCAACGCCCGCCGCACCCCGCGGCGCACCGCCTTGCACACGACGAGCATCTCATCGAGGGTCACTTCGAGGGGATTATCGTGGCCCCAAAGGTTCGTGCCGACAGTGTCGCCCACGGACACAATGTCGACGCCCACCCGGTCCGCGATCCGGGCCATCTGATAGTCCCAGGCGACGACGCCAACGAGCTTGCGCCCGCTGCGCTTCGCTGCGCTCAAGTCTCCGAGCGACACCTTCGACTCCGTCGTCACGTCAGACCCGCAGAGCGGCGAGGATCTCGCCAAGATCGTCCGCCCCGGAGGATACGAGCACCATATGCGACCAGCGGCGCAGCTCCATCAGTACCTCGCGGGGAGCGTTCGACTGTTCGCCGATGAGGACACCGGCGACGGTGATCCCCCTGGCCTTGCACCGCCTGCCGATGACAGCCACCGACCGTGGCGGGTCTTCTGAGCGAATCCCGCCGCCCGCAGATGCGACGAGGACGACCATGTCGACTCCGTCGAGGATCTCCGAGGTGTCATAGGGTTTACCTTCGCCGTCCGACACGACCTCAGGTGCTCCCCCGACACCGCCGGCGGAGAACGACTTCACCCGATCCGACAGGGCGGAACGCGCAGCCCTGACGACATCTGCGCTCAGTGCATCCATTGCAACTAAAAGGCAGGACCGCTCCAAGCTAACTTCGGTTGCGATGCGGTATCGCGCCTCAGCGGAGCTCGCCGCACGAGCACAGCTGTTTGCGAGTACCGGCCGCCGAGAGGCCGTCCTAAACGTGGGCTCGGACACGAGCCCACCGTCAAGCGCAGGATCAGACCGAGACGTGTGCCACCCCCGGGCGGACCGCCGTAGCTACGGGGGTTATCTCTTCGAGTGGTATGTCGCTCGACGCGACGGAGGCAAAGGATCGGACCCGTTGGTGCTCGGGGTCCACTCCGGGAGGTGTCACTCCGCGCTCCTTGAGCGCCAGCGCCGCCGCGCGAAGCTTGTGGCGGGCCTTGACGATGCCGACGTCGGTGGCGACAAGACGCTCCTTGGTACGGTCCACGATCGGCCCCATGCTCTCCTGAAGTGAGCCGTCCTGGATAGCTATGCCCTTCACGCCCGAATAGGTGTCACCTCGGCGTTGGGCTTCCCGATCGATCAGGTAGTCGTTGTCCTTGTTTGCGAGGGGACGGAACGTGCCCGGGACGTACTCGTTGTGTACGCCTTTACCGTCGCGCATCGCCTGAACTTCTTTGTCGCTTAGAGGCCGCACAGGGTGATAGTCGAAAGTGTAGACCCAGCAGTTCTCGTCGTCGATCGGCACCCAGAAATGGCCGTGCACAGGATGGTCGGCGCGAGGCGGCACTATCGTGAAACTCGGAAGGATCCACGGTGTCACCCGCCAGTAAAATTTCCCTTCCTCTGCATTTCGGCGAGCCCCGATCAGAAGGCCACCGTCCACATCGACGACCTCGAAGTGCGGCTTCAGGTCGTTCAAGTTGTAGGTGTTGCCGACAGAGCCTTTGAAAAGCGGGTCGTCTCGAAGCCCCGACGAGTGCAGAAATGAAACGTGACTCGAGTCGATGCCCCCTTCGAGAGCCTGCAGCCAGTTGGACTCCTGCCAGCGCTTGGAGGTGAAGCTCTGCTCGAACGCTACTGTCGCGAACTCGTAGCTCGGAAGGCCGGGGGTGAACTCAGGAGGGCCCATGTAGGTCCAGAGGATGTCCCCCACTTTGACGAGCGGATAGGCCGTCAACTTCACGCGCTCGCAGAAGGTGCTCCCCTCCGGCTCGGCGGGAATCTCGACGCACTGGCCCGTGATGTCGTACTTGAAACCGTGGTAGGGGCAGCGAAGCCCGGACTCCTCGTTGCGACCGAACCACAGCGACACTCCCCGATGCGCGCAGAACTCGTCTATCAGACCGAAGCGGCCCTGCGTGTCGCGGAAAGCGACGAGCCGCTCAGAAAGGATTTTCACCCTGACAGGCGGGCAGTCGTTGTCGGGGAGCTCCTCCGCCAGCAGAGCCGGGATCCAGTAACGACGGAATAGGTCTCCCATTGCCGTACCCCGGCCGGTCCGGGTGAGAAGCTCGTTGTTTGCCTGTGTGAGCATCGTGTCCTCCCTAGCCGCCCTATCCGACGATGCTGATCGCGCGTGCCGGACAGTCGAGCGCCGCAGCCTCGACGGCGCCGCGCAACGCCTCATCGGGATGCTCCTGTAACACCCTCACGATCATCTCGTCCTCGGGCATCTCGAATACCTCGGGAGCATCGGCGATACAGTTCGCATAACCGAGGCATTTGCCGGTGTCTACAACTACTTTCAGGGCCATCCAGTCCTCGAAGTCTCCGCCCCCCAACGTGGGCAAGTCCGTGTCCAGCTCGACATCAGCTGGTCCGATTATCATACCATAGCGCCGTCTGTAGGTCTGGGAAGCCGCCGTGTCAGCTGCCGAGGACGCCTATGGATTCCCCGTTTTGATTCGCCCCCGATGTTGCCGTGGCCTACGCTACAAGGCGTGACTATGACGGGTGGCGTAGACGGTCGCCCCACCGAAGGCCTGTCGACAAGCGTGGGTTTGTTCACGCCGGTCGCGTCAGGTCGGATTTCGGAGTTGATCGCTGATCAGATTCGCGGCCTGGTCCGCGAAGGCCACCTCCGCCCCGGTGACCGGCTTCCGTCGGAACGTGACCTCTGCCAACAGTTCGGCGTGAGCAGGGTCACCGTGAGAGATGCGCTGCGCCTGCTCGAAGGCGCCGGGATGATAGACACGAAGGTCGGGGCCCGTGGCGGCGCATTCGTCAAGATGCCGACGAGTGCGAAGATCGGCGAGGGCATCACCGACATGCTGTCGATGTCCGCGCTTCACGCCCACGAAGTCACCGAGGCTCGCATGATCCTCGAGTTAGGCCTCGTTCCTCTCATTTGCGAGCGGGCCACCGAGGACGACCTCACAGATCTGCGACGGATCTGCGAGCGCGCAGATGCCGCCCTCGCAGCCGGGCATCACGACGTCGGGTGCTCGACGGAATTCCACCTCCGTTTCGCTGCCGCCGCCCATAACCGCCCGCTAAGTTTCCTCCTCGAATCGCTCCAGGCGCCGTTGCGCCACTCGCTCGAACAAGCCCAAGCTGTCGCGCCGCGCATGGGACGGCCGGGCGTCGCCGAACACCGTGCGCTCGTCGACGCTGTCGCCTCCCATGACGTCGAAGCTGCCCGATCGATTATGACTCGTCATCTCGGACGAACCGCACGGCGCGTCAGGTCCAAGGCGCCAGGGGTGCCCGGTTCTGCCTCGACGGACGGCGAAGTTGAAGACGCCGACTAGCGGCGACTGACGTCGTTGCGTGATCTTCGCTTGACTCAAGTGCCCTACGGTGCACTCCGATGCGCCTCGTGTGGTTCCCGGCGTCTCCAAGATACGTGCCGCAGTGACGGCGGGACTCCATCGTCTGCGTGGTCGGGTCCTACACAAGCCGGCGTCTAGAAGTTGGACCGCTCGCGTCGGCGTCGGTTCGCGCCTGTTGATCATCGCCGCCGTGCCGATGCTCGCCCTTGTGTCGCTTTCGCTTCCCCTGATCACGAGTGCTCGCTCGCAGATGGACGCCAGCGAATCGGCCAAGACGGACGTCAAGAATGCGGCCGTCCTCATCGAGCTCGACGCCGACCTGGCGACAGAAGAGTCATACAGCCTGGCCGACCTCATTCTAACAAACACGTCAGCGACGGCGGTCAGCCCGCCAAGCGACGGCCCTGCGGCATTTAGCGTCCCTGGTCAGCTTCTAAGCGCGCAAAGAACTACCGACGACACATTACGCCTGCTGCCCCCGGCGCAGGCTCGGCAGGTGTCGTCACCGCTTTACTCAGAACGCGCTGCGTTGGCGTCCCAGCAGTTGACGGTGCAAACACAGATAACGATGTTTAGCGCTGCCAGCCGCGCGACTGAAGCCACAGCGTCAACCCTCTTGCTGCACGCCAGGGACATGATCCTCGATATCCCGTCGAATCGCAGTGCGGTGCTCAGCATCCTCGCCTCCAACTATGCCCTCGGCGCTGTGCAGGGAGCAACCAGTCAACTCCGGTCTCTCGGGACGCTTTGGGAGACACCGTCGACTTCGAAGTCGGCGACTGCTACGCCGAGCCCGGCGATTGCGCTGGCACAGGCAGCAGCCATCCTCGCCGCCGCCGGCCGCTCCATAGCAAGCTCCGAAGTTCCCTCAGTGCGCGCTGCATGGGTCAAGTTCGCGACAAGCCCATCCTATGTTGCCTACAGTGACCTTGTCGCATTAGGGGAGGCCGGCCGCAGCGCCTTCGCCAATCCGACATCTGCGCAGGTCGCGACCTATGAGGCGATACTCGAGAACGCACTTTCATCGACCACGCAGTACTGGATCCTCCTCGACGGTCTGTCGCAAAGCGCCAAGGCCGCGTCGATCGGAGCGGTCGGTCAGCTCTCCAACGGCGCCGCATCATCGTTCTGGCTGTGGCTCATCCTGCTTGTGCTCGCCGTCGGCGTCGCGTTGTCGTTGGCGGTGCTGATCGCCCGGACCATTTCCCGCCCCCTGGAGCAGCTCGCCGGCGTTGCTCTGTCGGTGGTGCGGGGAAGCCTGGAGGTCGAGCACCTGGCACCCGTCGGACCCCGCGAGACAGTGGTTGTGGCCGACGCGTTCAACTCTTTGATGGCGAACCTTCGCCTGCTGGAAGCCAAAAGCGACGCGCTGTCGCGCTGCGACCTCGACAACGAGCTTCTCGACGCCCCGCTGCCGGGACGCCTCGGAAGCGCACTGCAAGGATCGTTTCGCGCCCTCGCCGACTCGATCCGTCAGCGCAAAGAGCTCCAAGACCGACTGTCATTCGAAGCGACACATGATTCGCTGACCGGCCTCATGAACCGCGCGGCGGTAGTCGACTCCCTCGAGCGGATGATCGCCAGGTCGAACACTCAAGGTGGGGCGGTCGCCGTCCTTTACATGGACTTGGACAACTTCAAGCGCGCAAACGATTTCCACGGGCACCGCTGCGGGGACCACGTGTTGCGCCAGGTAGGCCGACGCCTTCTGTCGGCGACGAGGGGCCACGACCTTGTGGCGCGCATCGGAGGCGACGAGTTCGTCGTGGTCGCCGAAGGGATCACGACGCTCAGAGAAGCCGAGTATGTTGCGCTCAGGCTGATCTCCGCTCTGTGCGAGCCGATCGAGTGGCAGTCGCTTACCCTCGACATCGGGGCCTGTATTGGCTTGGCGCTAAGCGGGAAGGACGAGATCGGTGCGCTAGACCTGCTCGCCCACGCCGACCTCGCGCTCTACCAGGCCAAGCAGCAGGGGGCGGGCTCCATCGGGGTATTCGACGAGGAAGTGCAGGCGCGCCTTGCAGCGATGGACGGCGTCGAAAGGGACCTGCGCGACGAGTTGGCCGGCGACGCCTCCGGCCTTACGCTGTTCTACCAGCCGCTCGTCAACACCGACATGGAGCTCTACGGGCTCGAAGCTCTTCTGCGCTGGCAGCGGATCGATCACGGGCCTGTTTCCCCGACAGAGTTCATTCCCCTCGCCGAGGCCAGTGACCTAATCATCGAAATCGACAACTGGGTCCTGGAGAATGTGGCACGTCAAGTGCAGGCATGGCGCGACGACCCGCTGCTTGGAGGCTTAAGCGTCGCAGTAAACGTCTCAGGACGACACCTGCGCGGTCACCGCCTCGTCGACGACCTGAGAGCGGTGATAGCCGACACGGGAATGAGCGCGTCGAACATCAGCTTGGAGATAACCGAGACAGTCATACTTGCAGATCTCGAGGAGGTGGCAGCACAACTGCGAGAAGTGCACGACCTGGGCTTCCGGATCGCAGTCGACGACTTCGGAACCGGGTACACCTCACTCGCCCACCTGCACCACCTCCCTATCGACACGATCAAGATCGACCGCACCTTCATTGCCGGCGTGACCAGCAGCGAGGACGCCTCGCTCGTCAAGCTGATAACCGACCTCGCCAAAAGCCTCGGCATGACGACGGTATCGGAGGGAGTCGAGACAGTCGAACAGTTGAACGCGCTGCGTGAGATCGGCACCGACGTCGTGCAGGGTTTCTTAGTCGCAAGGCCGATGCCCCCGGCATTGCTCAGCTTTTGGTGCGAGGGGCGCCTAGTTGCGTCCACCCCGCCGCGCCGTGCGATCCCGTCCCAACATAGCGCGCTTGCGTCAATCCAGGCGGGCGCTGACCCTACCGAGCCCGCTGATCGTCGCCGCGAACTCGGAGCCCCGAGCGCCGGCGACCATCGGGCCTAGAGCCCCGGTCATGATCACGTCTCCCGCCCGCAGCGGTATCCCCCTCTCGCACAACGCGTCCGCAAGCCACCTCGCAGCGCTCAACGGGTGGCCGAGGCAGTCCGAGCCCACACCGGTCGAGACCACCGATCCGTCGAGAGTCATCCACATCGTCGCCTCCCGCAGGTCGACGTCGCGAAGCATCACCGGACGAGTCCCGAGAACGTAGAGGCCTCCGCTCGCGTTGTCGGCGACAGTGTCAAGAAGGGTGATGTCCCAGCCTTCGATCCGGCTGTCTGCGACCTCCAGCGCTGGCAAAGCAAATGCGACCGCCCGCAGCACCTCGGCGAATCCGTGCGGGGCCGAGTCGAGGTCACGTTCCAACACCACGGCGACCTCGGCTTCGACCCTCGGTTGGAGCATCCGCGAGTAGGGAAGTTCCGCCCCGTCTGGGTATTCCATGTCCACGAAGAGGGTCCCGAAGTCCGGCCGGTCGACGCCGAGCTGGCGTTGCACCGCCTTGGAGGTGAGGCCGATCTTGCGACCCGACACTCTCCGCCCGCCGTCGAGCTCAATCGCCGTGTTGAGCTCCTGGATCTCGTATCCGACCTCGACGCCGGCACTCGAGTCGAACATGGCGCGCACCGGCTTGCAGGCCACGCCGTCCGCCGACGCCCGGCGCAGTGACAGTGCTGCCTTACTGACAGGATCGCGCGGGTCCTCGCTCGGCGTGAGCTCGGCGGTCAACTTCAGCGCCCCTCGAAGTTCGCCGCTCGTCGCTCTGCGAACGCTGTGATGCCTTCACGGAAGTCGGAACTGGAAAAAAGATGCATCGTCTGCAGCAGCACATGATGCGTGTGACTCTCGAAGTCCTCGGAGAGGCCGTGACGGAACATCCGCTTCATCGCCTGTACGGCAAGCGGAGCGTTTCCTGCAATCTCGGTCGCCCACTCCCCCGCCACCCCGACCAGCTCGTCGTCTGCGACCGCCAGGTTCGCTAGGCCGATCTCGCACGCGGTGTCCGCGTCGATGTCACGTCCGAGGAAGCCGACCTCGGCGGCCTTCGCCCACCCGACGAGGCGCGGCAGGTACCACGTCCCGCCACTTTCGGGGACGACGCCCCGTTTGGCGAACCCGGGCATCAAGACCGTCGAGCGCCCGACCAGGCGGAGGTCGCAGCCGAGCGCAAGGTCGAACCCGTAGCCAGCCGCAGCCCCGTTGATCGCGGCGATTACCGGGGTATCCATCTGGGCCAATACGACGGTGGGAAGGTGACGGGTGCGCATAGCGCCGAGCGACGTCCACGACGATTTGGAGGACTCGGAGCCGATCCCGGTTCCAGCCATGGCGTCCTTGATGTCGAGGCCGGCGCAGAACCCTTTACCCGCCCCGGTGAGAACCACCGCCCGCACTGCGCTGTCGGACTCGGCGACTTCGAGAGCCTCGGTCAACTCCGAGAGCATCCGCGCCGAGATGGCGTTGCGCCGGTGAGGGCGGTTCAAGGTGACCGTAGCCACGTGGCCGTCGACTTGGTAGAGCACTTCTGGCTCCGGTTGTGCTGACTCGTCGCTCATCGCCTTGGAGCCTACCCGGACACGGGCAAAGCGGGCTGCTTTGGCTAGGCTCGCGACGTGACGACATCCCACGTGCCAAGCGGAGACTCCCCGACGCCAGGCAAGCTCGCCGAGCGCGACCTGATCGCCCAGGCGCAAGCCCTGTCAGAGGAGGCGGTCAGCCTTCGCAGGCGTATGCACGCCAGGCCGGAGATCGGCCTAGAGCTACCCGACACGCAGACCCTCGTCGTAGAGACACTCGAAGGCTTGGGCCTGAGGACTCGTTGCGGTGAGACGTGCAGCTCCGTCGAGGCCGTCATTGACGGCGAGCGCGAAGGACGGACGGTTCTTCTTCGCGCCGACATGGA
This sequence comes from Actinomycetes bacterium, assembly GCA_021808425.1. The sequence continues at coordinate 8,745 of JAKBBS010000115.1, forward strand.
CGCCCTGGAGATGCCTGAGGACACTGGCCTAGATTTTTCCTCGACGCTACCTGGGCGGATGCACGCGTGCGGCCACGATGCGCACACGGCGATGCTGCTAGGGGCCGCGAAGCTTCTCACCATGCGCCGCAAGGACCTCGCCGGGCGGGTGGTACTGATGTTCCAACCAGGAGAGGAAGGCCACGACGGGGCGAAGGCGATGATCGACGACGGCCTGCTTCGACGCTACGGGGCTTTCGACGACGCATTCGCGATACACGTATCGTCGGTGATTCCCTCCGGGATGCTCACATGCCGGCCGGGAACGATCATGGCGTCAGCTGACGAGTTCCGGATTGTCGTCACGGGCAAAGGCGGGCACGCTTCGATGCCCCACGACGCTGTCGACCCGGTGACTGCGGCGTGTCACGTGGTGACTGCAGTGCAATCGATGGTGACACGCCGGATTCCCGCTTTCGACCCTGCCGTTGTGACCGTCAGTACTATCCACGCTGGCACAGCCACAAACGTGATCCCCGAGAGTGTCGCCCTCGGCGGGACGGTGCGCGCGGTATCGGATCGAACCCGGTCCGTCGTGCTCGAATCTCTGCGCCAGGTGGTCGCCCAGACAGCGGCCGCCCACGGGTGCGAGGCGAGCCTCGAAATCGAAGGTCACAGCTATCCTGTCACTGTCAATGACGCAAGCTACGCTGGGCACACTCTCGACGTCGCACGGGCTCTCGTCGGCACCGAGCATGTCATGGAGATGCCCACGCCGGTCATGGGCGCCGAGGACTGGTCCCGTGTGCTGGCCGAGGTGCGCGGTTCGATGGCGTTCCTCGGCGCCTCGCCCCCAGGCGTGAGCAACGCCGCTCCGAACCACTCGAACCGCTTCGTAATCGACGAGGCTGCGTTGCCCGTTGGGGTAGCAATGTACACGGCGATGGCTCTGACGCCGCCGTCGCGTCGGGCGGAGTGAGCATCCGCACCGACCACAACCAGGTCTCCGAGCTGCCGGGGCTCGAGACGACGGTGGGTGACGAGTCGGTCCTCGAACGGACGATCAAACGTTTCCGGGAGCGCAATATCGTGCTTCCGACCTTTGAGGAGCTGACCGACCCGTCGAAGATCCCGTCCGGAGTCCAAGAGGCTCTGCGCCGAGTCGCCCCAGACGACGCGAACCCGCTCAACTTGTTCCGGGTGCACTGGCACAACGACGCTGCACGCAGCGCGATGCAGCGCGTGCCGGCTCACGTCATACTGCCGAGCTCGCTAACGGGAGTCGCATCACCGATAGTCGTCATGCTGGGTGACCGCTTTCCGATGATCGGCGCGCACAAAGTGCTCGCTACTTACGGTTGCCTTACACCACGGGTCATCACCGGTCGCTTCGACCCAACCTCTGACCGGGCAGTCTGGCCCTCCACCGGTAACTACTGTCGGGGAGGCATAGCCGTGTCACGCCTCATGAGCTCGCGAGGGATTGCCGTTCTGCCCGAGGGGATGAGCCGGGAGCGCTTCGAGTGGCTCGAGCAATGGGTAGAGGACCGCGCCGACATCGTTGCGACCCCCGGTACCGAGAGCAACGTCAAGGAGATCTACGACCGTTGCGCCTCCCTCGCCCGCGAGCCCGGCAACGTGATCTTCAATCAGTTCTCCGAGTTCGGGAACCACCTTGCGCACTTCCAGGTGACCGGGGCGGCCCTCGGACGCGTCTTCGAACATGTCGCCCAGAGCAGACCGTCAGCGCGTCTCGGCGCCTTCGTGTCGGCAACCGGCTCGGCGGGAACCCTCGGCGCCGGGGATCATCTCTCCGAGCGCTACGGGGCGAAGGTCGTCGCGGTCGAAGCTCTCGAATGCCCGACAATGCTCTACAACGGTTTCGGTGAGCACAACATCCAGGGCATCGGCGACAAGCACATACCTTTTATCCATAACGTC
>JAKBBS010000116.1 GCA_021808425.1 Actinomycetes bacterium
CTTCGACGGGGAAGTGGAGTCGTTGTCGTCGGCGGAGTCGGCGGGTATCGGCATCCGGGTCTTGAGCGGGGGTCGCCAAGGTTTCGCCTACGCCGGTGCGCTCGACCTGGACTCGGTCGAAGAGACGCTGCGCGAAGCACGCGACAACGCCGTGTTTGTCTCCGAGGACCCGCACCTCGGCTTGGCGCACCCCGACGGCGTCGCCCCGGCGAGCCTCGACCTGTGGCGCGACGACCTTGGCGGCTTCCCTACCGCCGAGAAGGTCCGTTTGGCCCTCGAGCTCGAACGGGCCGTCCGCGCCGGGGACCCCAGGATACGAGCGGTGCAGGCCGCCGACTGGGGGGACTCAGCCGTCGAGTCGGCTATCGCAACCAACACCGGGATCATGGCGTACTCAAGGAGGTGCAGCTGCTACCTGTCCGCTTCGGCCATAGCCGGCGAAGGAGACGACACCCAGACCGGCGGCGGCTACTCGGTGGGGCGCAGCCCGGCCGACCTCGACGTCAACGTCGCAGCCGACGACGCCGTTCGTCGAGCCACACGACTCCTCGGAGCGACTAGACCACGATCCGCTCACCTGACAGTCGTGCTAGAACCTCGCATCACGGCCACGCTTCTGGCGATACTCGCTGGCACCCTCGACGGGGAATCGGTCCTCAAAGGGCGGTCGCTGTTCGCCGAGCGCGTCGGAGAGAAGGTGGCGGTCGGCGGGCTCACGCTCGTCGATGACCCGACCAACCCGGACGCCTACTCGGCGAGCAGCTACGACGCGGAGGGGCTGGCCACGCGGCGCAATGTGCTGATCGAGGGCGGGGTCCTGCGCAAATTCCTCTACAACACCTACAGCGCTCGACGCGCCGGGACAGTATCAACCGGATCTGCGGTGCGCGCCGGATACAGCGGGGCTCCCGGAACCGGCGCCCGGGCGGTCTCTTTGGTCCCAGGTACCAAGAGCGCTGACGAGATCGTCACTGCCGTAGGCGACGGGCTTCTGGTGCAGTCGGTCTCCGGGATACATTCGGGGGTCAACCCGGTGAGCGGGGACTTCTCGGTCGGGGCGGAGGGCGTCCTGATCGAAGGCGGGGCGCTTGCCGGCCCGGTCAGGGAGATCACTATCGCCTCGACTATCCAAAGGATGCTCACCGACGTAGTGGAGATCGGCGCGGACCTCGAGTACCTGCCGTCGAGCGCGGCGGGGCTGACCCTTGCGATCTCCGATGTCGCGATGAGCGGTCAGTAGACGCCGGGGAAGCGTAACTTGGGAGACATGTTTTCCTTCTCCCGTCACAAGACGACCATGGTCGACCGCTCAGATGCATTGGCGGGACGCTCCCAGCCTCTCCGGGTGTCCGACCAGCACTTCGTCAACTTCCATCCGCTCAAAGGGCCGTTCCCGGAGGGATACGACTGGGCTGTGTTCGGCCTCGGATGCTTCTGGGGTGCCGAGAAGTGCTTCTGGAAGGTACCTGGCGTGTGGACGACGGCAGTCGGCTACGCGGGCGGCTTCACCCCGAACCCGACCTACGAGGAGGTCTGCTCCGGTGGGACCGGCCACGCCGAGGTCGTCCTCGTGGTCTGGGATCCGAAAGTCGTTTCCTTCGACCGCCTCCTCCAGGTGTTCTGGGAGGCCCACGACCCGACACAGGGTATGCGCCAGGGGAACGACGTCGGCACGCAGTATCGCTCTGCTATCTATGCGCACGACCCGGCACAACTCGACGCTGCCAGGCGGTCGGCGGAGCGCTACAGCGTGGCGTTGGCCGGTGCCGGCCACGGGGCGGTCACCACAGAGATCGGGCCGATCGGCGAGGGCGGGTTCTTCTACGCGGAGGACTACCACCAGCAGTATCTGGCCAAGAACCCCGACGGTTACTGTGGGCTTGGCGGTACTGGGGTCGCGTGCCTGACAGGCACCGGGGTAGAGGCGTGATCGGTCGCTTCGGCGATCGGCAGCGACTGAAACGGACCGAAGCCGGCGAATCGCTGCCGGCCGGTCAGCGAACTCTAGGAGTCCGCCCCGGACGCTTCGTCCTCGTCTTCTTCGGCCAGGTCGGCGCCGTCAAGTTGATCTGACGAGGAATTGGAGTCGAATGCGTCGCCAGCCGGCGAACCGGTGTTCGGCCCCCGGCGGTCCGTGCGGGGGCCTCTCGGCTCTGCGGAAGCGGCGCGCACGGAGTACGGAAGTAGCGCCAGCTCCCGGGCCGTCTTGACTGCGGTCGCGACGTCGCCTTGATGCTGCGAACAGGTGCCGGTCGCCCCACGGGCCTTGATCCGTCCTCGGTCGTTGACGAACCGCTTCAGAAGCCCGATGTCTTTGTAGTCGACCCAGGTTGCGTGCTTTGAGCAGAAGATGCAGACCTTCGGCTTGCCGCGACGGGGACGGCTGCTCGCAGTACCGGGCCGGGGCCGACGGTCCTGGCTTTTCTTGGTTGTCGCCTTCGGATTGCGCGCCATGTGGCTCCTTATGTCTCCCGCTGGGGGCCGACCTTGTGCCGGACCTGCCATGAGTGGGAGTCGCCGACACGATGCCCACAAGCACCCATGCTTATTCTAGTCGCGGCGTCGAAGCTTCGGGGCAAAGGCTCCCCTACCTCCGGTCCGCGAGGCTCGGAGCGCCACCCCCGGCGCAATCGCAGCGGGTGCCGGCACGCGCGGACAAGGCTGGTATCACGAGGCCGAGCAGGGATCGCGCGTGGTCCACGTTGGCGGCCATAACCTCGAATGCCGACCTCGCGCTGACAGCAGCGACAGACGGGTCGTCGTCCAGGCCTGCGTCGTAGTCGGTTACGAGCGCCAGTCCCGAGTAGCACAGCCCGAGCTCTCGCGCGAGGTACGCCTCGGGGTGCTGCGTCATGTTTATTACATCGAACCCGCAGGCCGCGTAGAAGCGTGACTCCGCCCTGGTGGAAAAACGCGGCCCCTGCACCACCACGACCGTTCCCCTCCGATGGATTCTCCCAGGCGGCCACGCACCCTCTCCTGCCGCGTCCGCGATCTCGCCTGAAAGGGCGCTGCAATACGGGTCCGCGAAGCTGACATGGTTGACTTCGGGCGAGCGAACGAACGTGTCCGGGCGACCCCACGTGCGGTCGACGAGCTGGTCGATGACCACCAGATCCCCGGGCGCCATGTCCGCCCGGAGTGATCCGGACGCGCAAAAGCCGATCACCCGAGTAGCGCCGAGGGAAGCGAGCGCCCAGAGGTTTGCGCTGTACGGGACCTCGTGGGGGGCGTAGGTGTGGCTGGTTCCGTGGCGGGCAATGAAAGCAACCCGGCGGCCACCCACATCCCCGACGTGTACAGGCGACGCCGGAGGGCCGTACGGCGTATCAATCGACAGCTCCACAGCACCGTCGATCAGGCTGTAGAACCCTGAGCCACCGATTACAGCGATCTCCACCCCGGCCGGTTCAGCGGGGTCTCGCATCACTAGGACGAGGCCGCAGACGGCGACGGGGAGGACTTCGAGGACGATGACGAGGACGAGTCCGACGTCGCGCTGGAGCCCGAGCCATTACCAGAGGCCGGCGACCCGGACTCCTTGGTGCCCCCCGACTCGTTGGACACTGCGCCGTTTTTCGACGAGTCTGACGAGGATTCCGAGGACTTCTCGGAGCCCTCCTTCGAACCCGACGACTTGGACCCGTTCGACGAACGACTGTCGGTCTTGTAAAAGCCGCTCCCCTTGAACGCGATCCCGATGGAGCCGAACACCTTGCGCAGCGGTCCGCCACAGGACGGACATGTGGTCAGCTCGTCGTCAGAGAACGACTGGACGACATCGATGTGTTCCCCGCAGGACTTGCACGCGTATTCGTAGGTGGGCATTTCAGATCGAACTCCTACATGTTCTGGCACTCACATACCGAGAGTGCTAAGTGTAGCCGAGGAACGTGCGATCGTGACATTTGATGCTTCGATGGTAAAGATATTGCTATGCCCAGACAGCTTCGAAAGGCAGTGATACCGGCGGCTGGTTTGGGGACACGTTTTCTCCCCGCCACGAAGGCGGTCCCTAAAGAGATGATGCCGCTAGTAGACAAGCCGGCGATCCAGTACGTGGTAGAGGAGGCGGCTGCCGCCGGCATTACGGACGTACTCATCGTGACCGGACGGTCCAAGGACGCGATCGAAGACCATTTCGACCGCTCCCCCGAGCTGGAGGAAGCCCTTCTCGCTGTTGGCAAGGATGCAGAGGCAGCGCAGGTCAGGGCGATCCATGACCTAGTACAGATTCACTATGTCCGCCAAGGCGCGCCTCGCGGCCTCGGCCACGCCGTAGGTATGGCCCGTGCTCACGTCGGCGACGAGCCTTTCGTCGTCATGCTCCCGGACGATCTGATGCACCCGAACGCCGGGATCCTCACCGGCATGATCTCGACGCACAAGCGGAACCAGTCGGCTGTGCTGGCCTTAAAGAGGGTCGCTGGCCGGGAGATCTCCATGTACGGGGTGGCGGCTGCGAAAGCTTTGAGCGACACGGTCGTCGAGGTTTCCGACCTGGTCGAGAAGCCGTCGCCTGAGGACGCGCCTTCCGACCTCGGCGTGATGGGTCGCTACATCCTGACTCCAGGCATCTTCGACGCCATCGAACGCACGGAGACCGGCAGAGGTGGAGAGATCCAATTGACGGACGCGATCAAGGCCCTGATCGGCGAGGAGACGGTGCTCGGCTACATCATCGGGAGTGGCAGGTTCGACACCGGCAACAAGCTCGACTTCCTGATCGCATCCGTCACCTTCGCTCTCGAACGTGACGATCTCGGCCCCGAACTGCTCGAGTTCCTTCGCGGCGTCGTCTCAGGGCGTTGATCACCCTCGAAGAAGCCCAAGAGGAAGTCCTCGTTGCTTGCCGCCCGGCCGCGCCGACTGATGTGGCCGTTTCGGCTGCTCTGGGGTTGATCCTCGCCGAGGACGCTTACGCGTCCGAGGCGGTACCGGGTTTCGCGAATACAGCGATGGACGGCTTCGCTGTCCACGCCGATGACGTCGCCTCCGCCAGTCCGGAGACGCCGGTCCGGTTGAAGGTGATAGGCACGCGGGCTGCCGGGATCGCGAAGGCGCAAACCGTCGGCCGGGGCGAGGCGCTTCGGATTATGACGGGGGCACTTTTTCCCGAAGGAGCGGACGCTGTCGCGATTGTCGAGGACACTCGAAGCGTAGGCGACTTCGTGGAAGTCCTTGCTTCCTCCGGCGCCGGACAGCACATTCGCCCCAAGGGGGACGACATCTTGGCCGGCCAGCTGCTCTTCGAGGCGGGGGCTCGCCTCGGACCGGGGCATCTTGGCATCCTGTGCGCCGTCGGATGCGCTTCGGTGCGGGCCTTCCAGCGGCCCCTGGTCGGCGTACTCTCGACGGGAGACGAGCTGGTCGAGGCCGGCCCTCCGCTCGAAGCAGGCCAGATCCGGGATTCGAACCGCCGAACGCTGCTGTCGCTTCTCGAGCGTGACGGATTTCGGACGCTCGACCTGGGCATCGCCCGAGACGACGAGGCTGCAATCGAGTCGGCTCTCGTCTCGGGAGTGTCGAGTTGCGACGCAATCCTCACGAGCGGAGGCGTGAGCATGGGCGACTTCGACTACGTCAAGACCGTCCTCGACAGAATCGGCCGGATGCGATGGATGCAGGTGGCGATCAGGCCGTCCAAGCCGTTCGCGTTCGGCGTGATCGGCGAAACCCCGGTGTTCGGACTGCCCGGTAACCCGGTGTCGTCGATGGTCAGCTACGAGCTTCTCGCCCGGCCGGGCCTCCGTCAGATCGCCGGCTACCTGCCGGTACAGCTGAAACGCCCGACTGTTCGGGCGGTGCTCGCAGGTGCGGGCTGGCGTGGATCACGGGATGGCCGAACGACCTTTGTTCGTGTCAGCGCCGAGTTCGGCCCGGACGGCCGGCTGACGGTGTCGAGCGCCGGGGCGCAAGGGTCTCACCAGCTGTATGCGATGGCCCGGGCGAATGCCTTGGCGGTCACCCCGCCGGGCGTGGCCGTCGAGGAGGGTGACGTGGTGGACGTCGTTCTTATCGACTGAGAGCGGCACCGGGGGAGGCCGGCTTGCTTCGAGCCGGTTGTGGGTAGTCTGGGAGGACTTGTGAGCGTAGACCTAGTCGACCCATACGGCCGGATCGTCCGGGACCTTCGGATATCAATAACGGACCGGTGCAACTTCCGCTGCACCTACTGCATGCCCCACGAGGGGATGCAGTGGACACCCCGGGAGCAGCTGCTGAGCTTCGAGGAACTAACGCGTGTCGCGAGGGTCTGCGTCGAGCGTTTCGGCGTCGAGAGCGTGCGGATCACGGGGGGCGAGCCAACCGTACGCGCCCATCTACCGGTGCTGATAGGCCGCCTCGCTGCTCTCGGCGTCGACCTCTCGATGACCACCAACGGGGCTACGCTCGCCCAATCGGCGGCGGATCTGCTTCGGGCTGGATTGAAGCGGATCAACGTCTCTTTGGACTCGCTTCGAGCCGAGCGTTTCGCTGAGATCACGGGTCGCGATGCTCTCGACAGGGTTCTCGCGGGGATCCACGCGGCGCGCGATGCCGGACTAGACCCGGTGAAAGTCAACTGTGTCCTGGTGCGGGGCGTCAACGACGACGAGATCGTCGATTTTGCAGCCTTCGGGCGCGACCAGGGGGTTGAGGTCCGGTTCATCGAGTGGATGCCCCTCGACGGGGATCACAGCTGGGAAGCCGGTCAGGTGGTTCCCGGCGAGGAGATAGTCGAGGCGATCGACGCTGTGTGGCCACTCGTCACCGACTCGGGGTCGCGTCCCCGCGACGCCGCCCCGGCGGAGAACTACAGCTACGTGGACGGGCGGGGAAGCGTCGGCGTCATTGCGAGCGTGACGAAGCCTTTCTGCGAGTCCTGCGACCGGATCCGTCTGACGGCGGAAGGGCAGCTGCGCAACTGTTTGTTTTCTGTGCGGGAGACGGATCTGCGGGGCATCTTGCGCGGCGGGGGCAGCGACGACGAACTCGCTGGCGCGATCGCGGCGGAGGTCGGCCTCAAGTGGGCCGGCCATTCGATCGGCCAGGTGAACTTCGTGAGGCCGGAGCGAAGCATGAGCCAGATCGGCGGCTGACTCCCCGCCGCCCGCTGCGAGCGGCCATGGGCGCCGTCGTCAGGGGGAGGCTGCGTTGCAAAAGGTAGGCCGCGTGGCAGCCAGAGGCGGCCCGCCGCGCACTCCGGTAGGATCGGGGACCATGTCCGACCACGCCGGTCTTACCCACATCGACCCGCTCGGTCGCGCCCGCATGGTCGACGTCACGCCGAAGGAGGCGACCCACCGCCGTGCTCTGGCACGCGCCAAGGTCTTCATGAAGCCGGAGACGACGGGCAAGGTGGCAGCAAACGCCGTCACCAAGGGAGACGTGCTCGGTGCGGCCCGTATCGCCGGAATCCAGGCGGCGAAGCGAACTGCAGACCTGATCCCGCTGTGTCATCCGCTGCTCGTCGGGTCTGTGACGATCAACTTCACTCTTGGCGAGAACTTCGTCGAGGTCGAGTCGCAGGTAGAGACGGTTGACCGAACAGGGGTAGAGATGGAGGCGTTGACCGCCTGCGCAGTTGCGGCCCTCACGATCTACGACATGTGCAAGTCCGCCGACCGCTCGATGGTCATAGGCGAAATGGCGCTGTGGGAGAAGACCGGAGGCCGTAGCGGCCAGTGGCGCCGGCCCCCCGGCGAGCTTGCTATGCCGCTGGTCAACACCCCGATTGGTTCAATCGCGGACATCGACGCTCTCATCGATTCGGACGGGTCCGAGGAAGAGTGACGTTCCTTCCCTTTGTCACGCAGAGTCGCGCATCGGCTAGGGTCATCCAGCGATCGAGGAGTTGCAGATGAGCCCGGCTGCGATGCTGGGTTTCGGTTTTGTTGTCGGGCGGACGTCATCGCATGGGTGGGGTATCCACCACTTTTGTGGCGCAATGGCGTACCGTCCCTTACATCGGAAGGTTGGCTTAGGAGCTTGACGACGTTGGTTTTGGTGGTCCTCGCAATGGTATGGGCAGTACTCCTCGTCGGCTGGTTCAAAACGCGGACTTCGAATCCGTTCCAGGATTCGGTCGTTTCGTTCAAAAGGAACCTGTCCGTCCTCGAGCGTTCGTCGCCGATGAGGATCGCTCCGGCCAACAGGCTTCGTGTTACCACCCGCCCCGTAATCGGCGCCCCGCAGGGGCTTCGTCGGACCTCATCGCAGAGCTATGCGAGCGCGGGTCGCCGCCCTGGAGTGGCTACCCCGTCAGCACGCTCCGGCGCAAACGCCGTCTCCATACAGCGCCGTGCGGCCCAGCGCCGACGCCGCGATGTGCTCCTCTCGCTGATGGCCGGAGCGGCCGGTTCGTTCCTCCTCGCCTTGGTCCCGGGTATGTCTGCGGTTTGGGTTGTGCAGATTGGATTCGACGTGCTCATCGCCGGCTACGTGGCCTTGCTCGTACAGATTCGTAACGTGGCCGGGGAGCGAGAGCGCAAGGTCAGCTACATGCAGCCCGCCCGCCAGGCGCCGCGACGCCGGTCGTCTTACGACTTCGGCGGCTACGGAGACCTAGAACTGCAGCAGGCGGCGAACTGAGTCCTCCCAGCGATACGCGCTAACCTTGGGAGGTCCCGAACTCGGGGGTGTAGCTCAGCCCGGAAGAGCGCTACGTTCGCAACGTAGAAGTCGTGGGTTCAAGTCCCATCACCTCCACCCTGTGCTTTGAATCTTCGCGCCTTTCGGGCTAACTGTCCTGGTCTTTTGTGCTGTTTCGTGGCATTCCCACGGGGTTATCCACAGGGTTTATCGACCTGATTATGGGTGAATGATCACCCTGCCCTACGCAGCCCTACGCACGAGATCCGGCCGCCACACCGGCCGCACGCTGGGGGGACGCGGTCGGCGAGACTCACAGGCGCCTCCTTGCCCTACGCAGCCCTACCGCAGCGTAGGGCAGTGCCTTACTCACCGATTCGACGGCCGGGCAGGTCGATCTTCGTCCTGAGTCCGAGGATGGCTCGACCGTGAGGGTCGTAGCAGTCGACCGCGTCCGCAAGAGGCAGACTGACCATTGGTGATCGATGTGTCTGGTGGTGATGACGAGCCGGTCGCCGTTTACCTGGACACGAACCACTGGTACGCGCTCGGCCGGGCAAATGCCGGCAGACGTGACATTCCGACGGACAGGGAGTTGCTGGAGCGGCTACGGATACTTCGTCGTGAGGGGCGGATCGTCGTGCCCCTCTCCGCGGTCCATTACTGCGAGCTATGGGAGAATCCCCGGGAGCGCCTCACCGCCGAGGCTGCCGAAGTCATGGAGGAGCTCTCGGACTTCTGGACGCTGGCGCCGCTGAGCGCGGTGTTCGCAGAAGAGTTCGACAACCAGCTGAAGGCCCGCTTCGGTCGACCGGCGGTCGTCCGCGTCTCGCCGAAGATCGGGCGAGGCGTCGGATTCGCTAACGGCGTGGCCGGTTCTTTCCGGATCGATGCCTCGCCGGCAGCGATGGAAGCACTGCAGCGCCGCCTGGGCCAAGACGGCATCCATCAGCTCGAATCATCGGCGAATGCAGCCTTCGAGCGTCTCGCCCTGCGCGGTGGCCGAGACGTGCCGGGATTCAATCCTTACGCGGACCGTGACCGTGCCGAAGCCCGCCTTGCCCGAGTCCTGCAAGTGGTCGACAACCTCCGGGCTGACCCGAGCCTGTACCGGCGCCTGGACGACGTGGTCGTGGCTGGGGAGTTCGTCGCCGAGATGTTTGGGGAGTTCCTTGGTGCTCTCGTGCACGCGGACGACGACCCCTATCGGATCGCGACGGAGCTGACGGCGTCAAAGGAACAGATGACCGAGCTACTGCTCGCCATGCCGAGCCGCCGGGTGGCCGTGACGATCCGTCAGCGATACCACCGGGACCTTAATCATCGCTGGACGGTGAGCGACCTTCGGGATATCGACGCGCTGAGCATCGCTATTCCCTATTGCGACGTCGTGGTCACCGACAATGCCGTCCGCACCGCGATTACCCATGCCCACCTCGATCGACTGTTCTCGACTGTCGTGATCAGCCACCGCGAGCAGCTGACGCAGTTCTTGCCCACAAGCGCTGGGCCGAGGTCGTCAGGCTCATAACTCAGTGCTCGCCCGATCACTCAATGCCCCCGCCACCACTTGAACGGTCGGTCGCGCTGTTACGGATGTGATGACCGGCATGCCTGGACCCGTGAACAGGGGCTTCGTATGGGATCGGAGACTTGATCGACGCCGATGTGCGTGCGATCGGGCCGCTGGCAAGCCTCGTCGCATGGCTCACACATACGGGTGGTCTCCGACCACCACCGCGACCTCGATCCCGTCGGCGACATCGAAGCGTCGAGATGCCGCCACCGACGTCGCGTCGGTGGCGCTGATGTGGGTCGCCGCCGCGAACGACGATCTCCGCCGCGCGGGACCGGATCGTGCCGAGCAGGTGCGTCACATCCTCGCCTGCTACGTCATCCCCTGGTTCGGCCCGCAGACGGCCACGGTCGGCGACATCACCTACTTCATGGCCCACGAGTGGCTGCTCACCCTCGTCGGTCGACAGCGGGCCGAG
>JAKBBS010000117.1 GCA_021808425.1 Actinomycetes bacterium
CCCTCTACAACGAAGAGCTCCTCGGGCCGGGGACCCAATAGCCCCGCCGCCAGCACCGGAACCCTGTAGCGCTCGCCGCCCGGCAGCCGGCCTGTCGCGTCGGCCAAATCTATGACCTGTCCGACGTTGGGGACCATCCGCTCGGAGATCCGCATGTCGGCGGGGTGGGATACGAACTCCGCGACCGGCGCCCAGAGGTCGGTGGATGTCAGTCCAGAGCTGTGCGCCCAACGGAAGAATGCCGACATCACGCCGGCGAAGGCCTCCTCTGTCCGTTCGCTCACGCTACGAGGGGCCCGCCCGCCGTCCAAGCACGGCTCGGACAGCGGAGCGGGCGCCTTGGGAGCGGGACCCCGCCGGGGCTGGCCGGCTGCCCGGTCACGCTCATAAGCAGCCCACCGCTGACGGGCCGCCTCCTGCGCGCGGCGGGACTTTAGCTCCCGCAGGTCGGTGCCGCGACGGAGGAGTAGCAGCTGCTCGACATAGTCGGGGCGATCCTCGATCTCCGCCCAGGAAAGCGACCTGCACTGTCCCTCGATGTCATAGACAAGCCGGTCGCCGCTGTCACGCAACGCCGCGACCGCGAACTCGACGTTCTGACGCCAAAAAGTCCTGCTGTTCGTAGAAGCGTACGGTCTCAAAGCCAGAAACTCCACCGCCGACTCCTCGACAGTCCGCGCCCCGCGCGCCGGGCGACGACTCGCGGCGGGTGTCGCCGCCGGTACACCGTCCTCGTTAGCTGCCGACCCCACGCGCTCTGCGACGAGCAGTTCGTGGTGGAAGTCTCGGGCCTCGTCGTAGCGGCTGCGAGGGAACCGACGTGATCGCTGCTTCCACACGCCTGACCTCTCGTCCCAGATTGCCCAACGCACCCGGTAACGTCGGATCCTCTTATTGCGAGGATCGGTCACAACCGCGCCGAACTCGTCCTTGACAACCTTGTCCCCATCGTCCTCTGCGGTCAGTTCTGCCACTCTCCAACGGGTCATTCCACAGGCCTCCACCGGTGCTGTTCGAGCCATTCGGTGACAGCCGCCAGCTCCCACACCCGCTTCCCGCCTGACCGCCCCCAGCGATCCCTCTTACCCGAACCTCGCCCGACGAACGTCGGTGGCGGAAGCTCATCGCGCCTCCACGCCTCCGCCGCGCACAGCTTCTGCATCCACGACCACGAGATCCCGATCAGCTCTGAGCAGGCGCGGGCGTCGACCACCAGCGGGGCGATCGGGTCCTTCTCGACGTCGTAGCGTTCGTGTGTGCTGGCCACACCAACACTGTCGGCACCCCGAAAAACCCGGCGCCGGGCCCGACAGCCGTCGTCAGGATTCGTCAGAACCGCCCCGGACGGACCCGCTCCGACAGGCACCCTAAGACAAAAATAGCCTCCTGCCAGGACTTCTCTGGTGCGCTCGGAGGGAGTCGAACCCCCAACCTTCTGATCCGTAGTCAGACGCTCTATCCATTGGGCTACGAGCGCAACAGGCACAGTTTAGGTGCTAGCTGATAGGCCCGTGGCACAAACCTCGACTGGGATGGTTGCGGCTACATCGGCAGCTGGATGGGTGGACACATCTGCGCGCTAACGACGACGACCGCCGGACCGGGACGCAGGCACAAGGGCCCCACAAGGCCCAAGTTTGGAGCAGTCATCCGGCTGCTACGAGCGGGCCTGGTCCACCTAACTCGTCCGCTCCACCGGAAGCAGAACTGCGCGAGCCCAGATGATCGAAAGGGTGACGATGTCGGCCTCGCTTGGCTCGGAGTTCGTAAGGAGGTAGGCCCCATGCACGAAGTCGTCCACCATCCCGCCGAGGGCGTACGCGGCAGTGTTTGGGTCCAGCCCGTCGGGATCGGGAGCTCGGGCTTGATGACGGCGGATGACCGACTCGAGTTGTTGACTGAATCGACGCCGGATTTCCTGGCGCACTGCGAGGAAGTCGCGGTTGTAGGCGAGGGCTTGCTCAAGGTTTCTTATTAGAGCTGCCCACTCCCGATAGCTGTGAACGAACTGGCGGATGGTCGCTTCGAGCGCGAGATACGGCGTCTCGTGGTGTTCGGCGGGGTTCGTCGCTGCGTCGAAGAGGGCGTCGGACATGTCGTTGACAAGCACCTGGAGGACCTCGTCCTTCGACGCAAAGTATGTGTAAAAAGTTCCTCGGGCGACTCCGAGAGCGTCGACGATGTCCGCGACCGTCGTTTCGGGATATCCGCGCGCTTCGAATACACGACGCGCGGAGTCGAGTATCTCCTGGCGCCGGCGGCTGCTTCGATCGGTGCGCGGCGCTGTTCCTCTCGAGGTGACCATGACCTGTGAGGTTACGGCGCCTCTTAGCCTTGTGCGTCTCTGCACCGTCGATCTGACCATCGACCGGGCAAAGTTCGTCGGAGCGGGGCCCGCCGGCGACCGGTGGGTCGCCCAGGTCACCGGCATGGTCCTTAACGGAGACGAATCCGTGCCCAACTGGTAGGACAGGCCGCTGACTATGTGACCGTCTCGGGCGGAGTCGCAACGATCGACGTCCGGGCGTTGGTCGAAACTGATGACGGTGCCCTGATCGTCATCCAATACCGCGGCCGCACGAACGCAACGACCCGAGTCGGTTCGAGTCCGGCGTACGTCACGCCCACCTTCGAGACCGGTCACCCCGACTACTCATGGCTCAACTGCATCCAGGCGGTCGGCCGCAGCCAGCCGAGCGACCTGAAGTCCGCACACTACGACTGGTACGACCTGGCCGGCTAGACGGCGCTTCGCTTGACGACAGCGCGCCGTTTAGCTCCGTGCCCGGTCGCGCCGAGACAGCACCACGACCATCGAGGCGAGCGCCGCTCCCACGAACAACTCGACACCCATCCGGTTCGGCGCTTGGCGTTGGACCCTGGTGTGTAGCCTCTGCACCGCCGCCGGGAACGGATTCCAGCCGAAGAAGTAACGCATCGGCTTGTCTGCGTCGACCGCCGCTGCCCCAAGCATCCCCGACAAACTCGCCTTCCTGTTCGCACCCGGCGCCAAACCAAGACCCGCTGTCATCGCGGCAAGCCCGAGGCAGCCGTCGCAGCGTGCTATCGGGTAGAAACGCTCCCAGGAAAACGGCTCGTCGCCGCCCATACCCCAGTGCGGGCAGGCATCCATGGCGAAGTGCGAGACCACCCCGACGCCGAAAGCTGCGACGGGATGCCTGCGCAAGGCTCTACCGATGAGGGCGCCCGCAAGCACGTGGTTCGTCACGAACATCAGGGACAGCTTCGCGCAGCACCGATCGCGCTACCGGTCGCCCGGAAGACGACTCAGCGAACGAGTCCCCCGGTTGAGGGGGCAGAATGTAGCGATGACTGTTCTCGTTACCGGCGGCGCCGGCTACATCGGATCCCACACGGTGAAAGCGCTCCGGACCCGCGGCGAGGATGTGGTCGTGCTCGACACCCTCGAGTTCGGAAGCCGCGCGGCGGTCGGCGACACGGAGTTCGTCCAGGGCGAAATCGCCGACGAGGCCCTCGTCTCGAAACTGATAGCTGACCATCGCATTGATGCGATAGTGCATTTCGCCGCGTACAAGGCTGCGGGGGAGTCGTTTGAGATGCCGGGCCGTTACTTCTTGAACAACGTCGGGGGATCCACCAGGCTCTTCGAAACTGCGCAGAAGGCGGGCGTCGAGCAGGTGGTGTTCTCATCTACCTGCGCCGTCTACGGCACACCGTCGAAGGTCCCGGTAGGAGAGGACGCTCCAGTGAACCCGGAAAGCCCCTACGGGGAATCCAAGGCTCTCGTCGAGCGGATCCTCGGATGGTATGACCGCTGCCTGGGAGTGAGGTCGGTCAGCCTGCGGTACTTCAACGCCGCCGGTGCGGCGATGGACGGCACATTGGGCGAGGATTGGACGTGCTCGCTCAACCTTGTCCCGGTCGCGATGAAGGCCCTTCTCGGAGCGGCGCCGCCGTTGAAGATCTTCGGAACCGACTACCCGACGCCCGACGGTACGGCTGTCCGTGACTACATCCACGTGGACGACCTCGCCGACGCGCATCTACGGGCCCTCGACTACCTGCGCGACGGCAACGCGTCCACGGCGATCAACCTGGGTACAGGGACCGGGTCCTCGGTGAGGGAGGTCCTGAGCGCAGCTGAGCGTGCCTCGGGGCGCCCAGTGCCGAACGAGGAGTCTCCGCGCCGTCCAGGAGACCCGATTGCCTTGTGGGCGGACAACGCAAAGGCTCGTAACCTTCTCGGATGGAATGCCAGCCACGGCCTTGACGACATAGTCGCGTCCGCCTGGTCGTGGCACTCTTCTCACATCTAAAACCGACCGAGAGTCGAAAGCCCCTTGTGGCGGCTGGGCTCCTCAGCTAGGGTATGGACCAAACGAAGCTGCGGGAGGAACCTGGGTGGCCGAACGGGCCGCCTGTGGCGACAGAGCTTCCCGAGGAGGGTTCATTTTTCCATGACCATGCTCGAACAACAACGCGTCCTCGCACCAGGCGGCCAGCTGACGGTTCGCCGGCGGAGAGTTTTCTTGGCGCTGGTGGCCCTCGCCGCTGGGGGGTTACTCGCTGCTATCACCACCGATTCCGTGGCGGGATGGGCGAGCGTCGCAGCAGTCGTTCTCCTCGCAGGCTTGTACGGGTTGGCCGTGCGGAGGTCGGATCGGCGGAGCGTCGAACAGGAATTCAAGCGCTGGGAATCTGAAATGTCGGACTTCGGGCTTTTCGACGGCGACGTAGACCGGATCCAGGAGACGGGCGCAAGGACGATACGGCCCGGCGAGGCTGCTAGCACGGACGGTGACCGTGGGGGGCTCGATTCGGTTGTCGACGTCGGTAGGTTTATTGCCTGTAACGCGGCCGGATGGCTTCTCGCGCCGCTGGTCTTCGCGTTGACGATCCTGGTAGGGCGCACGCCGAAGGACACGACCGGACAGCGCTGGCTGGCGAACCTACGTTTCACCCAGCTCAGGCTGGAGGAAGGTTCAAGGAGGACCGTCGCGCTCGCTGCGACCACAGCGAGCGTCACCGCTGTGAGCACCGCCGTCGTACTCGGCGGCGCGACAGCCGCCGGAGCAACGCCGGCACCGACAACCTCGACTGCAAGCGTTGCGGCTGTGGCCAGCGTCGGGGCAGCCAGCGCCGGCAACTACACCGTCGCCTCGGGCGACACCCTCGCTTCGATAGCAGCACGGTACGGAACCACCTACGAGGCGCTCGCCGCGATCAACAACCTCAGCGATCCCAACCTGATCTACCCGGGCCAGGTGCTACGCGTCGCCACCACAGCGCACGCTGCCTCGATGGCCGCAACCGCCACGGGAGGAAGTTCCGAGCATGGCGCCCTCACACCCTCCGGCTCCTACACAGTCGTCTCTGGCGACACGCTCGGTTCGATAGCAGACCGGTTCGCAACGACTTACGAGGCGCTCGCATCGCTCAACAACATCAGCGACCCCAACCTGATCTACCCCGGCCAGGTGCTACGCGTCTCGGCGACCGCGACAGCGCAAGTTGTGTCGGCCACGAGCGGCGGGGCGACAACCAGCGTGGTCGCCAACTCGAATGCTCCCGCTTCTTCGTCCGGCACCGCAGCCGCACCGAGCCAGCCGGCGGCCATCCCGGCGCAGATCGCAGTGAAAGTAGCCCTCGAGCAGGTAGGCAAGCCGTACGTGTGGGCCGGCGCAGGCCCCGCGGACTTCGACTGCTCGGGTCTCGTCATGTACGCATGGGAGGCCGCCGGTGTGAGCCTCCCCCACTACAGCGTGTCGCAGTACTACGGCACGACCCGCATAAGCGAGTCGCAGTTGCAGCCTGGGGACCTCGTTTTCTACAACAACGGGCAGGGAGCGCAACCCGGGCATGTGACGATGTACGTGGGCAACGGCGAAGTCGTCGCCGCCGACTACCCCGGGACCGACGTGCGGGTGGAGCCGCTCAGCCACGATGGAACCCCGATGGCGTTCGGGAGGGTCCAGTAGGGCTCTGCCCATAGGTTCGGGCCAGTCGCCCACACTCCACGAGGGACGAGCACGGCCTTAGCCGCCCGGGCGCGTCGCGGTCGCAGCGGGCGTCGTTGTCGATGTGGCACCCTTCGAGGTCGAAGTCGGAACGGTCGTCGTTGTAGGCGGGGGCGGGGCAGGCATCTCGAAGACGATCGACGAGGTCGCTGATTTGACCGTCGGGACGGGACCAGTACCGCTTCCCGTGCTTGCGTTGGACCCCGACGTCGTGGTCGTGGGGCTGGTTGCGCTCGTCGAGGCTGTAACAGTGAGAGTGAGAGTGACAGGCGTGCCGAACGGCGGGTTCAGCGGCCCCAAGCGGTTAATGGTGTAGGCCTGGCCGACGGCCAGGCTGACGAAATCCCTGACCGTAGACGAGCCACGACCCGCCGGCGAAATCGTAGCGGTGACCGTCACATGGGATGCCGGCTGATTCCCGGTGTTCGCCACTACGACGTTCACGCTGATCGAGGAGGCGTCCGGCAAGGCCAATGTCGAGCCTTTGGTGGTAAGCGGGGCAGGGTTCGTCGACAGCGAAAAAATGTTGAACTGGTAGAGCGGGCTCGTCGAAGCAGCGCTTTGAAGTGACGTCAGGAACACCTGAGCGGGTTGCGACTGGTACGGCGCCGTGTCGCCGCCCCACACCGACGCAGGCATTCTTACTCCTGCCGATGCGGGGAAAGTCGAGCGGAACAGTGAGTAGGCCTGATCCCCGACGCCGATATCGGACGCTGCCTGGGCTAGCAACGGCGCCTCGACGGAAGGAGACGATGCGGTCGAATCAGCGGGATTCCCCTGGCTCGAAGGGCCGGCGGCCGCCCCTAGCGTCGCGAGCAGGACTTTCTCGACTGTAGAAGCGGCTTGGCTACGCGCCAGGAGGCTCGCCTCCAGCAGGCCGGCGGAGCCAACCAAACTGTTCGGGGGACTGAGCTTGCTCAACGTCGCATACTCGGCCGCCGACTTGGTGGCGACGCTCTCGACGGTAGACGCTATCGAAGGGCCGCTTCTCGACAGGCCGCCTGACCAGATGGAAGCCAGCACCTCGCCGTTGCCGGTCGAGGCGGATATGACGGGCAGTACCTGGTCGACCCACGCTCCGGTAGCCAGTTGGCGGGCCGGGGCGGTCGATCTCGACTTGAGAGAAGCGTCGATCAGCAGGATCAGAACCGTGGCGACCACGCCTATGGTGATCCAACGAAACCCTGTGCCTCGGCGCCGGGAAGGTAGACCGGCCAGCGTCATATCCGCCCTACGATACCTGCCATGAGATACCGTCAGCTCGGCAGCTCCGGCCTCACCGTCTCCGCGGTCGGTCTGGGATGCAACAACTTCGGGGGGTCCTTCGGCGCGAAGCTCCGTCTCGACGAGACGAAAGCAGTGGTCAACGCCGCCATCGACTGCGGGATCACGCTTCTCGATACCGCCAACACCTACGGCGACAAAGGCGGGAGCGAGAGCCTGCTCGGCGAAGCCTTGGCCGGACACCGCGACGAGGTCGTGCTCGCCACCAAGTTCGGCTCCGACATGGGAGAGGGTCCCGGCATCGCCCGGGCGTCGCGATGGTATGTCCGACGGGCCGTCGAGGACAGCTTGAGGCGTCTCCGCACGGACCGCATCGACCTGTACCAACTGCACCGCCCCGACGGGATAACGCCGATCGAAGAGACTCTCGCCGCACTCGACGAGCTCGTTCGGGAAGGGAAGGTCCTCTACGTCGGCTCCTCGAATTTCGCTGCCTGGCAGGTAACCGAAGCCGAGTGGGTCGCCCGGCGCGACCGCCGGAGTCGTTTCGTGTCAGCCCAGAACCACTACAGCCTGCTCGAACGGTCCGCGGAGCGCGAGCTCCTGCCGGCGTGCGAGCAAGCGGGTGTAGGGATGTTGCCATTTTTTCCTCTCGCGAACGGCCTGCTCACCGGCAAGTACCGCCGTGACCAGCAGCGGCCCAGCGGGACGCGAATGGACGGCAGGGACATCACCGCGAGCCAGTGGGACAGGATCGAATCCCTCGCCGACTTCGCAGAGAAGCGCAGCCATAGCCTGCTCGAACTTGCTTTCGCCGGGCTTCTCGCGTCGCCGGTGGTTTCGTCGGTTATTGCTGGGGCGACGAGCCCCGAGCAGGTCAGGTCGAACTCGGTCGCCGGCGACTGGCAACTCAGCCCGGGGGACGTGGAGGCGCTCCGGGCGCTTCGCTAATCGCTTGAGCTCGGGGTCGCGGGTCGCGGGTCGCGGGTCGCGGGTCGCGGGTCGCGGGTCGCGGGTCCTAGAGGTCGCCGGTGAGGAGCTTCACGACGGTGTCGGTGTCGGAGAGGTCCGCCATCGTCGCGTCGGCTCCGAGGGACTCGAGCTCTCCGAACGTGTAGCCGCCCGTGGCTACGAGGAGGCAGCGCACGCCCGCAGCTTGAGCGCAGGCGAGGTCTCGAGGTGTGTCGCCCACCACCCATACGTCGAAGCCGTCGAGGGTGACGTCGTTGCGGTCGCGGAGCCGACCGAGGGCGACGGGCACCAGGCAGTTACGGTCGTGGTGGTCGCTTCCGTAGGCGCCGACCTCGAAGTCGAGCCAGCCGGCCAAGCCGAAGGCGTCCATCTTGCGTTTGGCGTTGCGTACCACGTTTCCTGTGAGAAGGCTGACGATCACCCGATCGTCTTCGGAGAGGCGCTGCAGCAGCTCGCTGACACCCGGGAGGGCTGCGCCTCCCGCTCGAAGCTCGCCTCCGCGGTCGGCCTCGGCGAGAGCCTCCGCGAGCGCATCGAGCAACGCGGCGATAAGTTGATCGGTCCTTGCAACTCCGAGGGATTCGAGGTACTCGCCTACAATCAGGTGATCCGTCTTTCCGGCCATGTGGGGGCGCTCCGTGACCGTTACCCCGAGAACAGAAGCGACGGCCCTGTCAAACGATGCTGGGCCGGCCTCCCCCGCCCGGACGAGCGTTCCGTCCACGTCGAATAGGACGAATCTGCGCACAACCACGCCGAATTGTAGCTGGCCACCAGCAAGGTTGAAACAGCATGCCTCCGAAACCGAGACCGTTGCAGCCAGATGACCGCTTATGGAGGAGGAACCAGGCTCTCGTCAAGCACCGCGGCATAGGAGCCGTTGCCCATCAGTGACCCGGCCGGCACCCGACGGGCGCCGATAAGCAGCTCCTCGAGCATACCGCTGCCAGGGTCAAAGGTAACGTCGTCGATTTTGCCAAGCTCGTAGCCGAGATTTGTAAGAACGCGTTTGCCCACAAGGTCGAGATTCCCCTCAAGCGCGGCACGCTCGTGTTCGTCGACCGGCGATCGGAGTGACTTCTCCTCGACAACCATGACTGCGTCAGGACCGAACCCGCTCAACTGGTCCCAGTCGACCAAACGGGCCTTCTTGCCTCTACCAACTGCGACCGCCACCACCCGACGTTGAGCGGCGTCCACCAGCAGATGACCGACGAAACCGACCTCCGTCGCGCTCTCCCTGCTCATCACTTTACGGCCACTCGAAGCCCGGAACGATTCGCTCACTGCAGCCCCACACGGGCTCGAAACTCGTCGACCGCTGCTCCGAGCCCGACGAGATCATCTTCGACGAACTCCTCAGTGATATTCGAGACAACCAGGGCGGCCCCAGAAACGGACAATTGTGCCGGCAGCGGAATGTAGCCGCTTCCGCCTCCAGGCTTTTGGATCTGATAGCCAACCACCTCGCCGCTGCCGCCGACCAGCAAAACCAAATCGGTGACCTTGCCCAGACTCGTCCCTCCCTCAGTGAGAACGTCGTCGCCAAGCACATTGCGCTGAGCGGCGGGTGTCCCGACTTCGTCAGGGGCCTCACTAGCCTCAACGAGACTGGACTCGTCGAGCACCATGACAGCGTCTTGGCCGACCGCGTGGATGGACTCGGCAGGAAGGACTTCGGGGTGCCTCCCGCCGAGAAAGCCTCGCCTGTTGAGCGTTACCCCGACAAGGCGACCGGCCTTTGGGCTGTAGATCACATCACGCACCTCGGCAATGTCCTCGCCCCCGACCGTAACCACCGGAAGTCCGCGAATCTGTGACGCGGTCATCAACAGCCTCATCGCTCACCCCTAGTAGCTATGACGCCTCCTCCCCGCCGCCGCCTTCGAATTATTACAAACACCAGTAACGCGATGGCGACAACGACGATCGCCAATATAAGCCAGCCGATCGCACTCATGTCCTCGAACTTTATCCCCTTGACATCTACGTGTTGGACCTAGGTGACCGCTTTCTTGAATCATTCCTCGAACCCTTCGACACGACGAAGCACACCTCGGCAGCCCGTCATTGGGGACGGTCGTCGCACCATTTCAAAGGCACCGGACGCACCTTGGCATGGTGCATACTTCGATCATGCAGATATCACCGGTTCGCATCTCCGAGACCCCCGAATGGCACGCCGTGAAGGCGCACAGTGCCGTGATGGCCGACGTGCACCTGCGCGACCTCTTCGCCTCGGACCCGACCCGTGGGCGAACGATGACCCTCGACGGCGCCGACCTGCACCTCGACTACTCCAAGAACC
>JAKBBS010000118.1 GCA_021808425.1 Actinomycetes bacterium
GCCCGCATTCGCAGCGTTGGACGACACCGAAGCCGCGGCATTCCTTGCGGGTCTCGAAGCAATAGAGTCCGCCTTGGCGTGATCCAGCGCGCGCATCATGCGCCCCCAAGCGCCAGTTCGGCTAGCGCCTCGCCTGGTACCGGGCGATCTCCGCTCTCCCGACCACCATGTGGTGGACCTCGTCCGGCCCGTCAGCGAATCGCAGCGTGCGCTGAGAGGTGTACATGTCTGCGAGCGGAGTCCACTGGGAGATGCCGGTCGCGCCGTG
The DNA here is from genome assembly GCA_021808425.1 of Actinomycetes bacterium. The sequence continues at coordinate 269 of JAKBBS010000118.1, forward strand.
GATCTGGATCGCCTGGTCGATTATGTTGCAGACCCGTTCCGGGACCATGGCCTTCGCAGCGGACACCCACACGCGTGCCTCCGCATTGCCCATAAGGTCCATCGCCTTCGCAGCGCGAAGCACCATCATCCGCATCGCCTCGATCTCGATTCGCGCCCGTGAAACCCACTCGGTGTTCTTTCCGAGGGAGATGATCGGCTTGCCGAATGCTTCGCGGCTCAGGCCTCGTTCGACCATCAGGGCGAGGGCCTTCTCCGCTGCTCCTATCGAGCGCATGCAATGGTGGATTCGCCCGGGTCCGAGGCGGACCTGAGATATCTCGAAGCCGCGGCCCTCGCCTAGAAGGACGTTCGACTTGGGGACACGCACATCGTTGAACCGAAGGTGCATGTGCCCGTGCGGGGCGTCGTCGTGCCCGAAGACGAGCATAGGGCCGACGATCTCGACGCCGGGGGCGTCCATCGGGACGAGGATCTGCGACTGCTGGAGGTGTGTGGCGGCGTCCGGGTTGGTTCGAACCATGACGATCATGATCTTGCAGCGGGGGTCCCCGGCCCCGGAGATGTAGTACTTCTCGCCGTTGATCACCCACTCCTCGCCGTCCAGCACCGCCTCGCAGGCGATGTTCCGGGCGTCCGACGATGCGAGGTCGGGTTCGGTCATCGCGTATGCCGAGCGGATCTCCCCGGCGAGCAGGGGCGCCAGCCAGCGCTCCTTTTGTTCGGGAGTGCCGACGCGCTCGAGGACCTCCATGTTTCCCGTGTCAGGAGCGGAGCAGTTGAGGCACTCCGAGCCGAGCCGCGATTTGCCGAGCTCGAAGGCGATGTACGCGTAGTCGAGGTTGGACAGGCCCTCGCCGGTCTCGGCGTCGGGAAGGAAGAAGTTCCACAATCCTTCGGATTTCGCCTTGGCTTTGGTGGCGTCGAGGAGGTCGAGCTGCCCGGGGGCGAAACTCCACCGGTCCTCCCTACGGTCGCCGAGCGCGAAATACTGCTGCTCCATCGGCGTCACTTCGGTTTCGATGAACTCTTTCACCCGCTCCAGCAGAGGCCGGGCTTTCGCTGAGATTCCGAGATTGAAAAGTTCTCCGCCGAAGTCGTCGGTGCTGAGCGGGTTCGCGGGCATAAGTGGACCTCCGGTGTGAGTGTGCGGCAGGCGGGCCTGCTTTACGGTTCGGCGCGTGCCTAGCCTCGACCCTACGCGAAGCGGGCGGGGGCGCGTCGGGTGCTTCGGCTTTCGATGCAGTCGGTCGAGTGGAACAATGTCTCTATGGGCAACCCGGCAGACCTCGTCGATCACCGTACAGAGCAGCTGCTAGCGGAGGTTGATCCGAACACGACCCCGATGGAGGAGTTTCGGGGGGCGCAGTACGACCACGGGTTGGCCTGGGTGCACTTTCCGGAGGGGAGAGGCGGGCTCGGCGTCGCGCCGGCACTGCAGCGGCGCGTAGACGAGCGCCTCCGCGAGGCAGGGGCGAAGTCGGCTGACGGCCGCTTTTTCTTCGGGCTCACCCTCGCTGGGCCGACCGTCGTGACCAACGGAAGCGACGAGGTCAATGACAGGCTTCTGCGGCGCATGTTCACCGGGCAGGACGCCTGGTGCCAGTTGTTCTCCGAACCGGGGGCGGGATCTGACCTCGCAAGCCTCGCCTGTCGAGCGGTACGAGATGGCGACGAGTGGGTCGTCACCGGCCAGAAGGTCTGGAACACGATGGCTCACATCGCGGATCGGGGAATGCTCGTCGCTCGCACCGATCCCGAGGTCGTCAAGCACAAGGGCCTCACTTACTTCGCCCTCGACATGCATGCGCCAGGGGTGGAGGTGCGGCCGCTAGTGCAAATCACTGGCGAAGCCGAGTTCAACGAGGTCTACCTGACGGAGGTGCGTATCCCAGACGCGGACCGCATCGGCGAGGTAGGCGAGGGTTGGCGGGTAGCTATGACCACGCTGATGAACGAGCGGACGGCGATCGGCGGTGGGGGCTCAAGCCCGGAGCGCGGAAGCGGCGCGATCGCGGAGGCTCTACGACTTTGGCGTGCCTCAGACAATCGGAACCCCGCCAAACGGGACAAGCTTATGCAGTTGTGGTGCGAGGCCGAGGCGTTGCGACTCACAAATATCAGAGCGGGCGCGAACCGCCGGGCGGGTAACCCCGGACCTGAAGGCTCGATCGCAAAATTGATGTTCGCGGAGGTCAACAAGCGCATCTACGAGACGTGCGTCGACCTGCTCGGTCCGGCCGGCACCGTCGGCTACACGTATGAGATGCACAGAGCTGAGACTCTCGGTCTCACCGGGCCGCCAGGATCGTCGCGCAAGATGTTCCTTCGAAGCCGAGCCAACTCCATCGAGGGAGGAACCTCGGAGATCCAGCGGAACATCCTCGGCGAGCGCGTGCTCGGGCTGCCGGGAGATGTTCGCGTCGACAAGGAGCTGCCCTGGTCCAAGGTGCCACGCTGACGCGGATCCAATTCACCTGAAGTTCACATTGCGTTTGCCAAATCGAAATGCGCAGGACAGGAGCCGTACACCTCCGCTCAGTATGTTGAGCATCGATGCATACACACAGCAAAGAGAGGCCTGCGTGACCGACGTAGAGAAGGCAGACCTGATCGACGCTCTAAACGAAGCCCCGATCAGTCGTTTCCACACGAAAGCTATCTTCACCTCAGGCATGGGTTTCTTCACCGATGCCTACGACCTGTTCATCATCGGGACAGCGTCGACGTTGATATCCAAGCAGTGGCATCTCGACTCCACCCAGACCGGTCTCATCAACTCGATGACACTGCTCGGGGCGTTCGTCGGTGCGATCGTCTACGGTCGCCTCGCCGACCGGGTCGGGCGCAAGAAGATATACGGCCTCGAAGCCGCGATCATGGTGGTAGCTGCTATTGCGTCGGCACTCTCACCGGGCGTCGTGTTCTTGATCGTATGCCGCTTCGTTCTCGGTCTCGGCGTCGGAGGGGACTACCCGGTGTCGGCGGTGATCATGAGCGAGTACTCGAACCGAAAGGACCGAGGCAAGCTCGTCGGTCTCGTGTTCGCCATGCAGGCGATCGGGACGATCACCGGATATGCGGCCGGCCTCGCCCTGCTGTCTTCGGGACTGGCCCCAGGCGATGTGTGGCGGATCCTGCTGGCCCTAGGCGCGGTTCCCGCTGCGGCAGTGCTGTACTCGCGGCGGCGGATGCCGGAATCACCCCGGTACCTCGCTAACGTCGCCGGTCGCACGGCGGAAGCGGTCAAGTCGCTCAAGGAGTACAGCGACGGAACGCTTCAGCCCTCTACAGTTCGGCGTGCTTCGAGGATGAGCTTTAAAGAGTTCATCACCAACCGCCGCTACCTTCTCACCCTGATCGGCACGGCAGGAACCTGGTTCGTCTTCGACTACGCCTACTACGGCAACGCAGTATCGGCACCGGTCATCGTCAAGCAGGTGCTCGGAGCGCACTCGACTATCGAGCAGTCCCTGGCCCTGAACCTGATCATCTTCACGGTCGCAGCAGCTCCCGGGTACTACCTGGCGGCGAACTTCATGGACCGTATCGGCCACAGGACCCTGCAGTTGATCGGGTTCCCTGTGATGGGGCTGATGTTCCTGCTGATCGGTGTCATCCCCGGAGTCACGGCGACGATCATTCCGTTCCTGCTCCTCTTCGGCGCCAGCTACTTCTTCGCCGAGTTCGGCCCGAACACCACGACCTTCGTCCTGGCCGCCGAGGTTTACCCGACATCCGCCAGGACCACCGGTCACGGCATCTCGGCTGGTGTGGCGAAGCTCGGCGCTTTCATCGGCGTCTATCTCTTCCCTGACATCTCGAAGGCTTTCGGAGTCGGCGGGGCGCTCGAGTTCTCGGCGGGCATGGCCTTGGTAGGCACGGTGCTCACACTGCTGATCCCCGAGACGGCTCAGCGCAGCTTGGAGGACATCTCCGCTGAGGCGATCATCCTGAGCGCAGAGAACATCGTGGCAGAGGTGAGCATCCCCAACCGGATCGGCTAGCCGGCAAAGCGTTCTGCCGGCCGACGGCTGGTTGTAACGTGCTGGCGTGAAAATAGGATTGCAACTCGGCTACTGGGGGGCGCAGCCCCCCAGTAGCGCGCTCGAGCGGTTGATCGAAGCTGAGCGACTCGGATTCGACACGGTCTTCACGGCGGAGGCTTACGGCTCTGATGCCCTGACGCCGCTGGCGTGGTGGGGCTCTTCGACTTCGAAGATCAAGCTCGCTACGTCGATAATCCAGATGTCCGCTCGCACCCCGACTGCGACAGCTATGGCGGCGGTGACGCTCGACCACCTGAGCGGCGGCCGGTTCGCCCTCGGGCTTGGCGTGTCCGGTCCCCAGGTCGTCGAGGGCTGGTATGGCCAGCCGTTCGCCCAGCCTCTCGCCCGGACCCGCGAGTACGTGGAGGTAATCCGGCGGGTTCTCGCACGAAGCGAGCCGGTTGTCGGGCCGGGACCCCACCATGAGATCCCGTACAGCGGCGCGGGGGCTACCGGCCTCGGCAAGCCGCTACGCTCGATAGTGCACCCTCTTCGCTCGGACATCCCTATCTACTTGGGGTCTGAAGGCCCGAAGAACGTGGCGTTGACCGCCGAGATCGCCGACGGCTGGCTGCCCCTCTATTACAGCCCCCGTGCCGCCGCGATGTACAACGGGTGGTTGGAGGAAGGGTTCGCCGCTCCGGGTGCCCGGCGCAGCGCTGACGACTTCGAGATCATGGCCACTGTCACGGTCGTAGTGACTGATCGCCGTGACGAGGTGCTCGAGTCCCTCAAGCCGATGGTCGGACTGTACGTCGGTGGAATGGGAGCCAAGGAGGTCAACTTTCACAAGAACGTGTTCGCCCGTATGGGATACGAGAGTGAAGCCGAAACCATCCAGGATCTCTACCTCGCCGGCAGGAAGCAGGAGGCTATCGCCTTGATACCGACGCAGATGGTCTCAGATATCAGCTTGGTCGGCACTGCCGAGCAGATCCGAGACGAGCTGCCCATTTGGGAGGAGGCTGGTGTCACGATGATTGTCGTAGGCGCGCGCGACGTTGACGAGATGCGCAAAGTTGCAGAGGTCATTCTCGGCTGATGGCAGCGGTTGTGACGGTAGGCCCCACCGGCTCCAAGGAGGTCGGGAACCAACGACACAACAGAGACACGGCCAAGACCAATCCGAGGATGAGCGCTCCACCGGCGCTGACGATCCTGAGGTCGCCCGAACCGGCAAGGGTTCCCTGGGCGACGGCTCCGAGCGGGTAGAGGATGCCGAGCGCCATCATGTAGATGCCGAGCATGCGTCCTCGCAGAGGCCCCGGCGCGTGGAGTTGGACGACGGTGTTCGCTCCGGCGAGAACGCCGATGTAGCCCGCTCCGACTACCACCAAGGCTGCGCCGCCGAACCACAGTCCCGGGGCGCTTGCATAGGCGAGCAGCCCTGCGACCACCACGGCGAGGTCGGCGATCAGAACCCGTCGCCGGCCGAATCGGGCTACGAGCGGCGTGATCGCAATCGCACCGGACACAGCTCCGACACCTTGCGCGCTCACCAGTACGGACGTCCCTCCTGCGCCGGCGTGGAACACGTCGATCGCCATGGCAGGAACGAGCGCTATGAAGGGCGAGGCTGTCAACGCGACGACGGAGATGAGCACGACAGCGAAGCGCGCTCCGGGGCTTCGTAGCGTAGCGGCTGCACCATCGGAGAGTCGCTTTCGTAGCGTCTCGGAGCCTGTCGTCGGTGACGTCGCAGGGAGCTTGAGGGCGACGAGTGCAAGAAGCACGGCGATGAACGATGCAGCGTTGATAGCGAAGGCCCACGTGTAGCCGCCGGCGACGATGGCGAGCCCGGCGAGGGCGGGGCCGACCACACGGCCGAGATTGAACTGCGCCGACGACAGCGAGATTGCGGCGCCGAGCTCACCGGCTGGCACCAGGTCGGGCATCATCGCCTGATAAGCGGGAAAGCCGATAGCTCCCATCGCCCCGCCCCCTAAGACGAGCAACGTCACAGCGCCCGGCGACGGCCGGCCCATTGCGGCGAGCAGGGCAAGACAGCACGCGAAAAGTGTCTCGCCAACCGTCGTCGCGAACAGCCAACGGCGTCGGTCCATCCTGTCAGCCATCACGCCACCGAGCGGGGAGAGAAGCCCGATAGGGAGGAAACCGGCCGCGGCTACAAGCCCAGTCCAGCCAGCTTGGCCCGTGCGGGCGGTGACCAAGACGCCGACGGCGACGGTTTGCATCCATGACCCGACGTTGGAAACGAGCGCTGCCGACCAGAGAAGCGCGAAGTTGCGATGGCGTAGCGGGCGGATGGAGCTGAGCATGCGCGGTGAGGTCTTGTTGGCTTTAGCGGCGGGCGCCGAGCGGGCCGACTGGGTGGTCGAGGAACTTGCCTCCGACCGGTCGCCTCACCGTCAATCCGGCCTGGCGGCCCAACTCCAAGAGCAGCGCTCCCTGGTCGTCTGCGTTATCAATCAAGGTGCACGAAGAAGCCGGCCGTGTCGAGGTGGAGTCGGTCCTGGTGATCCGCTTCGAGTTCGTGCCGTCGACGAGCGGCTGGATAGCAGCGTCGAGGGACACTTCCACGCGACGTACCTGCGTTCCGAGGAAGCGACCGGCGAGCGCTGCCACGATTCCGAGTGACGCGGTCAACCCTGCGAGCGGGTCCGGGTAGGAGACCGCCGGCTCGGAGAAGCAGCCGTCGGTCGTTACCACGGGAGTGCGGGCAGCGGACGAGGTCGTGACGTCGCCGAGCCCGGACTGGGCGTGTACTCCGCTGCCGTAGGCGACCCAGTCGCGCTGAGGCCCGGGCCGGAACGCCGGAATCGACACAAGGATCGCCTCGTCCCCGACCATCTCGGAGATACCCAGGTTGGCGCAAGCTCGGGGCGAGAAGGATTCGACGACGACATCGCAAGTGCCGGCCAGGTCGGCGAAACGACGCCTCTGCGACGGTATCCGAAGGTCGATGTCCACGTGGCGCTTGGTCCAGTTGAGCGCGTTCCACATGCCCGAGTCGTGTCCAGGGTCTACCTGCTCGCCACCGGGGTAGATGCCGCCTCCGCGCATTGCGCGGGTTCCGTCAGGGCGAAACGAGGGCTCGACTTTCGTTACTCGGCTCCCGAGTTGCTCCAAGACCCGGGTGCCAAGAGGTCCCGCCCACATGTTCGTCATGTCGAGGACGGCCGTGTCCAGGGCGCCGGCTCTGCCTTTCCAGGGGCGGCCTTCGACGCGATCGTTTAGGTCTCGCGGATCTTGCGGCACAACCCCTTCGAAGCGGATCGGGCACCAGCCGGGCGATCCCGGCGTGTGTGGACCCTTCCCCGATCGGTGGCTCGCTCGGCGGTAATCGCACACCGCCAGGCGCCACTCCTGCGAGGCTGCTGCGATATCGGCTGCCGGCACGTCAGGTCTCAACGTAGCGAGAAGTCGATCGAAGTCGTCGGCTGCACCCGAGGCGCCGAGGTCGGCATGGTAGAAGCCTCCGCCCGGGGCTCGACGCGGGGGGCGCGGGCGCATCGGGTTGGGTGCGCTGTAGGAGGTTGCCATGACGTCCGGTAGGCGAACCTCTAGCGCAACTGCTGTCTCGTGCGCCACTATTGTGGCGCCCGTCAGCCACCCGGCGATCGCCCCGGCAGCGAGCGTCACGCCGGTCGCGTAATCAAGGCAGCCCTCGGGAAGGCCGGCGTCGCTGAGACGGACAGGAGACGGCGTCAGGAGCGCCCCGCAGCCGTCTCGTGCTGACTCTGCTGCGAGCGCGATTCGTGCCACACTCACATCGCGAGGCGAGTGACTGGGTCCTGAGGCGGATACAGATGCACCCATCGAGGCGAGCAGCCAGGCAGCGATGTCGAAGGGTTGACCTTGGTCAGCCACTTCGACACTTAATCCCTCGAGGGGAGCGACGGCTGGTTCCAGGTTCACGTCCGAGTTGCTACTTTACTAAAACGCGCTTCGAAGTCAGGCGCAGACTTCGGCCGACGACCAGACGTTCGTGGAGGATGTGATGGCGATGAAGGAAGCCACTGGTACAGACCGCCTAACGCTGCGACTTCGGGAGCGTCCTCTCGACGTCGTGATCGTCGCGTTCTTCTGCGTCAACTTGTTTTTCATCACGTATTTCGTCGACATCGAGCAGCTCACCATCGCTGACCCGTCTCACTTCCGTTATCCGATCTGGCCTCCCCACTTCTTCGTCAATCTGGTGCACTCCTACGGGGAGCGCTACGACCCGTTGTTGATGGCCCGGCCGCCGTTCTGGAAAATGCTGATCTGGATCGACGCCGTCATATTCGGGCCGTTCTACGCAGTCGCGATCTACGCGTTCGCGCGGGGCAGAGAATGGATCAGGGTCCCTGCCGTGTTCTGGGGCGGGATGATGACAACCGATGTGCTGGTGATACTGGCGGAGGAGCGGTTCGGCATTTACCGCACTCCTCATTTCGCCATGGTGCTGGCGCTGAACCTTCCGTGGCTGCTTCTGCCTCTCGTCGTCGCAACCCGCATGACCCGCCACGCCCATCCTTTCACCCGGACGGTCGCGGCGTCGGGCGACCACTTCATCGTGGGGCAGCGAATTTGAGGAGGAGGAAAGCTGCGTTCCATCGACCGAAGGTCCTCGATCTTCGGGATCGATTCGGCTCGACGGCGCTCGTAATCGGCGGCTCAGAAGGCCTGGGCGCAGCTTGGGCGGAGTCACTGGCCAGTAGCGGCCTCGATCTGGTGCTCGTCGCGCGCCGGGCGGACATCCTGGGCGTTTTTGCCGAAGACTTGAGGAAACGCCACGATGTAAATGTCGAAGCGGTCGCAGGTGACTTGAGGGAGGCCGATTGGTTGGACGACCATACAGCCGGCTCGCTCGTGTCGCGCCGAGATGTCGGCTTCGTCGTGGTAAACGCAGCATCGAGCCCGGCGGGGCCGTTTGTCTCCACTTCTCTCGACGCGCTGGAGGAGACGGTGCAGGTCAACTGCTTGGGGGCACTCCGTGTCTCTCGCGCCTTCCTGCCGGGGATGGTCCAGCGCGGCACGGGAGGCTTGGTGCTGATGAGCTCGCTGGCAGGCATGCAGGGAAGCCCTGGTCTCGTCGCTTACGCTGCCACCAAGTCATATCTGCGGGTGCTCGCAGAAGGGCTGTGGCACGAGGTCCGTCCCGCTGGTGTGGAGGTCATCGCCTGCGTGGCCGGAGCCGTCGAAACGCCTGGCTATGTGAGGAGCACCACCTCTCGGGCGCCCGGGACGATGACCCCCGATGCGGTAGTCAGAGCGACGCTCGCTTCGATCGGCCGGACACCTGTGGTGGTGCCGGGCAAATTCAATTCTGTCGCCTCTACTGTTATGTCGCACGCTATGCCAAGGAGGGCCGCCATCGAGATCATGGCGCGTGCGAACAAGGCAGCCGGTCTTCTGCGCGAGGAATGACACCGCTCGAAATACGAGATTTGGCCCGTGTTCGTAGCGAACTGTGCGTGTAATTACACATTTTTCGTGCAATTACACGCACAGTCTTATCCCGGGACTTAAGATGTCGCATTTCCCTTAGCCTGTGGCGGCCTGTAGGCAACGGCAGCGGCAACGGCCGCGTGCAATGCCGGGGAGAGTCACCATCGACGTCATGGCACGGGCCAGCCAGGCGACAGGTATTCACCGCTAGAGTGAGCCGCTGAGCTTGTTATGACCCAACCGTTGACTACTACAGACGACCTCGTCGAACTGCTCGACCTGGAACTCCTCGACAAGGACCTCTACCGGGGGCGCAACGAGACGGCTGCAACGAAGTACCCGGCGCTGTTCGGTGGCCAGGTCGCCGCCCAGGCTCTGCGAGCTGCGGCCTACAGCGTGCCGGAAGGTCGGATGCCGAACTCGCTGCACGGGTACTTCCTCCGGCCCGGCCAAGTGGACCGCCCGGTAATACTGAGAGTTGACCGCGAACGTGACGGGGGATCGTTCTCTGCGCGCCATGTGGTCGCGGTACAAGACGGCGAAGTCATCTTCTCGATGTCGGCGTCGTTCCAGGTTCCAAAGCAAGCACAATTGTGGTGCCCGCCATGCGAAGTGGAGATGCAACCCGACGAGCTGAACGAGGGCGGCATCATCGACCGTTTCGAGCACACCGTCGACATCCGAGGGCTTCCTCCTGCCGTCGCCTACGACCCACAGGACTGGCCGGTACCGGCTCGCATGTGGGTGCGGTCCCGACAGAAGCT